>JBKCPG010000033.1:0-17929 GCA_046309395.1 Cyanobacteriota bacterium | reverse complement strand
TTCCACGGGGTGGTGGGCCAGCCGGTGGAAGACCTCAGCCAGGCCTATCACCTGCTCACCCCCTTGCTGGGCACCTCCTTGGCCAGCGTGCTGTTTGGCGTTGGCCTGCTGGCCGCGGGCCAGAGTTCCACCCTCACCGCCACCCTGGCGGGGCAAGTGGTGATGGAGGGGTTTCTCGATCTGCGTCTGCCGGGCTGGCAGCGTCGCCTGCTCACCCGTTGCCTGGCGCTGATTCCGGCCCTGGCCACCGTGCTGCTGTTGGGGGATCAGGCCACCAACCGGCTGCTGGTGCTCAGCCAAGTGGTGCTCAGCGTGCAGCTTCCCTTCGCCGTGATCCCGCTGGTGCTCTTTTGCGGTCGGCGCGGCCTGATGGGCGAGCTGGTCGCCCCCCGCTGGCTCCAGGGGCTGGGCTGGGCCTGCGCGGCGGTGATTGTGCTGATCAATGGATCGCTGCTGCTGGGGGCGCTGCGGGGAGCGTGAGGATTCAGGAGAGGGTATTGATGGCACGTGAGACAAAAATCACCAGCACAATGAGCATCACCAGCGAGTGGAGAAGCACAATGGTTTTGGCTTTTTGACCGGCGGGGGAATGATTCTCCGGAGGGCCGAGGGTGTTGCTAGTTAAGAGGGTAAAATAAAGATAATCGAGGAAATTGGGAATCCAATCCTCGCCGTTGTGTGAACTGCTGGGAAAGCAGATTTCAGGGGTGGAATCAGGGTGGCGCAGTCGACGCACCTGAGAGGGATAATCAAGATACCAATACCAAAACACAAAGATGATATTGAGCGAAGCATACACGCAAATGGAGACAATCAGCAGGAAGAGTGATTGCACCTTGAATTCAAGAACGCCGTAGGAAATCGTGAGAAGATTGATGAGCAAATATAGGGATGAAAAGAGGCCAAACGCAAAGAGGCTTTTGCGGGCGTGTCTCTGGTGGCTTGCGAGAAGGGTATGGGCAAGATTGATGCCAAGCAAGACGAGTACACACCCGAAAAGGAAGCTTGAGAAACCAAGAAATCAATTGAACAAGCCAAACGAGTGCGCTCCTTTAAGGGAGATTATTCGAAAATCGGTATAAACGAGTGAGCTCACAAACAGGTTGATCACCGGCGAGGCGATCAGAATTAGAATATAAAAAAGATTCTGCTCCCTTGAAGGCAGATGGTGCAGAGGCGTGGTCTGCCGATCGGTCTTTGGAGTCATCCGCGCGTGTTGAGGATTCTCAGGCTGAGGGTTTGCGGCCCTGGCGCCAAGGAGGCCAGCGCCGCTGACCAGCTGGTCCATCACCACCATGGATGATGCCACGCAGAAAGTATTGCTCATCGCGATCCTTCATTGCCTCCATCAACTTTGTACACTCCTCCAGCAGAACCAGTTCACAGGATGGCAGCAAGGACAAAAAGTCGCAATCAAAGGACACCAGGCACTCTTGACGGGTCAGCACAACGGTCAGAGTCGAGCGGTCTAGCTGGCGACAGAGCCGCAACCGTTAGCCTCCGGTGACCGCACCGATGGCTCCATTCGACCCCGGTGATGGTAGCGCGGTGGTGAGGATGGTCTTCAGTGGCAGGACAGGAAGCATGACGGAGAGACAAGGCCAGGTCTTTCTAATCAGCTGCGTGAGACTGAGCTTTTTGCGAGCAACAAGGGCCTTTCAAACTTTAAGGGTTTTAACGATGCCCAAGGCAACAAAGCGCAGCCGATGCACGCAGCTTTAGGCTCAAGTGACCCCACTAGCAAGCGGCTTTGCACAATGAATGCACACGCTGACAAGACAGCGGAAACCAAAAGCAGATCTCTTGCCAACGGTTCACCTAAGCGACAAGGCAAGAAAGGTGCCGCTGTTCAGCTTGCGGACAACAGGCCAGAAGCTGCTGCGCTGATGAAGATGCAAGAACTAGCCAATAACAGCCCAAGGGTTTCCCAGCTGAGATCTTTGCAAGAATTAGCAACTAACAGCCACCAAGCGAAACAAGCGACCCAATTCCAGGCCCTGGCAGATCCAACGGCGCCATTGCCCATTCAACAAAAAACAGCCAACGCAAATGCCCAACGCGCCCAGGACCCGTTGGAGGACGACGAACTGGTCCATTCCAAAGCACTAATCGCGCAACGCCAGCCAAACGAAACAGATAGCAAGCCCCGCGAGAACAACACCGGCCTGCCCGAGAACCTCAAGGCTGGCACCGAAGCACTGACCGGCCCGTCACTCGACCACTTACGAATCCACTATAACGCTGCCCAGCTCAACGCCCTGACATACGTCCAAGGGATCGACGTCCACCTCGCGCCGGGGCAGGAACGGCATCTACCTCAAGAGGCTTGGCATCTGGTGCAGCAGTCGCAGGGACGGGTGCGGCCCACCATGCAGCTGAAGGATGGCGTGCCAGCCAATGATGACGCGGGGCTGGAGCGCAAGGCGGATGTGATGGGGGGGAGGGCGGCGATTGTGGGTCCATCAGGGCAATTGGAGGAACGGGTGAAAGTTACGAATCCGCCGACGCAACAGCATTTCTCCGGCGACCAATACAAAACTGGGCCTATGGGCTTTCTGCCTTGCCATGGATCGCTGCAGCAAATTGGATACGACTACAACGCTAAATCTGCACCTGCCCAGCTACTTATGAAAAAGATGGAAATGAATAAAGAAGATTACCAGAAAAAGACACGGACAACCGTCTTCCTATACGCCGAACTCGACAACAAACCTCTTGGCGTCTTCCAGTCAACGCCTGCCGGCCACGCTGAGGAAAACCTAATCACCAAAATCAAGGAAAAGAACCTGAAAAAGGGCAGTCTGACTATCTATCTCTCCACCACCCCTTGCAGCAGCACCTTCTGCACGCGCGACGACGGGAAGCTGGGCTGCCAGGAAAGGCTGAAAATCCTTAAAAACAGCGGCTTCAGCGTCGTTGTCAAGGCGGACCATCTGTACCAACCGCGCTCGACGGGGGAAGGCAAGGGAAACAGCGGCTTTCCCATGGGGTTCAGCGCCTTCAGCGCAGCGATGAACAGCGACTTTTCAGTAAGTGTTTCCCACCTGCCAAAAGACTTCAAGGACGAGAAGCCCATGCTAATGACAGGATTAGTCGGACCAGTCGCCCAGCTTCAACCCGCCCAGGGTCATATCGTCGAGGTGACCTAAGGGTGGCCGAATGTTAGCGCCAAAACCAGACGGCTCGCAGGTTTGTTCGATGCCACAGAGAGCCGTCCAGACACGGTGAGAACTTGCGACAGCCTCCTGGGGGTGCGGGGGGAGGTTGGCGTCGCCGAGTTGGGCGAGGGGCACGTTGCGGCTGCCGGCGATGTGGCCGCTGGCATATTCCATCGGCTCCCGCACGTCGATCACCGATACGCGGTGTTGGGCCAGTTGGTCGGCTACAGCCTGCGCGGGGAGATGGTTGCTCTGGAGGGGGGTCATGGTTGGGGGATTGGGAAGGGTGTTGTTCCGATGGCCGCGGCATGCTCAACCGGGTAGCCTTCCGCGCACCAACGGCCCCGCAGGTTGGCCACCAGCGGGCGGCCGGCCTTGAGCAGGAGCTGGGTGGCCAGGCCGGAGCGGCTGCCCGAATGGCACAGCACCACCACGGGCTTGTCGCCCGGGATCTCCTCCAGGCGGGCGTTGAGCTCCGGCAGGGGGATCGCGAGACTGCCGCTCACGGAGCCGTCAGGGCCGGCGATCTCCTCGGCGGAGCGCACATCGAGCAGGGTGATGTCGTCGCGGTGAGCCGCCACCCAGGCGGGCATCAGCTCCGGCAGCCCGGCATAGCTGTGTTCCACGGGCGCCCAGCTGGCGACGGCTGGAGCGACACGGGGTTTTCCGGAGCGCAGATTTCCCGTCAGGGCCGCAGCGATCTTGCGGGGGTGGGGCAGCTTGAGGGACTCCATGTGGCCGACGAAGTCGCGTTCCGTGGCGGTGCCGCCCAGGCGGGCGTTGAAGGCTTTTTCTTCCGCCACGGAGGTGACGCCACGGCCTGTGTAGTCATGTCCTGGATAGAGCAGGCATGCCTCGGGCAGGGTGAGGATCTGCTGTGTGATCGAGGTCCAGAGGGTGTGGGCGTCGCCCTGCTGGAAATCACAGCGGCCACAGCCCCGCACCAGCAGGGCGTCGCCGGTGAAGGCCAGCGACTGGTCGTCGAGCACGAAGGTGAGGCAGCCATCGGTGTGGCCCGGGGTGGCGCGCACCTCCAGGGAGCGTTCGCCGAAGCCGACGCGCTCGCCATGGCGCAGGGACAGGGTGACGTTTTCAGCGCCGGCGACGTCCGCCAGGCCGATGGCGCAACCCGTGGCTGCGTGCAGCAGCCAGCTGCCGGTGACATGGTCGGCATGGGCGTGGGTGTCGATGGAGGCCACCAAGGCAATGCCGAGTTCGTGGATCAAGACAAGATCGCGATCATGCCGCTCGAACACCGGATCGATCACGACGCCCTGACGACTCGACCCATCGGCGAGCTGATAGGTGAAGGTGCAGGTGTCGGCGTCAAACAGCTGCCGGAACAGCAGCGTGCCGCCCCGGGCGGCGGCGATCAGGGAGCTCGCGGAGCTTGGGGAGGGGGCGGCGGCGGGAGCGCGGGCGATGGACGTGCTGGACTCCGGCTTGACTCTATGAGTCTTAACGCATAACTGGGGACTCCTGAAAAACCGAACTGCAGTCTCAACGCGAATTCTGCCATCGAGCGACGGGAAAGCCGCTCTCACGCATGTTTATACCGCGACCAGTGAATCAGCCATTTCAAGCTGCCAAATGGTCCTGAGCTTCTCCAAGAGGGCTCCAGGCCTTTGCCAGACATGGAACCAAGCACAGACGGTGATAAAAAAGAGGCGGAGGAGCCTCAGGATCTTCTCTGCGCACATCACGAGAAACGCCATTGAGATCAAGGTCTCTGCACCTTTGGACAACCGCGCCATAATCAGATCCAGGGAGTGCTTCCTCTTACCGGATCCAAAGCATCCTTCCACCTCATTGCGCTTTTTTTGGTCTGCGCTCAGCTGTTGCTTGTGAGCAGCGCTAATCTCTGGATCCTTCGGTGGTCTACCCATCCGCTTGCCAGAAAGTCGTATGTTGTTTCTGGTGCGGAAGTTTCGATTCTTCGTGTTGAGGTAGATGCGATCAGCACAGATTCGCTCGGGGTAACAACCATATTCTTGCTTATACTTCCTGGCTTGTGCAATCAAATTCTCGTCCTCATTGTATGGATCCCAGCTGATCCGATGCAGGAAGGCAAAGCCATTGCGCACAGAAACACTGATTTTGGCGCCAAACTCAACGGCAGCTTTTGCCTTGCCGTGAACCATAGGTCGAACCTGTCGCTGCACAAGATTGACGATCCGGTCGGGGATGCTGCGCGTCTTGGAGTAGAGCAGGATGGTTTGCTGGCGGTGCAGCTCGCTGATCATAAGCAGTTTGTGCCACCAATGGGTCGTCAGCCTTGAAAGCACTGCGCCAGAGGCGATCAAAGCATCGATGGCTTCAAGATTTCGCTGCAGATAGTCGAGCTGGCGACGTATTGCGGCTTTTATCTTGCGGCGGCGTGGTTTCTTCTGATTGGCGACATTGAGAAAAACAGCACGTGCTTTTCCTCGATCATAGCGGGGCTTGTGCTTGCGAAAGTCTGAGTGCCTCGGCGATGCCCTTCACCAGCCCACTCCTGTTCTAGGGCCAGCCCAGGGTGCTGTCACCTCTCCTCCCACTGGCCATGGTGGCGGCCGGCCGGAGCTGGTGCCCTTGCGACGAAGGAATCTGAGCCACTCGCCGCTGGGAAATTGAGCCAAAGCGAGGGGCAGGGGTGGCTCGTTTTAGCGCCCCCATCCGCGCCAGCCATCCAAGGCGGTGGATGGTCACACTGAAATTCTTAGGAAATCTTTGGCGCTTCCGCGGGTTGACGACACGATCGCCAGGCGCAAGCAAGAAAGTCATGCCATGTCGGCCTCTTCAAGGACAAGACAAGCCGCCCATGGGGTCCGCGAGAAGGGGCAGCCATCCAAGTGGGTCATCCATCTTCCGCTGGCCCAACCGGCTTGTGCTGTCGCTGTTGGGCCTCGCCATGCCAGCGGCACACAGGAGCAGGCCAATGGGGCCGCCGGCCTGTGCCAGAGCATGGGTCAAGAGGCGGTGCTGGCCATCAGTGGCGGGATTTTCTTCGGCGTGGTGCTCATCCTGGGATTGATTTATTGGCGGTTGCAGCACGGCGGCTGGTCGCTGGCGAGCGCCGCCTCCGAACCCACCATGTTGCGGATTCCCCTGGATGAACATTGGGCCCAATCGCTGGGTGATAAGAAAAGCCTTCTCGGCGCCTCGGCCCCCAAAGGGCCAGTGGTGTCGCTCACGGTGATGGAACCCAGCAGCAGCAGGCTGATCGCCCTTGTGGGCATGGTGGCGATCCTGTTCATCTACGTGGGCTTCGGCATCTTTTCCCTCTACACCTACGGGCTCACCTGCCAGATGCCCGCCTCCGCCGTGGCCGTCACCACCTTCCTGTATTCCGGCCTGACGCTGTTTGCCCCCTATGTGGCAAACAAGGTGTCGGGTCTGCTCCAACCGTTGCGCGGCACCCCACCCCTGCCCCCCGATCCGGAGCCGGCCCTTCCCGCCGCCACCCTCGCCGCGGCGCTGCCCCAGCTGCCGGCCGTGTCTTCCGCCGTTCCACGGGAAGCCACTGTCGTGAACCGTGTGGCAACGGCTGGCGGCGTCACGCCTCCCCATCGGATCGCGGCCCCCGCGGTGAAGGCGGCCCTGGCCGTCGGAGAACCCGCGACGGTGCCGGTTCTCCCCTCATCCACCGCCTCCGAGCCTGAGTCGTATGGGGCCGCGGTGCGGCTGATTGCCCAGTTTGAGGGGTTTGTGGGCCATGCCTACCCGGATCCGGCCAGCGGCGGTGAACCGTGGACGATCGGCTACGGCTTCACCAGCCTGGATGGCCGGTCCGTGCGACCGGGCGACACGATCAGTCAGGCGGAAGGCGAGGCCCAGTTGCTGAGTGGTGTGAATGGTTGCGCCCGCCACTTGGCCACCACCATTCCCTACTGGGGCTCGATGGCGGAGGATCAGCGCTGCGCCTTGATCTCCTTCGCCTGGAATCTCGGCGAGGATTTCTATGGCGGCGATGGGTTTGAAACCATCAGCCGGCTGTTGCGGGAGAAGGATTGGTCGGGCGTGCCCAGTGGACTGCTGCTCTATTGCGATCCAGGCACGGCCGTGAGTGATGGCTTGCTGCGGCGCCGGCAAGCGGAGGCCACGCTCTGGCGGAAGGGGCTGAGCCAACCCCATGGTGCCGTCACCCCTTTGGCGACCGCGGCACCCGCGGCTGTCATCGCCGCCGCCAAGGCCATGGACGCTGGAGCCAGCAAGGCCAACCCTCTCAACGTGCCTTGGTTTGACCAGTTGTCGATGGATGATGGACAGGGGTGGCGGGATTGCTTTTCCGCCAGTTCGGCGATGCTTGCCGCCTATTGGGGAAAGGAACCCAACGAGGACGACTACAACGCCCTGCGCGGCCATTACGGCGACTCCACCAGTGCCGAAGCGCAGCTGGCGGCCCTGCGGCACCTCGGCCTCAAGGCGGAGTTCCGCACGGATGGCACCTTACAAACCCTCAAAAGTGAGATCGATGCCGGGCGTCCCGTCGCCGTGGGTTGGCTGCATCACGGCCCACCCTCGGCGCCAAGTGGCGGCGGCCATTGGACCGTGGTGATCGGCTACGACAACAACGGCGTGATCATGAACGACCCCTACGGCAGCTGCGACTTGGTGAACGGCGGCTACCCAGCCAACCACAACGGCGCGCACCAGCATTATTCCTATGCCAACTGGGAACCCCGATGGCGGCCCCAGGGCAGTGGTGGGTGGTACCTGGTCGCCCAGCGATGATGGCCCAAGCCACAGCCGAAAGGGGCGGCCGCTGGTTTCCGCCGGTGCGAGCCCTGCTGAATGCCCTCATCGAGCCGGCCCCGGTCCTCTTGGAAAGGGCCACCACGGCCAGCGGCACGCCCGCTCATCGGCTCAGCCGCTCGGGGGAGATTGCCCTGGGGCTGACCATCACGTTCCTGGCCTTGTGCCTCTATGGCCAAACGCTGCTGGCGAATCAGCGGTTGAGCCAGCGCTTTGCGTTCTGCCAACCGCCGCGATCGGGAGAGTTGGCCCAGAGCGAAGCGGCGCGGCAAAGCCAGAGCCTGATTAGCAACCTCACCAGCGCGACGCCTTCCCAAAAGTTGCGGCTGGCGCAACAGGTCAACGGACTGGTGGCGGAAAGCGCACGGCTCTGCGGGCTTGCGGCCTTGAATCACGGGCAGGAGGCGGCGTTGATGACGGTGGCCACGGCGGCGTTGTGCCTGCTGAGTTTGACGGTGGCCTTGGGGCTGGCCCATGGGTTGATGAACACCAACAATCGCACCTTGCGCACCCTGCGGATCACCGCTGTGTTTTGGCTGGTGGTGCCGATGGTGTTTCTCCAACTCGGCGAACAGGCGCGCAACAGCGGCTTTTATCTGAGGCTCTATCTCGCTCACCGCAATTTGTATCAGCAACTCCTGAGTGCCCTGGCGAATCAAGATCTTCCCGCGTTGAGCCCGAATGCCTCGAATACCAACCAGAAGCCCATGCGCCCGCTGCCTGTCCTGGGAAGCTCGGCCAGGGTGGCGGAGCTGATCCGTGCCACGGATCTCCAGGTGCAGGCCTTGCCACCTGTTCCTTTGCATTTGAACGACTCTACCGTTAATCAGGTGTATCAAACTCTCACTAAAGGATGGCAAGACAAGCTTAATAACTGATGGCTAATAGCCTGCCAGCCTTATAAGAAAAACCACCGCTTTTGGAGCGGCTCTGTTGGCCATTAACCCCTCCAGAGTAATCCATCTCTTGTCCCCTCTGTCCCGCGTCACCCTTTTGCGATGATCATTCTCAAGACTCGTGCACCACCAACAGCTTTCTTGAGGCCAAAGGCCACCGATCACCCCTCTTTTTCACCATCACTACAAAGACAGGAGGTCTTCACCCATGAGCTCACAACCAGCCTCTGTTGGCTACATGTTTGATTACGCTGAAACTCAAACGAAAACGTACGGCAACACGTTTACGTTCTACTTCCAGAACAAGACGAATAATTATAGCTTTGACTATGATGTCAGCAGCTTTGTTGGTGGTCAGCCATCAGGGGCGCAGCTGCCAATCCTCCAGTCTGGCGTCCAGCTTCTGAATGGGAGTGCATACGGTGATGTCGGTCCTGGGGAGACTGTGTCCGTCAGTCTCTGGAATGGGGGAGACAAGCAAGCCGCTCCATCCGCTTACAGCCTGCAGGCGGGATCAGCACCGCTTGTATACATCCCCAACTATGGCTGGATTACCTTCTGGTTTTTCACAGACGGTAGCGAGACGAGCTATCAACAGATCGCGATTTGCAACAACTCCACATCCACCACGGCTCCCAGCGGGGGTCTTGTACCGAGCAGGAATCAACCCTTTCCCATTACCAGCACCCCGATTCAAACCTCTAGTCAAATGCAGTGCATGAGTTCGACGGCAGGGATCAGCATCACCCTTGACGCTGGCGGTCATTCCCTGACCACGAGCAATATTTACATCGAAATCGCCAACGCTTAGGACAATTCCGAATCCCTGTCAGTGGTGTAAGACGCCGTCGTTTTCGGATCATGCCTTTTCACCTGGCTCGCTCATCCTCGTTTAGCACACTTGTGGGTCACGCGCTGAAGTCAGGTCACAACTTCTCTGTCCAGGCTCGCGCCCACGTTCTTTCTTCTATTCAAGCAACCATTCATTCAGGTCATCACCCATGAGCAACAGCAATTCCACCGTTGGCTTCGAGTTCACCTCTTGTACACCCGAAGACCAGGGCTCTCTTTGGTTTGCCTTCGGAGCATCAGTGCCCACAAATTATCAACACGCTCTCTTTTACACCTTCAATTTCCAGAATAACACAACTGGTGCATCGTTTGATTATGATGTAAGCTCACTTCTAGAGGGAGAGAACGTTCAATACTCAGGTATCAATGGCAGTGAATCCGGCACAGTTTCTCCGGGCGAAACGGCAACGGTCATGATTTACCGTGCGTCGGATAGCGAGAAAGATTCTGACAACAATGAATTAAGCATTCAGATCGGAGCCGCGCCTCTGATTACGAATCTAAACGGATCTACGGTTTGTTTTTGGTTTTCCGATGATGGAGGCACGAATTCGAGTTACCAACAGATTGCGATTTGCCAACCCGGCAATGGCACAACGTTTCCCATCTCCAGCACACCCACCCAGACGAGCACCCAGCAGATTTGCGAAAGCAGCAGCGACCAGCTTGGCATTGGACTTGGTGGCGGCGGCGGCCAACTCAACACCCAAAGCATCTGGATTCAGGTGTGGGACCTGGATCAAACCCCTTGACGCCTGACTGATGGTGCCCCGCCCCCCGTAGACCCCTGGCCCCCAGGACGGGGCAGATCAATCTGATTCATCCCATCGCTCTTCTGCTTGTGTCTAGCAACTCCAGCTCTACTGTTGGCTACAAATTCACCTCCTCAAACGGAAAGCCAACATCCTATTTCTACTGCTTCTATTTTCAGAACAACACTTCCAGCCCCTTTGACTATGACGTGAGCTCGTTGATTAACCTTAGCTCTTCTAATTGCCCCACTCCCGCAACAATTGATGGAGGCGAGCCGTCGGGCACTGTTCCTCCTCAGAGCGAAGTCTCGGTGAGCTTCACCGTGACCTCAATCTGGGACAATGCGGATAACAACTCCGCAGCCTTGAGTCTTCAGGCTGCCGCCGCCCCCCTGATCACAAACCTGGCGGGATACACGGTCTGCTTCTGGTTTTCCACCGATGGTTCCAACGCGGACGATCAACAGATCGCCATCTACCAAACCGGCAACGGGACAACGCTTCCGATCAGCAGCGCCGCCACCCAAACGAGCACCCAGCAGATTTATGAAAGCGCTGACACCCTCCTCAGCATTGGGCTCGGTGCTAACGAAGAAGCGTTGACCACCTCCTCCATCTGGATTCAGGTTTGGGATCTCGACCAAACTCCCTGAACGCCAGCGCCCCTTGGGCCCCCGTTGTTCCGCCCCCCACGGAGCACAACCCACGCGCTGCACCCGGCAGGTGGGGCAACTGCCATTCTTCGGCAGCTGCCTTTCTTCCTGTAGGGCCCGCGCCCACAGGATGGTGAGGCTTTCGCCCTGAGCCTCAAAGGAGGGTAAGTTGGGCGTGGCCTGGCGGCTCGCCAGCTCGCCCAGCTTCTTTTACTCCACGCGTTTGCAGGCTTGGGTAGATGTCCTCATTTTTGCCTACGGTAGAAGGCCGTTTGGGTGATGTCGTGAACGTTGTGAACTGGGCGAGGCGATCCCGCGGGAAATGGACCGTTAGCTTGGCGATCATCTCGGTGTCGGGCGTGTTTTGTTGACCCAAGGCTGGCCATACCGCTTGCGCCTCTCCTCCCGCGTTCAGGATTTGGCTGAGGACAGAATCGGAAAGGAGCGGCGCATCTTCTCTGCAAACACGCGATAGGCCGGGGACTTGGCATAGGGCTTCAAAAAGGGCGTGGCCAACAGCACCGGGGCGGAGTAGCAGCGGTTGCGAACACTGAGCTTTAAACAATGGATGGCCTCCATGTCGCGATCCAACGCCAGTGCGGCCAGCCCCCAATACCCCAAGGCCCCCGTTTGCGATGGATTCTGATGCATGCGCGCCATCGCCTCATCGAGGAGATCTTGGGCGCGTTGATGGTGTGTCCCTTGGGCCAAGGTGTAGGCCGCCAGGGCCTGCACCCCCTCAAAAGGGCGATCAAGAATGCCGGAATCGAGCACATGGCGGGTCGCTTGAGCGCCTTGCCCCCGTCTTGCCATCAAGAGCGCCAAGAACAGACGCGTGCCAATCATTGTGGAATCCAAGCTGAGTTGTCGTTGGATGGCCTCCTCGGCGGCGGGCAGATCACCGATGGCGCAGTAGGCCATGGCCAGCACCAGCCAACCCTGACAGAGTTCATCGTTCACTTGGGCTTTCAACAGATCAATGGCCGCCCGGGGCCTGCCTGTAAAGATGAGATGTCGCGCCCAGGAAAAGAGGGGCATGCCCCTTGGCAGGGTGTCCGCCAGCCAGGTTCCATAGAGGCTTTGGGCGGTCAAGGGTTGCCAAAGAAGGAGGCTTTGCACCTCAGCCTTGATTCCCAACCAACCCGAAGGCTGATGGGTGAATTGATCCACGATCTCCAGCAGACGCTGCAGCTGGGGAAGCACGTCTTGAGAGGCTCGCATGCCCCAAAAGCATTGCAGGATTTGGAAGTAGCAGAGTTCGAGATATCCCTGTTCAAAGCTGGGGTCGAACCGCACACTTTGTTGGAGGAGCCATTCTTGTCGAGGTAATTTGTAGGGATCCCGGTTGGCCCAGTAGTCGTGGACCTCGCCATAGAAGGGGTTCTTCATCATCGCGTCGCCGCGGGGCTGGCCTGGGCTCCGTTTGCGAGGGGTGAGAGTGGGGCATGGCTCCACGGCGGCGCCTAGGGTGTATCCCTTTCCGTAGACACCGCGGATGACGTTGCCTCCAAGGGGGCCGAAGGCAAACACTTCCCGCAACCGATGCACTGAAAGCGTCACGTTGCGTCGGAGATTGGCATTGAGGGGCCGCGTTGGCCAGAGTTGTTGGGCGAGCTCGTCTCGGGAGACAATCTGATTGGCTTTCTTCGCAAGGATCAGGAGGATTAGCGTCTGAGTCTCCGCCATGCCAATCCGGGAATCCCCCAGGCTGAGCTCTCCTGAAGCGCTGAGGAGATAGGGACCCACACGCCAGGCGGTGTCGCCGACAGAGTCGCCGGGCTCCTTGACTTGGTCTCGGCTGGTGGTGAGGCCATGTTGGTTGTCGCGACTGAGGGAGCGAGGACCAAGGTTGGTGGTCGATCGGCTTGATTCTGTTGGCGGAGAGTGCAGATATCGATCGACGGTATTTCTGGACATCCCCAGCTTGGCCGCGATTTTCCGTTTGCTCAAGCCGTCTTGATATAAGCGATGTATGGATGCGATTTCCTCGGCACTCTTCATGAGATTAGGTTTACCCTGCTCTCAGAGAATGAATCATCTCTGTCAAGCCGACGGGCCAGTTTGCTTGAGGCAAACCGCCCGATCAAACCGCGCTTCTGTTGTCCATCCTCCCGTGTCCGCGCCTCTCCGCGGCCTGACGGGGCTCAGGTCCCCCTGGCCACCTCGCTCCCCTCCACGATGTCGGAGAGGATTTCACCGGCCAGGCCTTCCGCCTCGTCCACCAGTTGTTCGCCCAGCATGAAAGTGGATTGCCAGCCGATGCCGGCGGCGATCAGGGGGCCAGCCAGGGGAATCCAGCGGGTGGATTGGCGGCCCACCTCCCGGGTGGCGAGGCGCTTCAGCAGGCCGATGAGTCCTTCGCGGGCCAGGTAACGGGTGCTGAATTGGGCGATTTTGGCGATCAGGGTGGGTAGGGCCTTGGGGCCGAGCAGGCGCTTGATGTAGTCAAACTGGCTGCTGGTGAGGCCATAGATCGAGGCGATCTCATCACTCAGTTTGAGCAGCAGCGACACATCGGCGGCCAGATCCAGGCCGGGTACGGGGTTGAGGCTGCCATTGGCGGCGGCCAGGCCGGCATAGGGGGGGATGCGTTCCTGGGCCACCTTGCGCTTGCGCTTGAGAGCGTCCTCGCCGTAGGCGGCCATGTCGGCCACGAAGCGGGATTGCTTGAGGCCATCAAGGGCGGTGCCAATGGCGGCCAGCAGGGCTTGGAGGTCGTGTTGGGCTGGCTGGCGGGCGGAGGTGAGGTAGACGCGTTCGGGGGGATCGGGCTCCAGCTGGGAGGTGATGTCGCGCTGGATGAGGCGCCGGGTTTCGGCTTCGTCGTGGCCATGGTCGTGGCGGCCATCCTCAATGGCGCGATCGATCATGTTGCGCACCACGAAGCAAGGTTTGCCGAGGGCGCGAAGTTGCTGGAACAAGAAGGCGTCGTTTTCGGTGAAGCGCTGGGCTGTCACCAGGAGGAAGCAGTCGTAGCTGACCAGGTTCAGCCGTTCCACGTAGGTGTCTTTGGGCCAGCGGCGAGTGCCGCAGCCGGGCAGATCCACAAAGGTGATGCCCCGGTGGTTGATTTCCAGGGGATCAGTGGTGGTTTCCACCACGCCCACCTGGGCGATGCGTTCGCCGGCGATGGCGTTGATCAGTGACGACTTGCCGCTGCCGGAGGGTCCGATCAGCCCGCAGCGGACCTGTGTTTTCTCGAATTCCTCAATCCGCTCCCGGCAGCGGGAGGCGAAATCACGGATCAGGGTGGTTTGGTCTTCAGCCAAGGCCGGGGAGGCGGTGGTCCCCGCATTCTCCGTCAACCATGGCTCGTGTCCGCCGCCGCTCCATGGCGGATCCCACGCTGGAGAAAGGGGGGGACTCCAACCTTGAGCTTCCCTCATGGCTCTAGAGACGCCAGCTCGAGCTGATCAATGGGGAATCGTCGTATCTCCTCTCCTTGAAAGAGAATCCTGGTGCCATTATTGGCGCGATAGCTCGCTGTGCTCGATAGCTCGCTGTGCTCGGTGGCAAATCGCGGAAGGCTCTTCAGGAAGCTCCGGGGCGACCGGAAACCTCCATGTTGGACACGACATCTAAAGTGGTGCTCCCCATGCTGATTTCCGGAATCGACTTCCGTGCCCTTAGCCCTGAGAGAATGCGGGCCTCAAGACTGTAACAACCATGGTTGCCAGATTTGTCGCTGCCATGCTTGATCAAAAGCTTGCTGAGATGTGCAAATCTTTCAAGCGATACATCATCCTGGACAAGGGTGTTGATGTCGTGGGAGCGCCTCATCCATGCCTTTCGTCCCTCAGGGGGCGGGGAGGATGGCCCCCGCGGGGATGACGCTTCATCACCGGTCGCGCGCGAGATCATCCCCGCATGGAGTCTTTCGCGAATCAGAGATGTTGGCGGCTCATGGAGAGCGGAGTCTTCGGCCGTGAGGGAGAGACACCGTGTTGTCGAGTTTTCTCACCTGGCTGACCTCAGCGGATCCCGAGCATTCTCGACATCCAAAAGCCCCCTTCTCCTCCAACAATCAAGGTGGTGGGCACCTTCGCTCCGTTTTGGGCCCAAAGACGGAATTTCTCCAGCTCAGCCACTTCGCGGGCGCCGGGTACCCGCAAGCTCTCGGCCTTGAGTCGGTTGGCCTCCGCTTGGCCTTTGGCCTCCTCAATCACCCCTAGCGCCTCGTTCTTTTTCGCGGTGGCTTTGTACGTCGCCGCCAGAGCCTCCTGCTCGGCCACCTGCTTCGTCTCAATCGCCTCCGACACCTTCTGACTGGGGGCCAAATTCACCACATCCAGACCGATCACTTCCACTGGATAGGGGCGCAAGTTGGCCTTGATTGTGCTCTCCCAATCGGCCTTTAGTTTGGCTCGATTGCCAATGGTCGCGTCCAGACTTCTGGTGGAGCTCACCGTTTTAAAGCTCTCCTCCGCTTTCGGGTCCACGATCCGCGTGGTGATCGCCTCCAGCGAGCCGAATTCCCGTCGCACCCGCGGCACCTGGGAGGGGGGCACCCTCCACTGCACAGCCAGTTTCGCGTTCAGATCCTGGATGTTGGAGGTGGCGGCCGCCACTTGCCGCTGGAAACTTTGCACCTTCACATCCATGCAATCCAGGCCATCCAGGAAGGGAATCACCACATTCAGCCCTGGCAGCACCGGTTGATTTTGCACTTGGCCGAGCCGTAGCCGGGCGCACGTGGTGCCCTCCGGGATCACCCGTAGGGGATTCAGAACCAAGGCCGCCACCACCCATCCGATCGGGGCGAAGCGCCACAGCGTTTGCTCTGGGGTCCGGGGATTGGAGACCATTGAAGACCTCAGGGGTCAAGGCCCAGCGGTGGAGCGCTGGAGGGACGCTGTGTTCTGGTTTGGCCCCCGCCCGCTGATTCAAAAGGGACCCTCCGTTCACTTCCACGGTGAGGCTGAAGGGAGGTGTGGAGGCGTTCGGACCCATCCCCCCCGCGAATGGGATGGACAGTTTGGCGCTTCCCGCCGACATCGCCAGGAAGCGATCCACCCGCACTGGCCCACCGGGATTAGGCGGGCCAGCGGACACGCCAAGGAACCGCATCGCCGGCGAAGACCCCGCCGGCGAAGACACGGCGGCGTTCCATCTTGACCAGCGCCAATGGTCTGAAGCGTCGCGTCGATCTCGTTGCCAATGGGCACCACCCACTTGGCTGCCACTGTCGCTGGTGGTGAGCTAACGGACGTTGTTGGCTGAGGCATCCGCCGCCCCAAAACCCCCACCCCCGGGGGTGGCGATCCTCAGCAGATCCCCGGCCCCCATCTCCACCTGGGCGCGGCCCGCCAGGGGCTCCCAGGCCCCGCCCGCCCGCTGGATCCCATTTTCTCCCGGTTGGCCCGGCTCGCCCCCAGCCAGGCCAAAGGGCGGCACCCGCCGTGAGCCCGAGAGCAGACACACCGTTTGCGGCGCCAGAAACCGCAGCCATCGCTCCACCCCATCACCGCCGCGCCATCGGCCCGCCCCGCCGCTGCCTTGGCGGATCTGGAAGCGCTCCAGCCGCACGGGAAAACGCTCCTCCAGGATTTCCACATCCGTCAGGCGGGAATTGGTCATGTGGGTTTGCACGGCGCTGGCGCCCGCAAAGCCGGTGCCGTCGCGATCGCGGCCCGCGCCGGCGCCGCCGCAAATCGTCTCGTAGTACTGGCGCTCGCCATCGCCAAAGCTCAGGTTGTTCATCGTGCCCTGGGCGGCCGCCATCACCCCCAGGGCGCCATAGAGGGCGTTCACCACCGCCTGAGACGTTTCCACGTTGCCCGCCACCACCGCCGCCGGTGGCTTGGGCCACAGCAGGGAACTTTCGGGCACCACCAGCTCAAGGGGATCAAAGCAGCCGGCGTTCAGGGGCAGGGGCTGATCCACCAGGGTGCGAAACACGTACATCACCGCCGCCTTGGTGATCGCCAGCGGAGCGTTGAGGTTGTTGGCCAGCTGGGGCGAGGTGCCGGTGAAATCCACCCGCGCGCGCCTGGCCCGCCGGTTCACCCTCACCGCCACCACGATGCGTGCGCCGCAATCCAGCTCCACGCTGTGCTGGCCGTCGGCCAAGCGGCCGATCACCCCCCGCACCGCCTCCGCCGCCTGGTGTCGCCCATGGCCCATGTAGGCCAACACCTCCTCGATCCCCTCCTCCGCCATCAGCCGCCCCAGCTCCTCCAGCCCCAGCTGGTTGGCCGCCACCTGGGCCCGCAAATCGGCCAGAAATCGCCCCGGGTCGCGCACCGGATAGGGTCCCGCCAGGCAACGCTGGAGCCAGGCTTCTCCATCCCACCTCCCCCCCACCAGCAGGGGCACGTTGTCGAGCAGCAGCCCTTCCTCCTCAATCCGTCGACTGAAGGCCGGCATCGAGCCGGGCGTGATCCCCCCCACATCGGCGTGGTGACCCCGGCAGGCCACAAACGCCACCGGGCCGGCGCCGCCCGCGGGGCTGAACACCGGGGTGATCACCGTCACATCGGGCAAGTGGGTGCCGCCATGGAAGGGATCATTGGCCGCGATCACATCCCCTGGCCCCAACGGCGGCCGCTCCCCCCGCCCGATCGCCGCCAGCAGGGCTCCCACGCTTTCTCCCATCGATCCCAGATGCACCGGGATGTGGGGCGCGTTGGCCACCAGCCGCCCCTGGCCATCAAAGAGGGCGCAGGAGAAATCCAGGCGCTCGCGGATGTTCACCGAGCGGCTGCTCCGCTGGAGCCTGACCCCCATCTGCTCGGCGATCGCCGTGAAGCGGTGGTGGTAAAGCTCCAGGCGCACCGGATCGGCCCGAACGGACTCCAGGCGGCCGTCGTCCCCGGCCGGCGGCTCCTCAGCCTCCCGGCCCCTATGGCGGATGGTGCCCCTGTGGCGGCGGGAGCGGTTGGGGG
>JBKCPG010000032.1:0-3951 GCA_046309395.1 Cyanobacteriota bacterium | reverse complement strand
GTCTTTCCAGAATGGCCATGGAGGCGGGACATCGCCCAGAGGCCGTGGCGGCACTCAGGACGAACAGCTGTAGTGGGACACGCCACCGGTGTTGAAGAATTCCTGAGGCTTGAGACGGTCGTACTTGGCCGCCATCTCGGGGGACAGCTCACCGTAGGGATGGCTGAACACGGCTTGGAGCTCCTGGATCAAGGTGGGATCCCCTTGCGCGGCCCGGTCATAGGCCGGGACGATCAGCCATTCACGCCAGGTGACTTTGGGGTTCACCCGTTTCATCGCGGCGGATCTCGCATCCAGATCGCCGCCGCTGGACACCCGATGCCGCCAGCGTTGCAGCCAGAGGGCCCATCGCGAGTCGAGTTGCTCTGAGCTGGGAAGGTAGAAGCTCTCCTTCAGGGGGGAGATGTGCTCTGGGATGTCAGAGAGCTTGCGAAAGAAGATTGTGTAGTCCACTTTGGAGGTGGCCATCAGATCGAGCAGCTCGCGCACCAGGGTGGCGTCGTGGCTGGTGAGGCCGAGCTTGTGGGCCCACATCGCCTCGATGGCCTGATTCATGGCCTCGGCGAAGCCTTCGCGGATCTGATCGAGCCTGGCCAAGGCGGGCGTGTCGCCCTCAAGAAGTGGCCGGATGGCCGCCCAGAACATCTGGTAATTGGATTCAGCCGCGGCCGGTTGGTTGAAGAAGCTGAAGTGCTCGCCGCCGCCGGTCCAGGGTTGAAAGCGGGGATCGAACAGTTCGCAGAATCCAAAGGGGCCGTAGTCGAGGGTGTAGCCACCTGCGGCACAGTTGTCGCTATTGAAATTGCCTTGGCAGTAGCCCACCCGCAGCCAGTGGGCCACCAGAGCGGTGAGCCGTGCGCGAAACAGCTCGGCGAGGGCCACCACCTGATCGCTGAACTCCAGAGCGGAATCAATTTCAGGCCGGTAGTTGCGCTCGATCAGATGGGTCACGATCATGCGCAGCTCGTTGAGCGCCTCCGGATGGGCCTGGCGGCGGAGGCGACGGGCAAAGAGCTCCAGCTGGCCGACGCGCAGAAAGGAAGGGGCCACCCGTGTGGTGATCGCCACCGGGTTGTCCAGCAAGAGGTCGGGATCGAACGAGCGGGAGTTTGGGGCGTACCAGGGCCTGCGGACGGTTTCGGAGCGGGACATGTACAGCGTCAGCGAGCGGGAGGTGGGCACCCCCAGGGCATGCATGAACTCCTGAGCCAGAAACTCGCGCACGCTGGAGCGCAGCACGGCCCGTCCGTCAGCGCCACGGCAATAGGGGGTGGGGCCACCGCCTTTGAGTTGCATCTCCCAGCGACCGCCGTTGAAGAGGCCTTCAAACACGGAAATGGCCCGGCCATCGCCGTAACCGTTGCCGGTGCCAAACGGGCACTGCTGGATGTACTCCGTGCCGTAGATCGAGAGGGCATAGCCCGTGGCCCAACCAAAGGGGCGCATCGGCTCTGGGGCCACGCTGATGTCGCCGGAGAACAGGCGGCGGAAGTGGTCGTCATAGGCCAGCTCGTCAGCCAGGCCCAGTTCGTGGAAGAGGGTGCCGCTGTGCGCCACATACTCCGGCGCGGGAAGCGCAGTGGGGGTCACCGGCACGTAGTGACCGGAGAAAACCTGGCGGGGCTTGTGTTCCTGGCCATCCGGGCTGGCTTGGGGATCCGCCCGCAGGGACTCCAGCAGGGAATAGTCGACCCGTTGGGCAAACTCAGCGAAGGTGGTGGTGGGCACTGGGGTCGGCACTGGGGTCTCGATTGTTGAGGTGCCGGGGCATGGCCCGGACGCTGAGGGGTCCATTCTGGCGAGGCGTAGGGCCACGGCGGCGAAGGGAGGACGGCAGGGCGGAAGGGCGGGTGGACCCGCGCCAGCTGGTGGGGTGCTGACGGTGTGCGACGACCATCGGCACTTCCTTCAGGGGCCGTCTGTCAGCGGTTGATCCACCAGGGGCACCGAGCTGGAGGGGTTTGATTGAGCTTTCTTGGTTTAGTTTCTCCCTCGGAAAAGCATCTGTCATCCGAGTTTTTCTGGCAAGGGCTTCCTGTAGCTTAATCCAGATAGCATGATCTCAGTGAGCGGGGGGATTCCCGCGATGCCCAAGATCCGAGGCCGGCAAGTGGCATTGCACTGATACCGGAGTACGCTCACGAATTCAGCGTCTGGATGCAAACTTGCCAACCTTAGTTTGGCCAATAAAAGTTACTCTCGTGAGATTAGTGTTTAGCTTCGAAGATGATCCAGAAAACTGTTGGTGCTTCAGTTTAGCGCATACAAATATGATGTTATCGGCTCGATGAGTCCTTAGTTTTTTCCCAAAACTCTCGAGTCTGAGCCGACATTTTGTGATGGAAAGGAGTTCCAGTTAAGTTGGCATGGTCAAGCCTGGCTCCGTCAAGCTCGGCATGATCTAACTTTGCCTGCTGTAGATTGGCATAAGCAAGGTTTGAGTTGATCAGTGATGTCCTGTAAAGGTTGGTCTTCAAGAGCTTTGCACCTTCAAGATCAGCCTCTTGCAGCATGGAGTGACTGAGGTCCGCATCGCTCAGATTTGCGGAGCTGAGATCAGCCCCACCCAGATCCGAAGAAGCAAGGCTGGATCTTCGCAAATCGGCCCGGTATAAGTTGATGCCTACATTGGCTTTTGTGCAGTCTACTGGATCATTCCTAATGATCACATTGCTAAACCGCACTCCAGGTGCGCAGCGAAACTTCCTACTCAAACTCTCACCCTTAAGGTCGGTTCCACGAAGATTAGCTCCACGAAGACTGATGATTGGTGGGGACCCTTCAATGAGACCAAATTCCCAAAGAAATTTGACGATCACTCCTTTTCGCTTGTTTGAGCCTACTTTATCTGTTTCATCCCTCTCACTAGATAAGCGATTAAGAGCGGTCAGAGTTAAAGCTCTTGCCGCAATTACCTTTCGAAGACTTGCGGGGTCTTTACGCCGAGGATCGTCGCTCGAAGAAAATATTTGCCGCATTGATTCTAAATAGCCTGAAAGAATTGAATCTTTAAGAGCCTCTTCTGAGTTTGCTTGGCTTTGCGCATTCATCATATAGGTAAACGCAGATCCTCCTATAAAAATTGCCAGCGGGAGGGACAGATCTGTAATGATGTCCCATCCACTTTTGTCTTTCACGCCAATCCACGTTGCAAAACTCACGAGTTTCTTGCGGAGATTCATGCTGCCTCCTTTCTTGAACAAGCTTAGGCACTTTGACAAGCCAACGCCCAAGATCAAAAGCGGGTAGGGATGCATGGCTCTGACGAGCAGCACTTGCGCCTGCCTTCTGTGCCTGGATGCTGGCTGGTCACATTTCAAGACAGCCAAAGAAAGTGACTCACCCTTTTGGGCTGTCTTCCTGATGGAAAATTCCCCAGACAGCTTGCTGTAAACTATAGCATTCTAAACTGTATTGTTGTCCAATTCAAAAGTGATGTCGCAGTTCATTCCATTGTCGACTTGCTTTTCACCCTCACAGTGCGCTTGAGTTTTCCTGTGGTATTCATCTGGCTCAGCACGAATGCCAGAGCTTCGTCTGTCGCTTTGTCGATCTCTCCATCGTTCCATCCGCCTGCCATCATTTTTTGCTTGGTACACTCACGTATTCAATATCCTGTGCCTTCACCCGGTCCATAGGAACCCGAACGATTTCCTTCGCGTTGAAATCGATGTTGGCGAAGTCGATCTGGCGGACTCGCCGATTGTGCATGGTGTGATATTGCATCACAAGGTTCTTGGTGTCGTAGGCCGTGGTCCAAATCGTTGAGCTGCGCATGCCCTTTTGGTTGACTTCGCCACCGCCTTCTGATGCGGCAGTTCCGACCGTTAGATTGAAGTTGTCGAGAATCCGGAAGACTTCGTACATTGTCTCCCTGCCATCAGGCGTTTTTCGCGCCGTGCTGGCATAGGCCGCCGCGCGGAGGAAGCGGGAGGGCGAGGTGAGGTCACC
>JBKCPG010000031.1:0-13827 GCA_046309395.1 Cyanobacteriota bacterium | reverse complement strand
GGCCGTGTCACCACCCCCCCCCCAGTGGCCACCACCAGGGAGTGCCAAGCGGCCAGTTGATCCAGCACGGCGGTTTCCATGGCCCTGAACTCCTCTTCGCCAGCCTCGGCGAAGATCGCGGGGATCGAGCGACCCGTCGTTTGCTCAAGGGTGGCGTCGGCGTCGAGGAAGCGATACCCCAAGGCTCGGGCCAGCGGCTTGCCCACGGCGCTTTTGCCGGCGCCCATCATGCCCACGAGATAGAGGTTGAGGCCCTTCAGTCGGAGGGCCAGATCAGCGCAAGCGTCAGATGGCATCGAGCCCACCGCGTCAGGCCTGTTCCTAGGATGCCGGCTCCCTTGGAGTCCGTCATGACGCCCGCCGGGCTGAGCCTGCCCGTCCAGCCGGGACCGTCGGTTCCATCTCCCACCGAAGCACCCCACGGTCGCGGCAGGCCCTGCGTGATCACTCGCCGCGCCTGCTTCAGTGCAAGCCACGTGTACTGGCTTCCCGAACTCGATGAGGCGGAGAATCGCACCCGCTTCGGGCCCTGCGCCCTTCAGCCCGGACATGGTCACAACTATGAGTTGGTGGTGGCCATGGCTGGCCCCCTGGACGCCGATGGGATGGTGCTGAACTTGTCTGAGGTGAAGCACGCGATCCGTCGCGAGGTGATCGAGCCCCTCAACTTCCGCTGCCTCAACGGCGTTTGGCCGGAGTTTGATCTCCGTCGCCCTGAAGGTTGCCTTCCCACCACGGAGGCCTTGGCCCTGGCCATCCTCACCCGGCTTCGGCCCCACCTGCCTGTGGTGGCCATCCGTCTCCACGAACACCCCGATCTCTGGGCCGACGTGCTCAGTGGTCCCGCCATCCACCCCATGGAAGCCTTTCTCACCATCCGCACCCATTTCGCCGCCGCCCATCGTTTGGCCCGTGAAGAGCTGAGCCAAACCGAAAACGAAGCCATCTACGGGAAATGCGCCCGCGTGCATGGCCACGGCCACAACTACCTGCTGGAGGTCACCGTGCGCGGCCCCATCGACGCCCGCACGGGCATGGTGTGTGATCTGGCGGCGCTCCAGGAGGTGGTGCAAGACCGCGTGGTGGAGCCCTTTGATCACACCTTCCTGAACAAGGACATCCCCCATTTCGCCAGCTGTGTGCCCACGGCGGAAAACATCGCTCTGCACATCGCGGATCTGCTCCAGGCCCCCATCGCCTCCCTCGGGGTGCGGCTGCACAAGGTGCGTCTGCGGGAAAGTCCCAACAACGCGGCCGAAGTTTTCGCGGAAACCGCCCAACTCGGCATGGTGCCGGCGGCCCTTGAGGCCCTGGCCGCGTCCTGAGGCTTGGTCAGACCCCGGTTGCGACTGGTGTTGGCCGTCAGCCTGGACGGCCGGCTCGCTCCCGCCGAGGGGGGAGCGGCCCAACTGGGGGGACGGGGAGACAGGCGCCGTTTGGAAGATGCCCTCGCCTGGGCGGACGCGGCGCTAGTCGGGGCTCAGACGCTCCGATCCCATGGCACCAGCTGCCTCATCCACGCGGCCGATCTGTTGCGGCATCGTCGCCAGATGGGCTTGCCGCCCCAGCCCCCCGTGCTGGTGTGGAGCCGATCCGGGATCCTCCCAGCGGATCTGCCCTTCTTCCGCCAACCCTTTGAGCGTTGGTTGCTGATGGACGCCGCCCAGATCAGCTCCTCCACCGAGGTGAAGGGCTTTGGAAAGATTGTCCCTTTCGATGCGTGGCCGCCAGTCTTGGCCCGGCTCGGAGCCCTCGGCCTCAGACGGATCGCGGTGCTCGGGGGCGGGCGGCTCGCCGCGGCCCTTGTGGCCGCCGGGGCCCTCGATGAGCTGCAACTCACCCTCTGTCCCACCCTCCTGGGCGGCGAGCACCTTTGGCTGCCGTTGAACGCCCTTGGCGATCGTGCGATCCGTTGGCGGCTGGTGGAGCGGGCGCAGCTTGAGGGGGGGGATCAGCTCCTGCGTTACGAGCGGCGGTCTGGCACCTAAATCTCCGGCGTCTTGCCTGGCAGGATGCTCAAGGCGCCAAAACGGCGGGTGAGATCGCGCAGGGGCACATCCTTGAGGCTGTCCACCGGGAGGCCCAGCAGCCGGGCCAGGCAGCGCTTCACCACCACCTCGCTGTCATCGCCAAAACGTCCGCCCAGCATCTCCGTGAGCACCCCCAGGCCTCTCCCGGTGCGATTGGTTTCCTCAATCAGGCAGCGGCTGGTGGGCTTGGCCAGCTTGCGGCAGGGATCCTCCAGGCTCGCCCCGAGGGCTGGCGAGCCAGCGGTCGCGGTCTGGATGCACACCTCCGCCAGCCGAGCTTCCAGACGGGGACGCATCAGCTCGAGCACAGGCATGAGCAATCCCGCCTCCACAGGCGAGGCCATTCCGAACACGATCCCACCCGTGAGCAGGGTGGCGCGAAGGCGCCAGGGACGGAGGGAGAGCAAAGGTGGTGTCGTGGGAGCGTTTGCCATGGCCTTGGCAAGGGTAACGGCAAAGAGCGGCGCGAGGATCGTAGGAGTTGATTAGTTTTGCCCCTGGCACGCCACTTTGGGGTTTCGGGGATGGCCGATCTGCAAGCCCGTTGGCATCGGGCCATGGCCGAGATACCGGCCCACCAATTTCAGGCGCTGCTGCGAGAGGCCACGCCCGCTGGTCAAGAGCCCCTGCCCTTCTATTCCTGGTCGTGGCTCCACGCGCTGGAGGCGAGCGGCAGCATTGTGCCCAGCCAGGGCTGGCAAGCTTGCCATCTGGGGCTCTGGCGGGGAGACTCCCTGGTGGCGCTGGCCCCCCTCTACCTCAAGGGGCACAGTTATGGCGAGTTCATTTTTGACCAGTCCTTCGCCCAGCTGGCGGGCCAACTGGGCTTGCGCTACTACCCGAAGTTGGTGGGCATGAGTCCGGTGAGCCCGGTGGAGGGGTACCGATTTCTGATTGGTCCGGGTGAGGATGCCGCCGCGATCACGATCGATCTCTTCGCACACATCGAGGCCTTCTGCCGTCGGCAACGGCTCCTCAGTTGCAACTTGCTCTACGTCGACCCCGCCTTTGCCAAGGAGGCCCAAGCCCACGGCTGGGCGCTCTGGCTGAATGAGCAGAGTGAATGGATCAATCCAGGCTTTCAGGGCTTCGAGGAGTATCTGGCCAGCTTCAATGCCAACCAGCGCCGCAACATTCGCCGGGAACGGCAGGCGGTGGCTGAGGCTGGGATCAGCGTCACCCCCCTGGCTGGTGAGGCCATCCCCGTTGCGCTGATGGAGCGCATGCACGGGTTTTATGCCCAGCATTGTGGTCGCTGGGGGCCCTGGGGGAGCAAGTATCTGAGTGAGGCGTTCTTTGCCGCCGTCGCCGAGGATCTTCGCGCCAACGTGGTTCTGTTCAGCGCCCACAGGGGAGACCCGCTCTCGCCGCTGGCGATGTCGTTCTGTGTCCACAACGGCAGCCAACTCTGGGGGCGTTACTGGGGCAGCGACGAGGAGGTGAACCACTTGCACTTTGAGGTCTGCTACTACGCACCGTTGCAATGGGCGATTGAGCGGGGCATCCGCGGCTTCGATCCCGGAGCGGGGGGACGCCACAAGAAGCGCAGGGGTTTTCTTGCCCAACCCCGCTGTAGCGTGCATCAGTGGTTTGATCCTAGGTTCGGTTCGATTTTGCGCGACTGGCTTCCTGGAGCGAACCAACAAATGTTGGAAGAAATTGAAGCGATCAACGCTGATCTTCCGTTCACCGCCACCTACGATCCACCCCATCCTTCGGACCGCCACTTCAACGTGGCCGCCCCCTCCTCCCCATGAGCCAGGCCATTCCCACCTCCTCCCCAGCCGAGCTGAATCCATCGCTTCAAAGCCGGCAAGAGCTAGATGACTCCCTCTCCCAGCGGTTCATCGCCCTTGATCCCTCAGGGTATTTCCTGATCAAGATTGATCTCCAGCGTCATGAGTTGGTGGTTGAGCACTATGGAAACACCATCGATGAGCGGGGCTTGGCCACGGATCCAGACACGGGTGAAGTGCTTCGTTGCCGTGGCGCCGACCAAAGGGCCCCGTTGGCGGTGCTGCGAGGACGCACGGCCAAAGAGTTGGGCATTCAGTTAACGGAGGGTGAAGGTCCTTTCTTGTTGAGCCGGTTGGATCATGCGCTTTATCTTGGCAGAGAGTTGCAGAAAGCTGAGAACTGCCTCTTGCACGGAAAAGCTTATATTCAAGATTAAACAGGGTTTAGGCGGTGAGGAGTTCTCGGGGATCCGTCGAGATGTCCGCTTCAGAATCAGGCGGGAGGAGGGCGAGTTGCTGTTCAATTTCCCGTTTGACAACAGCACGATATTCTTGGAAGTGTTCGTTGTGCGCCAACGTCACGACAAATTGTTCAAAGTTCTGAGGATTGGCCCGGGCAATCGTGAACAACGAAGACCAGAAGCGCCAACGGGTGTCGCGCAGCAGACCTTGCCGCCAGACCACGATGAGGAGAGCGCGCACATCCGTCCAACTTGGAAGCGAGGGCTTACCCAAGGCGGCAGGCACATACTTCTGCCAGCGGGGGCGACCAACCTTCAGGTAATAATGCTTGACTCGATCAATATAAGAATTAGGCTCATACAAACGGCAGAAGGCGTCCACGTATTCCTGGGCGATGTCTCGGATCGGCCTAGTGGGCTTGAAATTGAGCAGGTTTGTCTGGTTTACTCCCTTGGCGTCAGCCCGTTCCTGAACGAGGCGGCCTTCCTTCTCCAATCGATGCCATAAACCCGTGTTGGGAAGCGCTTGAAGCATGCCCATCATGGCCGCTGGAATGCCGGTTGTGGTGACGAACCGTACGATTCGATCTCCAGCCCCCTGTTTTTCGCCATCAAATCCGATAATGAAACCCGCCATGACGCGGATGCCATAGGAAGTGATTCTGTCGACAGATTCCTCCAGTGAGGTCCGGGTGTTTTGCAGTTTTTTGGCGGTTTCCAGACTGGACTCATCAGGGGTTTCAATGCCGAGAAACACGCTGTCGAATCGACATTCCGCCATCATTTCCATCAATTCATCGTCGGCGGCAAGATCGACGGAGGCCTCGGTGGCAAAACTGAAGGGATAGCGGTGCTGAATTTGCCATTGCTTGAGCATAGGCAACAACAATTTGGCATTACGCTTGTTGCCGATAAAGTTGTCATCGACCAAGAAAATCGAGCGCCTCCAGCCCAAGTCGTACAAGCATTGCAATTCAGCGATCAATTGCTCAGGAGTTTTTGTGCGGGGCTTGCGTCCATACAAGACAATGATGTCGCAGAATTCACATTGGAAAGGACAGCCCCGCGAAAACTGCACCGACATCGAGTCGTAGGCACTGAGATCGAGAAGGTCAAAACGGGGAACCGGCGTAGAGGTCACATCAGGCTTGTCCCCCTTGGCACTGAACACACCTTGGCGTTCCCCGCGACCAATCGCTTCAATAAAGAGGGGCAAGGTGATTTCACCTTCGTCGAGGATTTTGAAATCAGCCTGTGCCAATTCCGGCGCGTCTGGAGTGGAGCTGGCAAAGGGGCCACCAACAGCCACCGGCAGACCCCGGGTTTTGGCCCGGGCAATCTGAACAGCCATATCAGCCTTTTGCACAATCATTCCGGAGATCACCACCAGCTCAGCCCAGTTCCATTCCTCCTCGGTCACCTCACGCACGTTTCGGTCCACCAGCTTCATCTCCCAGCTCTGGGGGAGGAGCGCCGCCACCGTCACCAGCCCCAACGGCGGCAACAACACCTTGCGGTTGACGAGCTCAAGGATTTTCTCGTAGCTCCAGAAGGTCTTTGGAAACTCTGGATAGAGCAGCAGGGTACGCATCAGAGTTGGAGACAGGTGCTCACGGCCAAGCCGTGATGGCGGTGGAAGTTGCTGAACCTTAGGTGGTTTGGTTGCCCTTGGGCCATTTCAGTTCCAGAGGAGGGTTTGGCAGACAAGCCCCTGGTGGATCTGCTGTAATGGAGGGAGTCGAGAACAATCAGCATGGCGGTGGCTTACTACCTTGGTCTTGTGGGCGCGGGATTGGTGGCCGCCTACGTGCTGACGGTGCTTCTCAAGGGGATCCGGTTGATCTGAGCCTCAGCCCTCCACGCCTCAACAACTCGGACAGTCCCAAGGCAAAGCCCAGGCTCCCCAGGATCCCGAAGGTGGAGCCGAGCCCGATTTTGCCCAACAATCCGGCGGCTAGCAAGCCGCTAAACCCACCTCCGCCGAGGAAGGCAATCTGGCCCAGGCCAGCCATTCGGCCCCGCAACGCCATAGGGGCGCCCACCTGGGCCATCAGGTTCACGCCACTCAATAGGGTGGCGGTCCCCGCGCCGATCAGGAAGCTCATCACCAGCCCGAGGGGTTGTCTGAGGCTCCCCCCTTGAGCCATGGCCATCCCAATCTGGGCCAGGGCCGTCACCAAAACGGAGCCCCCCATCAGCAATCCAGGCCTCTGGGAGAGCCAGGTGCTGTTGCGCTGCAACAGCACCCCCCCACAGATGCTCCCGGCCGCGATCACGCTGGTGAACCACCCGAGAGCCTGGGGGGAAGGGCCCAACACACCAGAGGCCATCACTGGTGCCAAACCTGGATGAAAAAAACCCACCAGGCAGGCGATGGCGGTGAATCGAAGCACATGGCGAAGCACGGGTCCGCAGTCCCGCCAGGCGGCTCTCAAGGAAACGGATGCCCCACGGCCCCTCCCCTCGT
Source organism: Cyanobacteriota bacterium (assembly GCA_046309395.1). Taxonomy (GTDB): domain Bacteria; phylum Cyanobacteriota; class Cyanobacteriia; order PCC-6307; family Cyanobiaceae; genus Cyanobium. Next base: position 7,133 of record JBKCPG010000031.1, on the reverse strand, counting down.
CCAGATCCCTTCTGGGCTGGAGCACCCAAGACAACACGGCGATGGGGCCCAGAAAGGTCGCCGCGTCGACCGCCAGGGCCAAGGTGGGGCCTGCCAGCGCCAGAAGCCAGCCGCCAATCGGTGGTCCCAATAGTTTGCCCACATTGAACACCACGGAAAAGCTGGTGAGATAGGGCGGGAGATCGGCGGGAGTGTCCACCAGCAAGGCGGTGTATTTGTTCCGGGCGGTGAGCTCATAGGTGCTGGCCACCCCCCCCATGAGGGTGCTCAGCAGGAGCACCCCCACCTGGGCTTGGCCGCTGAAGAAGGGCATCGCCAACGCGGCAAGGGAGGCGCTGGCGAGCAGGGCCCATTGGGCGCGAATCAGCACCCATTCACTCCCCCTTCGATCGGTGAGCACCCCAGCGGCGCCACTCACCAGAAGGCTGGGAAGGGAGAGGGCGGCGAAATGAAGCGCCAGCAAGAGGGGGTTCCCGGTACCGGCGAGCAGAATCCACCCTTTGGCGGTCAAACCCGCGAAGGAGCCGATGCTGCTCAGCCCCGATGCCGCGAGGAAGGCACCTTTCTGGCGCTCTCGCAACCAAGTCAGGAGGGGACTCGACGCACGGTGAAGGCTCAACCTTGGCTCCGAACTGTCACCCCGGCCTCCTGAGGGGGGACCTGTGTCCCGAGCAGTTCACCCTCAAGGTCGTAGGTGTGGGCGGCGGTGATTCGCACCGGCACCAGTTGGCCTGGAGCGGCCACCATCCCCTCCGGAGACGGTCGCACATGCACCTCCCCATCCACATCAGGGGCAAAACGCGCGCAGCGCCCCATCATCACCCCCGTGCCGGGGTGGATTTGCTCGATCAGCACCTCTTCGATGGAGCCCACCAACGCTCCGTTTCGTGCCGCCGCGATGGGCTGCTGAAGGGCCATGAGGCGCTCGCGCCGCTCAATGGCCACGGTCTTCGGCACCGCGTCGGGAAGGTCTGCCGCCGGGGTGCCCTCCTCTGGCGAGAAGGTAAACACCCCCACATGGTCAAAGCGCTGCTCCTCCACAAAATCGAGCAGATGGCGAAAGTGGCTCTCGGTTTCCCCCGGGTAGCCCACGATGAAGGTGGTGCGCAACACCGCCCCAGGCAGTTGCTCCCGCACCCTGCGCAACACTCCTCCGGTCACGTCCGCCTGCCAGGGACGATTCATCGCCCGAAGAATCTCGGGATGGCTGTGCTGCAGCGGTAGATCGAGATAGGGGAGCACGTTGGGCACCTCGTGGAAGGCGGCCAACACCTCCGGGGTAAGGCCGGTGGGATAGGCGTAGTGGACACGAATCCAGGGAATCTCCACGTTGCCAAGCTCGCGCAGCAACGTGGCTAGCTGGGGCTTGCCGTGGAGATCGAGTCCGTAATTGGTGGTGATCTGGCTGATGAGAATCAGCTCCTTCACGCCCTGGGAAGCCAGGGTGCGGGCTTCAGCGACGATTGAGGAGATGGGCCGGGAGCGCTGGTCTCCCCGCAGCTTGGGGATGATGCAAAAGGCGCAGCGGTAGTCGCAACCTTCCGCCACTTTCAAGTAAGCGACGGCTTCACTGGTGGTGCGGAAGCGGGGCACCCGATCGTCGGCCACGTAGGTGGGCACGGCGCTCACCTGGCTGACCCGTTCCCCGGCCTCCACCCGTCGCAGCACGCTGACGATGTGCTGGTAGTCGCCGGTCCCCACAATGGCTCGGGCCTCGGGGAGGGCCGTCAACAATTCCTCCTGGAAATGCTGAGCCAGGCATCCGGCAATGATGAGCTGCTTGCCTTGCTCCGCCAGCTCGACAAGGGTGCGGACGGATTCTTTCCTGGCGTCCTCAATGAAGCTGCAGGTGTTCACCACCACCACCGACGCGTCCCGCTCATCCGCGCTCACCCCATACCCCGCTTCCGCCAGCAAACCCAGCATGTGCTCGGTATCCACCCGGTTTTTTTCACAGCCCAGATGCGCGAAGGCGACAGTGGGGTGACTCCTGACGGGGCCGGAGGGCATGTCGGCAAGGAAAAGGCTGCATCCCTACCCTATGGAATAGCCGGTTCGCTGCCAGAATCCAGTTCACCGCGCGCTCACCTCCACCGTGACGTCCACCCGACTCGCCAGCCGCCTCAGCAGCAGCCGACGCCGCGGCGATCCCGGTCATCGCTGGGTGAGGGTCGCCATGGCCGTCTTGGCCACCATCGGTCTTCTGGACACTGGATCGATCACCCTGCATCGCTGGGGCGTGATGGGCCCCTTGGTGTGCCCAGGTGGCTCAGATGGGTGCGACAAGGTGCTCAGCAGCGCCTGGGGCACCCTGTTCGGCCAGCCCCTCTCCCTGTTTGGAGCCTTGGCCTATCTCACGGTGCTCCTGCTTGCCCTCCTTCCCCTGCTGCTGTCAGGGGAAGCCAAGGCAAAGCTGCATCAGGGCAGCTGGTGGGCGCTGTTTCTGATCAGCACGGCGATGGCCATTTTCAGCCTGGTGCTGATGGGCGTGATGGTGTTCAAGATCAAGGCGTTCTGCGCGTTCTGCTTGCTCTCCGCCGGCCTCTCTCTCTCCCTGATGGTGCTTTCGATGGTGGGAGGTGATTGGCAGGAGCGGGGGCAGTTGATCTTTCGAGGCGTCATGGTGAGTCTGGCCGTGTTGGTGTTTGGCGTCGGCTGGGCCACGGCCATGGATCGTCCCGCGACGTCCATCACCAAAGGGATGCCTCCGCCGATCACGGCTCCCAGCTCCCCAGCAGCCATTGCCCTGGCGAAACATCTCACCGGAAAGGGTGCCGTGATGTATAGCGCCTACTGGTGCCCCCACTGCAAAGAACAGAAGGAGTTGTTTGGCAAAGAAGCCACCGCTGAACTCAAGGTTGTGGAGTGCGCCCCCGATGGTCACAACAGCCAGGCCGCTCTCTGCGAGGCCAAGAAAATCCAGGGTTTCCCGAGTTGGGAAATCAACGGCACCATTGATTCCGGGGTTAAGCCTTTGGCCAAATTGGCCTCGATGAGCAAATACAGCGGCCCCATGGGATTTTGAGCCAGGCTGAGGCTGGGAGTTCCGCCAAAGCCCTCACTCCTCCACGCCATCCGTCTGGATCGGCTTGCCGATCTCTTGACAGGTGTGACGCCTCCAGAACGGCTGGTTTGAGGGCATGTCGGTGCGGAAATGGCCCCCTCGGCTTTCTTCGCGAAATTCCGCCGCTTCCATGAGGAGCTCCGCGAGCACAAGCCTCTGCCTCAGCTCATGCGTGAGCAGAAAATGGCTTTCCCAGTCGGCGGGCATCACGTAGCCCACCTCCGGTGGCTGACACAGCACGGTCTGCCAGACCGGATCCGCCTCACAATTCCGCCGTTGGCTCCTCACGATGGAAAGGGCCCGGCGGATGGAGGCGCCGCCGCGTTCGACGCCGGCCGCGGTCCAACACAACTGACGAAGTTCTTCCAACTGGTGTCGCAGGGTGTTGGGGGCCGCCGTGGGAGTGGGGGGGGTGGGAAACGCGCGCGTCACTCGTCTGATCGGCGTCTCCGTTGCCTGAGGATCCACCCGCAAGGAGGCGGAGAGTTGGCGGGCGAAGACCAAACATTCCATCAATGAATTGCTTGCCAGCCGGTTGGCTCCATGCACGCCCGTGCTAGCCACCTCCCCCACGGCAAAAAGGCCTGGAATGGTGGTGGCGGCGTTCAGATCCGTCCTCACCCCGCCCATCCAGTAATGGGCGGCCGGAGCCACGGGAATGGGGTCGAGGGCTGGTTGGAGGCCCAGCTCCAGGCACCGCCCGAGGATGGTGGGGAACTGCTTCTCCAGACGGGCTTGACCCACGGGGCGCAAATCCAGCCAGAGATGGTCGACCCCTTGCTCTTGCATGCATCTGGCCAGGGCCCGACTCACCTGATCCCGTGGTGCTAGATCGGCACCGCTCAGGTGGGCCACCGGGCTCCTTCCCTGGGCGTCCCTCAACAAGGCTCCTTCCCCCCGCACCGCTTCACTGATCAAAAAATGCGGAGCGCCGGGAAGCATCAACGCGGTGGGATGAAACTGCACAAATTCCAGATCGCGAATCTGGGCCCCGGCGGCCCAAGCCATCACCACCCCGTCTCCCGTGGCTTGGCTGGGATTGGTGGTGTGGGAGAAGAGATGGCCGCCCCCGCCACAGGCCAGCACCACGGCGCTGGAGCGAAGCCAGCGCAGATGGCCGTGGTCCAAAACCTGCAGGCCCACGCAGCGCCCCGCCTCCACCCAGAGGCGCAGAGCGGGCACCCCTTCATGGCGCTCAACCCCTGGACAGCCCAGAACTTCCCGCTCGAGGGCATCCACGAGGGCGCCCCCCGTGCGATCTTGAGCGTGAAGCACCCGACGGTGGCTGTGGGCAGCCTCCAGGGTGGTGCTCAGGTGGCCATTGTCCCGATCAAAAGCCATGCCAAGTTGCAGGAGCCGTTCCACACAAGCTGGGGCTTGGCGCACCAGAAGGTCCACGGCGGGCTGATCACACAAGCCAGCACCGGCCTTGACGGTGTCGGCGCAATGGCTTTCGAAACTATCCTCCGAGCGAGTCACCGCCGCGATGCCACCTTGCGCCCAGCGACTGGCGGAGCGTGGATTCGATTGCTTGCTGAGCAACAGCACTCTCAACTCCCTCGGGAGTTCCAGACAGGTCATCAGCCCCGCCGCTCCGCTGCCCACGACCACCACATCCCACCGCTCAGCCAACAACGGGGCCATAGGCATCCAGCTCTATCAGTGAGCCTATGGGAAGGAAGGAAACGCCCCTTCCCTCAAGCGGAAGGCCTTTCCTCCATGGAGGGTTCCACATCCACCGCCTCCACATTGATCGTCACATTGGCGGCATCCAAGCCTTGGAGGTCGTCGGTTTGGACTTGGTCTGGGGTCTCTATGACCAATAGGTCCCCACAAGCGGGACAGAGCTCACTGCCAAAGCTGGTGGTGCCGCAGTTTGCGCAGGTGCGCGAGCGCCGACGAATCAGCTGCCACGCGAGGACTCCCACCCCAGCGGCCATCAAGGGCAAAAGGAGGAGCAACAGGGTGAGTCCGCCAAGAACGTCCACCAGAAGATGCCAAGCCGTGCCGGGAAAGAAGAGGAGGATGGCCGCCACACCAACCCAAATCCAGGGGAAGGAAGAACGTTGCATTCAACGTTGGAAGCGGGGGGCCCGTTCCATCCAGCGCTCACAGGCCGCCAACGACTCGATGCCCGCCCAGCCAAGCAAGAGAGCGGCGATGATCCAAACAGCTAGGCCCCCGAGGATGATCACCAGGGGCACCAGCGTGAAGACGGCGACAGCGCAGAGCACCACAACGCCAACGGCGGCGGAGAGAAGCAAAAGGCTTGCTGGGAGAGAGCGGATGGCGAGGGGCCATGGAGGGGAGGGACGAATCACCGAGACTCCGGATCATGGAACTTCATCTTCGCTCCCCACCCCCTGAACTCTCATGGGTGGAGAGGTGTGGATGGCCCTCCCTTCAACCCACGAGCGATCGTGACGCTCAGACACTGGCCGTAATAGAGGATCACTCCAAGCAACCATAACCAGAGTGTGAGCAATAAGACGCCGCCAACAACTCCATAAGCCTGAAATCTCACACCCATCGCGAAGAGGAGACGCCCCAAAATCACCGTGAGTAAGGTTGTGACGCTGCTGATCAGAAGCGCTCCTGGCATGAGCGGCCGGAGGGGAACACGCCTGGAGGGCAACAACCAAAGCAGAACGAGAACCGATACAAAAGCCAACACAATTGAAAGCATGAGATCAGCCCCGTAGGAAAATTTCCCAAGCCAAGCAAAGCGGATCGGCAAAACATTGGAGAGCCAGGCCCGCAAGACGGTGGAACCCAAGACACGAATATTGCCAATGACCTGATCGACAATTAAAAGTGGACCAACAAGGAGAAGAATAAAGAGTGATTTCATGCGTAAAAACAGAAATCTCTGAATGATTTGCACCCAGGAGAGTGATGTTGTGTCGTAGGGGCGATTCCACCAAAGACGATCGGCTCCTCTTTGCAGGGTTAGATAAATGTTGTTTGCATTGAGCAAGAGTAAAATCACTCCCACAATGCCGGCCCCAAATCCTTGCCTCAGAAAGCGGGAGAGTGCATCCGTGAAGAGAGGCATGGATTCCGACGGAATCAGCTGTGAGAGAAGGAGCTTCGCTTGATTGAGCAAGGTCTCATCCTGCCCCAGAAGGCGAGAGGCGATTGCCAGGGCAATCAACAAGGCAGGGAAAAACGATTGAAGTGTATGAAAGGCAAACGATGCGCTCAGATCGATGCAATCACAACGCAGCCAGAGTTTGTACGCCCTCCACAACACTCGCCATCGTCGGTGCATCACAGGGATTTTCGCTTCTTTGATGAAACAGACTAATACCGTAAACCGCCACAAAAAAAGCCGCCCCAAGGCGGCTATTAAAGATTACAGCGAAAGCTGTGTCGCTTAAATCAAGGAAAAAGTTTTATCCTGGCATTGTGCTATTTTCGCGAGGCGCTACCACCTAACTATCGTCGCCGCTGCTGCGTTTCACAACCGAGTTCGAGATGGATCGGTGTGGTTCCACAGCGCTATGAACACCAGGAAAATCTTTCCTCAGGTGAACCCTGAGAACTGCATAGGTGATGAACAGATTCTTCTGTTCAGGAAAAAAGCTCAAGAGCTGATTGGTGATGGTCAAGCCCTCGGTCTATTAGTACTCCTCCGCTTCACACCTTGCAGCGCTTCCACGTAGAGCCTATCAACGGGTGTTCTGCCCGTGACCTTACTGGCTTTTGCCATGGGAACACTCATCTTGAGGTGGGCTTCCCACTTAGATGCTTTCAGCGGTTATCCTCTCCGCACATGGCTACCCAGCGTTTACCGTTGGCACGATAACTGGTACACCAGAGGTGCGTTCCTCCCGGTCCTCTCGTACTAGGGAGAAATCCTCTCAATGTTCCTACGCGTGCACCGGATATGGACCGAACTGTCTCACGACGTTCTGAACCCAGCTCGCGTACCGCTTTAATGGGCGAACAGCCCAACCCTTGGGACCGACTTCAGCCCCAGGTTGCGATGAGCCGACATCGAGGTGCCAAACCTCCCCGTCGATGTGAACTCTTGGGGGAGATCAGCCTGTTATCCCTAGAGTAACTT
>JBKCPG010000030.1:0-3017 GCA_046309395.1 Cyanobacteriota bacterium | reverse complement strand
CGGCGCGACCAGAGCAGCAACGGGTGATCCCAGATCCCCAGCTGCTGCAGCATCTGAGCGGTATCGCCGTCGCCCTGATCATCGGTCACCAGGATCACGGGCCGCGGTTCCTCCGGCGCCCCGAAGCCCAGAAAGTCCTCGGCGCAGAGCAGGCAGCGGGCGAGGGCATGCACCAGCCGGGTCTTGCCCACCTTGGCCCGGCCGCCCACGATCGAAAGGTCGCGGCGTGGGATGCAGCCGGGGATCTCCCACGCCACAACCGGTTGCGGCATTGCCAGCCGCTCGGCCTGATCGAGGCCGCGGAAGCGGTTGCCATTGCGCAGGTCGTGGGCCTCGAGGATCAGCTGACCGATCTCCTGCGGGCGCAGGGCGGTCTTGAGTTGGAGGGCTGAATGGGCCTCGCGCACGCGGGCGGAGCGGCGCAGGCTGTTGCGCTCGCGCCCCACCAGGGATCGGATGCAGTGCTCCAAGGCGTTGAGGCGGCGGTTAATCGGGAGGTGCACCTTTCCCCAGCGCACCCGGGTGTCGGGTCTGGGAGAGAAACGGTGCGGGCCTGCACCAGAGCCAGGCCCCTTGCCGCCGGGATGGCGCCCGCCGGTGTCGCCCTGGCTTCGACGGCTGCCTGTGGTCTGCGCCCCAGGAGGCCTGGGGGTGTGGTCCGGCTGCGGCGGCAACCAGCCGTGCTGCCGCGCATGGAACCAGAAGGTGGCGGCACTGATCTGCTCACCGCCGGAGCTGGCCACCTGGCGGATGTCCCAGCCGCAGCTGGCGGAAGGGCTGTGGGCCTGCATCAGGGCGATCGCCAGCTCCCGGTCGTGGCCGGCCTGCTCGCAGGCCTGGATCAACCCCCAGAGGAGGTTGCGGTAGTCGGCGTAGGTGTTGCTGCCGGCCACACGGCGGGGGATGGCGGCCAGAGCGCTGCGGATCTGCTCCAGCGGCCGCGGCTGTCCGAAGTCCTCGTCTCCCAGCTCGGGCAGTGGAATCCCAGTGCCTGGAACCTCGTAGGGCTGCTCCAGGGGAATCTCCTGTTGCGGCGTGGTGCCTGCAGCGGGTTCGGCGAACTCATCGGGCAGCAGCGCCAGGGCGATGTCCTCCGGCGAGTAGCGCTGAGCGCTCACATGCACCAGCTCCACCAGGGCGGTGGGCTCGCCGGCCGCATCCACGTACCAGCAGCCCGGCAGCCGCATCACCCGTGAGGCGTCCTTGCAGTGGGGATCACCGCTGGCATAGGCGATCAGCTCGGCCTGCAGCGGCGCCCACTCCTTTGGCGGGATGGGCTGCTCCAGCAGCCAGTAGCAGTGGGCCGACTTGCCGCCGCTGAGCACGATCAGCGAGGGCTCCGGCAGCCCCAGCTCCCGCCAGGCGTTCAGCTGCCAGGCGATCGGCCGGTCGTCCCACTCCACAAAAAACGCACGGCAGGCCGTGATCTCGCTCTTGCGGTCGCCGCCGTCGTTGATCACCAGGTAGATGCCCCGGCCTTCCCGCTGCCACTGCTCCGCCACCGCCAGCTCGAAAGACCCTTTGCGGGCGCCGATTGCTCCCTTGGCGGGGTTGGCGCGGTGGGGGAAGGCACGCAGCCGGGCGCTGGCCGGGTCCTTGCCCAGCAGGGAGAGGAACTGCTCGGCGGCGCCGCGGTCGATGCAGGCCTCAGTGGGACTGGTGGCCGCTTCAGCGCTGGCCATGTTGTTCCTGACGCTTACGGGGGCTGCTGGCCAGCTCGTCGCGTTCCATGGCCTCGGCCACGATCAGGCGGATCACCGAGGAACGCGAGAGCACACCGCCGCGGGTGCGCGCATCCAGCCAGTCCCGCTGTTCAAGCGTGAACTGCACGGAGAGCGGGGTCATCATCGAGGACATGGGAACCTCGGCATGTCGAGTCAGCTTATCCATGCTGGCACAGGCTCGCTAAGCTGATCCAATTGGTGAACAGGTCATGGTCGACAGCGCAGCGGCGGATCGGGCAGCGGAGAAGGTCCGCAAGCTGGTGGCGATGAGCGCCTCACCCCACCTGGAGGAGGCGCGCACCAGCGCTTTCCTGGCCTGTCGCCTGATCCGCGAGCACGGCCTGCAGGTCAGCGGGCACCCTCCCTCTGCAGCGTCAGCGCCAGGAGTGCCGACGGCAGGGGTGCCCCACAGACAGCCCACAGCCGACCCCCATAGCTTTCGCCGCATCCGCGTCCGCCATCCCGGCCATTGCCGCTGTTGCGGCAAGCCGATCGCCCTCGGGGAGTGGGCGTTGTGGTGCCGTGGCAATGGCTTGCGTCACCCGCTCTGCAGCCCCTGAGCCGCTGTTGTGCCGCCGAGATCCAGCAGGCCTTGCGGACGCTGCTGGCGGGAGAGGCCTTCCTGGCGGACAGGCCCTGGAGTGAGATCTGGTGGGGCCGGATGCGGCTGGATCTGGCCAGCGGCTGGCAGCTGGAGATCGCGATCGAGCGCGACCAGCTTGGGGCGCTGCTCTGGGCGCAGGCGCCCGACGGCCGTGATTGGGTCTACGGCTGCCAACGCGACGACTGGACCCTTGGCCCGGACAGCCGCATCGTCGAGCCCGTGGCGTTGCTGGAGCCGGAGCAACGCCTGCAGCTGGAGCGGTTGCTGCGGCAGGCCATCTGCTGGCCTGCGCCGCTGTTCCCGCCTGATCAGGCCGTTTTCTGTGGCCTGGTGGAGCCTGAGGTTCCGCGCGGCAAGGGCCGGCACTGGCGCCAGGGGGCCAGGGCCCATGGCCGCTGGCATCACGGTGCTGCCAAGTCCAATCGGCAGCAGAAGCCTTAGCCTTTCGCTAATGGCCAGATCGCAGTCCTGATGAGCTCTGAGTACCGGTACATCGAGGCCAAGCAGCTCGAAGCCGGTCAGGAGTTCGGGCGCATGCTGAGGCGCTGGCGGGAGCTGAACAACTGGACCCAGTACACCGCCTACAAGTGGGCCAAGGAGGCCGGCTTTGAGGTGATGGCGCCCAGCACCTTGAGCGTGTTCGAGAACGGCAAGGCGCCCAAGCCCAGGCCGGAGAGCTTCTTTGCCCT
>JBKCPG010000029.1:0-7459 GCA_046309395.1 Cyanobacteriota bacterium | reverse complement strand
CCCCTGGGGCATGCCACTGGCACCCAGTCCGCCCGTGGGGGGCGGGGGCGCTTCAGATGGGCCGCCGGAGGGCCGTCGGCCGCTGGGGATGGGACGACTGCCCCTTCTGCCCCCGGCCGTCTCCTCCCTATCGCGGCGTCTGGCGCCAAAGTCGGCGGGGGCGGGGCGGCCGCTGGTCCGATAGGGAGTTGGCTGACCGCGTTCGGGCTCCCCGGAACCCTCCGGCTCCCACTCGTCCCGGTAGCCCATGCGGCTGGCCGCCCGTTCGGGGATCGCCGCTCGGCTGGAGCGGCGGGGGCGGTAAAAGTCGTCCTCCTCCTCCTCTCGGGAGCGGATGCGGCGGCGCGCGGGTTCCGGTTCGCTGAAACGGTCGGGCCCCTCCCAGGTTCCCGGACCCATCCCGCCGCGGGGCCGCATGGGAGGGGCGTCCTCATCGTCGAAGAAGGAGGACCGCCGGGCCTGCTCGGTGGTGATGCCCCGAAGCCGCACGCTCTCGTAGGCGAAAAACACCGTGGTGCCCGCCAGAAGGAACTGGCCGAACTGAAGAATCGGATCGAGCCGCCAACCCTGGAAAAACAGAATGCCGCCGCAGAGGAGGCCGACGGCGGCGAAGAAGACGTCGTAGTCGCGGGCCAGCGCCGGTTTGAAACTCCTCATGAAATAGAGGAAGGCGCCTCCCACGGCCAGCACAATGCCGACGATGCTGGCCCAGTTCAGGCTGGCGTTGACCAAGGGGGAACTCGTGGGCGAATGGGCGCACTCTAGGAAACATCCCCCCGATTTCCTCTCCCGTGCCGGGGAAGCGGTGGATTGGCCGTGGATTGGCCTCAGAGGCGCCGGTCCACCCTGTCGTTTTGGCTGATGAAGAAGAGGGCGAGCGAGATCGGGATCACCACGATCACCGCACCCCAGGCGAGGCTGCTCAGGAAGTTGGACAGGGAGGGGGTCATGGGGGAAAGGCAAAACTCCGCAGCTGTTGATCTTAGGCAGGGCGCGGGAGTTCCTAAGCTTTCCTCATCCGCGCGTTGAGCTTTGTGATGGCTTCCCCAGGCCCGCTTTCCCTGGCCCAACTGGTGCTCGGCCTGGCGCTGGCCGCCTGGACCCTTCTGTTTCTGGCCCGTTTGGTGCTCACCTGGTATCCGCGCATCAACCCCACCCAGGGAAAGCTCAGCTGGCTTGGGGCCCTCACGGAGCCCCTGTTGGCCCCCACCCGCGCCCTGATCCAACCCATTGGCGGGGTGGACGTGAGTCCGGTGATCTGGGTGGGTCTGGTGAGCTTGGCCCGGGAACTGCTGGTGGGCCAGCAGGGAATTCTCACCCAGATGGCGCTCCATGCCGGCCAGGCGGCGATCAGCTGAGGGGCAGCATTTTTTCCTCGACAAATTTGGTGTACACATCCCCCCGTTGAAATTCGGGCCTCTCCAGGAGCGCCAGGTGAAATTCAATCGTGGTGGGAATGCCTGTCACCGCCCACTCCGAGAGGGCTCGGCGCAGCCTGCGCAAGGCCATCTCCCGGGTGGGAGCCCAGACGATCAACTTGCCAATCAGTGAATCGTAAAACGGGGGGATTTCATATCCTGTGTAGACATGGCTGTCCACCCGTACCCCTGGCCCTCCTGGCGGCAGCCAGCCGGTGATTTTTCCCGGAGAAGGTCTGAAATTGTGGCGGGGATCTTCCGCGTTGATGCGGCACTCAATCGCATGGCCTTTCAGGCACACCTCGCTCTGGCTCACGCTGATGGGGTCTCCGCCAGCGATCCGCAGCTGTTCGGCGATCAAATCCAAACCCGTCACCATCTCGGTGACCGGGTGCTCCACCTGGATGCGGGTGTTCATCTCCATGAAGTAAAAGCCACCCGAGCGATCGAGCAGAAACTCCACCGTGCCGGCACCCTCGTAGCCAATGGATCGGGCGGCCGCGGCGGCGGCGTCCCCCATGCGCTCTCGCACCTCAGGATCCAGGCCAGGGCTGGGGGCTTCCTCGAGCAGTTTCTGGTGACGCCGCTGGATGGAGCAATCCCGCTCCCCGAGGTGCACCACGTTGCCGAAGCGATCCGCGAGCACCTGCACCTCCACATGGCGCGGCCGGTCGATGAATTTCTCCATGTACAACCCAGGGTTGCCAAAGGCGGCCTCGGCCTCCCCCTGGGCGGCCTTGAACAGGCCTTCCATCTGCTCGGCGGAGGGCACCAGACGCATGCCCCGGCCACCACCCCCCGCCGTGGCCTTGATCATCACGGGAAAGCCCATGGCCCTGGCCTGCTCCGCCGCGTCTTCCACCGACTCCAGCAGCCCCTCACTGCCGGGAATCGTGGGCACCCCCACCCGCTGCATGGTGCGTTTGGCCGTGGATTTGTCTCCCATGGCCAGAATCGCCTCCGGGGAGGGGCCCACGAAGGTGAGGCCATGGTCGCGGCAGATTTCAGCGAAGGCGGCGCTCTCCGCCAGGAAGCCGTAGCCGGGATGGATGGCGTCGGCTCCCCTGGAGGTTGCGGCGGCCAGAATGTTGGGAATGTTCAGATAACTGCGGCTGCTGGGCGCCTCGCCCACGCAGACGGCCTCATCCGCCAGCTGCACGTGCAGGGCGTTGCGGTCGACCGTGCTGTAGACGGCCACGGTGCTGATCCCGAGCTCCCTGCAGCTGCGCAGGATGCGCAAGGCGATCTCCCCGCGGTTGGCGATCAACAACTTGCCGATGGGCATCCGAGCCTGGGCGGAGGGAACCTGGGATGGGGGAGCCGAGGTGGGATCCACCCCCCCCAATCGGATCAGGACTGTATCAGCGCGTTCCGGGCGGCTTTCCCGTCCATCCCATCTCAGGGAGGCGGGGGCGCTATGGGTATATTGCTGCTGAGCTTCCAGCCTCGGCTGGACGCTTCCACCCGGTCGATCAGGTTCGCCCTGTTCTCGCCCGATCCACGCGGATGTGGTGGAATTGGTAGACACGCACGTTTGAGGGGCGTGTGGCTTCGGCCTTGCGAGTTCAAGTCTCGCCATCCGCACTTGGTTCCTTCCCCGTTCGCTGAGCCGTTTGATCCCCCCTCCTCCGGATGGGTCGCCTCCTCCTCCGTCACCGCCTGACGCGGGATGGGTCAAGGGGAGAGATCGTGTCGCCGGAGAGTTCCGGGCGGAAGGTTCACGGGAGATGCCTCCTGGCGAAGCCGCCATCGTGTTGGTGAGCAATGGGCCCGGTGAGTTGAGCACTTGGGTTCGTCCCTTGGCGGAGCGGCTGCATCACTCGCACCCGCTTCGCCCCTCCGACCGGCGGGCTGCCACCGCGCTTCATCTCGTGCTGGTTCCCTGCCCCAACGCCACGGGGCAAGAGCATGAGGTGGCCCGGGGCTGGGGGCTCTTCGAGCGGGTGATCCCCGCGCGGCGCTTCTGGTGGCTTCTGCTTCGGCCGCGGCGCTATGGGCCCTGGCCCCGGCATGGCGTGGTGGTGTTTTTGGGGGGCGATCAGTTTTGGACCGTTCTCCTCTCCGCGCGGCTGCGCTACCGCCACATCACCTACGCCGAATGGGTGGCTCGCTGGCCCCGATGGAACGACCAGGTGGCCTTGATGGGCTCCGCCGCCGCGTCTCGGTTGGCCCCCCGCTGGCAACGCCGCGCCCAAGTGGTGGGAGACCTGATGGCCGATCTGCCCGAGGCGGCGCGTCAAGCCGACCCCCTGGAGCCGGGGGGGCCCTGGGTGGCTCTGCTGCCGGGATCGAAGCGGGCCAAGCTCCAGGTGGGCGTGCCGTTCCTGCTCGCCGCCGCCGACCACCTCGCCAGCCTCCGGCCGGACACCCGCTTTCTGCTCCCCGTGGCCCCCACCACGTCGATCCGGGAACTGGGGGCCTATGGAGGCGGCGCCAACCCCCTGGCGCCCCTCTACCTTTCGGGGGAGCCCCAGCTGGAGCGGTCCCCGGGGGGGGAACCCTTGTGGCGCACCGCCCGGGGCACGGCCATTCGCCTGGAAACCCGCCATCCCGCCCATGGAGCCCTGAGCCAGTGCGCCCTCGCCCTCACCACCGTGGGGGCCAACACCGCGGAGTTGGGTGCCCTGGGGGTGCCGATGATCGTTCTGGTTCCCACCCAGCATCTGCACCTGATGCAGGCCTGGGATGGGGGGTTGGGGGTTCTGGCCCGTCTACCGCTCCTTCGCCGTCTGCTCGGGGTGGGGCTCACGGCCTGGCGGATGCGCCATCGCGGGTTTCTGGCTTGGCCCAACATTTCCGCCGGCCGTTTGGTGGTGCCTGAGCGGGTGGGCGCCATCACCCCCGAGGAGATTGCCGCCGAAGCGGCCGACTGGCTGGCCAAGCCCGAAAGGCTTGAGGCTGTGCGTCACGATCTGCGCGGTCTGCGGGGTCAGCCCGGGGCGGTGGCCAGCCTGGCCAGGATGGTGCGAGAGCTCTTGCCCTCCGGTTTTGCCGCCTAGGGTGAGGGCGCCGTTCCAGCCCTCCAGTGACCCAGGATCCCTCCGTCTCCTCCCCATCGGCCTGCGGGTTGCCCAGTGGTCTGCCCCAGGCCAATGACCAGGAGGCCTGGCGTGAGCGTCTGACGCCTGAGCAGTTCCACGTCACCCGCCAGGGCGGCACCGAGAGGGCTTTCACCGGCGCCTACTGGAACCACAAGGGCCAGGGGATGTACCGCTGCGTCTGCTGCGGGGCCGACCTGTTTCGCTCGGAGACCAAGTTTGATTCGGGCACGGGCTGGCCCAGCTTCTGGGACGGGGTGAGCCAGGGGGCCATCCACACGTTGGTCGACCGCTCCCACGGCATGGTGCGCACGGAGATTCGCTGCGCCAGCTGCGAGGCGCATCTGGGCCATGTGTTCAACGATGGACCCAAGCCAACGGGATTGCGTTACTGCGTGAATTCCGCCTCCCTGGCCTTTCAACCGACAGGCAAGGTTTCCCCCTGAGGTGATGGCTCGTTCAACAGAACTTGAACCACCCGCGGAGCGACCTTGTCGAGGGTGAGGTGCCGCTCGACGTGTTGGCGGCAGCGGGCCGCGATGCCTCGCGCCTCCTCTGGATGGACACACAACCGATGGACCGCCTCGGCGTAGGCCTGGAGATCCAGATAGGGCACGCTCACGCAGTTCCCCTCGGCGGCCATCTCAGGAATCGCCCCTGACCCCTCAAAGCAGACCGTGGGGACCCCGAGGACACCGGCTTCCAGAACCACCAGTGGAAAAGGATCTTCCCGGGAGAGAAGGGTGAGGACACGAAATTGGCTCACGATCCAGCGGAACGTGGGGATGGATACGGAGGGAATCAGCGCCACGTCAGCTTGCAGTCCCATCTGGGTGAGATCCCATTCCATCGCGATTCCGGCCTGGGACCCCTCCCCGCAGCCGATCCAGACGGCAAGAAAGGGGGTGCCGGCAAAGCGCTTTTGGCATTCCTTGACCAAGAGGGGGAACAAGTCAAACCCCTTTCTGTGGATTGGATTTCCGCCCACACCAAAGATGGGAATGCCGCGATTCAGGGCTTGATGGATTCTCGTGAGAGACGTGCTCTCTTCGCCAGAGGGGGCGATTGGAGAGGGCGGCTGACTTGTGTCGTTGCCGCTGGCGCCAGGAGAGATGTATTCAGGAATAATGGTGCATTTGCTGGGGGGGAGTTGAAAGATTTCAGTGAGGGTCTGGGCCACACAAGGGGCGCAAGCGATCACGGAGTCGGATAGGGCGAGTTGGCGGCTCACCTGCTGATCACTGGAGAGTTGCCGCAGGCTCGGCAGGAGTTCGTGCACATGGGTGACGACGCGTCGCTGGGAGATCTTGGGAACATGCACCAGGTATTTGCCGAGAACAAGTGTGCTGAGATAGATGATGTCCGGCTGTTCTTCCTGGATGATTTTCGCCAGCCAGGTGCCCGGATCGGCCTGTCCTCGTTGAAGCACCATTGTGGCGACGCGCTTGTAAATCCTCTCCGGTTGATTGAGGTCGATTGGGATCCATGTGTACGTACGCCCGATCCGCTCAAACTCTGCCCGCATGGCCCCATCTCGCATCAACACGCTGATGGTTTCAACGTTGGTATGCGCCTTCAGCCACTGCATGATTCCCAGCAAAATGGCTGGTGCGCCTGTACGGGCGGCTTCGTTGCTGACCAATAAAATTTTTCTCAAGAGCCTGTTTCCATCCGCCTGTGACCTTACCGCCCATCCAAGGTTGGTCAGTCGATGGCTCGCTGATGACCCGCTGATGCGTCGCCCGCGCCACGTCTGTGCGTCATGCCGACCAGGTCAACTGTGCTCCCGTAGGAACTGAATGGTGCCTTGCAGTTCTTCGGCGAAGCGATCGATTTCCTCGGGGGTGGTGGTAAACCCCAGACTGGCTCGGGCCGTGGCCGCCAGGCCGTAGTGCCGGTGCAGGGGCTGGGTGCAATGGTGGCCGCCGCGGATGCAAATGCCCGCGGAGTCGAGCAGGGCCGCGATGTCGTGGGCGTGCAGCCCCTCCACACTGAAGGCCGCCAAGGCGCCGCGGTGGGGCTGTCGCTCGGGGGTGGGCCCAAGGATGGTCAGTCCCTCGATGGCTTGCAGGCGTTGGAAGAGGCGCCGGGTGAGCTCCCGCTCCCAGGCGTGGATCCGTTCGAGCCCCAGGCTCTCCAGGTAGTCGATGGCCGCCCCCATGCCAATGGCTTCACCGATCGCCGGGGTGCCCGCCTCAAATTTGTGGGGCAGTTCGGCCCAGGTGCTGTGGTCGAGGAACACCTCTTGAATCATTTCCCCTCCTCCAAGGAAGGGGGGCATGGCCTCCAGGATGGCCTCCCGGCCCCAGAGAAAGCCCATGCCCGTGGGGCCGCAAAACTTGTGGGACGACCCCACCAAAAAATCGCAGCCCAGCTCAGCCACGTTCACCTTCTGATGGGGCAGGCTCTGGCAGGCATCCACCAGCAGCAGGGCCCCGTAGGCCTTCACCGCTGGGGCGAGAGCGGCGATGGGGTTGAGCGAGCCCAGGGTGTTGCTGACATGCACCAAACTCACCAGCTTGGTGCGCTCATTGAGCATGGCGTGGAACTCCTCCAGATCGAGTTCCCCGCTGGCGGTGAGGCCCACGTGGCGCAACACACAGCCCGTGCGGCGCGCCAGTTGCTGCCAGGGCACGAGATTGCTGTGGTGCTCCATCAGCGACAGCACCACCTCGTCACCGGGGCCCAGAACGCTATCTCCCCAGCTGCGGGCCACCAGGTTGATCGCCTCGCTGGCGTTGCGGGTGTAAACGATTTCGTGGGAGCGACGGGCGCCAATCCAGCGGGCCACCTTCTCCCGGGCGGCTTCGAAGCCCTCTGTGGCCCTCGCGCTCAGCTGGTGGGCTCCCCGATGCACGTTGGCGTTGTCATGGCTGTAGTAGTGCCGCAGCGCTTCCAGCACCTGCCGCGGTTTCTGGCTGGTGGCCGCGTAATCCAGATAGATCAATGGCTGCCCCAGGCAGGCGGTTTGATCCAGCAGGGGGAAGTCGGGGCGGGTGAGGG
>JBKCPG010000028.1:0-22427 GCA_046309395.1 Cyanobacteriota bacterium | reverse complement strand
CGCTGGCGCCCCGGCCGAGGGTGTAGCAGGGGGGATGCTCCAGCAGAACCACGGCCTCCGGGGCGGTGGGGTCGGTCAGCAAGCGGCGCTGAAGCCGCCGCTGCCAGGCCCAGGCCCGGGGGAAGGGCACCGGCGCGGAGGCTTCAAAAAGAATTGCGGTGCCGTTGGGTCCCATGGCTCAGTCTCACTACTGTGGCAACAGAACCGGTTGGGGAACAACCGGCTGAATGGAACCGCCATGAAACTCCTGATCCACGGTCGCAATCTGGACATCACGCCCGCGATTCGCGAGTACACCGAAACCAAGCTCTCCCGCGCCATCAGCCACTTCGAAGACCTGGTGAAAGAGGCGGACGTGCATCTCTCGGTCGCCCGCAACCCCCGCGTGCCCCAACAGACGGCGGAAGTGACCATGTTTGCCAATGGCGTGGTGATCCGGGCCCAGGAACGCAGCGAAAATCTTTACGCCAGCATCGACATGGTGGCCAGCAAGGTGGCCCGCCAGCTGAACCGCCATAAAAATCGCCTTCAAGAGCGCCTGCAGGGCCCCGTGCACCGCTCCGCCGCGGCGGAGGAGGCGGGCGCCGCCCACCTGCCCCAACCCGGCCACCCCCTCACCGAGGGCCTGGAGCCCAACCTGCCCCATCGCGGCGTGCGGCGGAAGTACTACGCCATGGCGCCCATGTCCCTGGAGGAGGCCCTGCACCAGCTGGACATCATCGATCACGACTTTTACGTGTTCCGGGATGCCGACAGCCAGGAGATTCAGGTGGTGTATCGCCGCAACCACGGCGGCTTCGGCGTGATCCAGGCCAAGGACGCGTGAGCGAGGAGCTGCCCGATCTGGCGCCCCTGATGGACCACGCCCTTTTGGATCCCCATCACGGGCTGGAGGCGCTCCATCGCGCCTGCGACGAGGCCACCCATTTCAGCTTCGCGGGCCTTTGCGTGGCCTCTCGCTGGGTGGGCGCCGCCCGGGAGCGCCTGCCCCGTCGCGGCGCGGTGAAACTTGTGGCGGTGATCGGCTTCCCCTTTGGCGCCGTGCCCCCGGCGGTGAAGAGGGCCGAGGCGGAAGACGCCCTGGATCAGGGCGCGGACGAGCTGGATGTGGTGCCGGATTTCGGCGCCCTGGCCGATGGCGACAGCCACACCCTGCTTAACGACCTGGCGCCGATCATCGAACTCGGCCTGCCCGTGAAGGTGATCGTGGAACAGGGCCGTCTCAGCGAGGAGGCCCTCCGCCTGCTCGTGGAGGTGAGCATTGACGCGGGCGCCCTGTTCCTCAAGACCGGCAGCGGCTTCGGCCCCCCCGTGACCCCTGACCAAGTGCGGCGGCTGCGGGATCTGGCCCGGGGTCGGGCGGCCGTCAAGGCCTCCGGAGGAATCACCACCCTGGAGCGGGCGCTGGCCCTGGTGGAGGCCGGGGCGGCGCGGCTGGGCACCAGTCGGGGTGTGGCGCTGATGGAGGCCTTGAAGGCAAGCGCGGGCTGATCCCATGGCGACGGAACGGCTCCTGGAGGGGGTGGGGCTGCGGTGCACGGCCCTGGGAGAGAGCGATCGGCTGCTCACGTTGCTCACGGAAGAGGAGGGACTCATCCGCCTCGCGGTGCCGGGCGCGCGGAAGCCCCGCAGCCGCCTGGCGGCGGCCCTCCCCCTGGCTCACCTGCGGCTGCAGGTGGGCGGGGGAAACCTTCCCCGGGTGCGGCAATTGAGGCTCGTGCGGGGCTTCAACGGCCTGGGGGAACGGCTGGACACCCTGGCGGCCGCTCAGGCCTTGGCGGAACTCTGCCTCCGGCTGGTGCCCAGCGGCGCCCCCTCCCCGGGGTGGCCATCCATGCTGCTGGCCCATCTGGGCCGCCTGGACGGGGTGGTGCTGGAGGCCAGTGAGCGGGTGGAGGCGGTGGCGATCGCGGTTCAGGGGTGTGTGCACCTCCTGGCGCTCGGGGGCTATGCCCTGCCACTGCGGCACTGCGCCAGGACGGGAGCCCCCCTGGATCCCCCCCTGGGCGATTGGACGTGGCGCTGCAGCCTGCTCCCGGCGGAGGGACTGGCGACAGGAGCCGTGGCGGGGGCGGCCCTGATGCTCAACGCCTCGGAGCTGGCCCTCCTGCAACGGCTGCCCCGCGCC
This sequence comes from Cyanobacteriota bacterium, assembly GCA_046309395.1. Lineage (GTDB taxonomy): Bacteria > Cyanobacteriota > Cyanobacteriia > PCC-6307 > Cyanobiaceae > Cyanobium. The sequence goes on along the minus strand of JBKCPG010000028.1, from coordinate 20,299 downwards.
GGGACCCCCCGATCTCGGGATGGCAGTCTGCTGGGGCCTGAAACGGTCTGGCTCCATTTGCTCGCCCTGGTGGAGGTCTGGTGTGACGAACATCTGGGAAGCCGACCGCGAGCCTTCAGACTGCTGCGAGCCAGTGTGGAGGAGATGCCCCAGCCCCATCCCGCTGTCCCCCGGTCCAAGACCCCATGACGGATCCGGTTGTGTCGCGGCTCGCTGAACCCCCAAGGGAGCTTCCACCCTTGCCCCCGGAGGAGAAGGGACTGGGGGCCGTCCTGGCTCGGCCGGGGTTTCGCCGGCTGTGGATCGGCCAGATCTTTTCCCAGCTGGCGGACAAGTTTTACATCGTGTTGATGGTGTTCCTGATCGCCCAGTACTGGGTGCCGGACAACCTCAGCGGCAACACCCCCCTGGCGGAAGCCGCCGCCGCCATCCGCATCAATCTGGAAAGCCGGGCCCAGGTGATCACCCTCCTGGCGACGGGGATCTATGTGGCCAACACGATTCCGGCGGTGCTGATGGGCACCGTGGCGGGGGTGTGGGCGGATCGCTGGCCGAAGCGTTCGGTGATGGTGGCCTCCAACGCCATCCGGGCCGGCCTGGTGATGCTGGCCCCCCTGGCCCTCCTTCCCGGACCCCATTGGCTCGGGCTGAGCTGGGGCTATTGGGCCCTGGTGCTGATGACCCTTCTGGAGTCGGCCCTCACCCAGTTCTTCGCCCCCGCGGAGCAGGCCGCGATTCCCTTGCTGGTGCCCTCCCACCAGCTGCTGGCCGCCAACTCGGTGTATCAGGCCACCAGCATGGCGGCCACCATCGTGGGTTTCGCCCTGGGGGATCCCATCCTCCGCCTGTTGCGGGGCGGACTGGGCGCCCTCGGGGTGCAAAACGGGGAGTTTGGCCTCCTGCCCCTCTGCTACGGCCTGGCCGCCCTGGCCATCGCGGGCATCCAACTGGAGGAGCCCCCCCGGCAGGTGCGCCAGGTGTCGATCTGGGAAGAAATCGGCGAGGGATTGGCGGTGTTGCGGGAACGGGCCACCGTGCGCACGGCGATGCTCCAACTGGTGTTGCTCTATAGCCTGTTGGCCGCGCTGTATGTGCTGGCCATCAGCCTGGCGGCGGCGATTCAACCCCTCGGCCCCACGGGGTTTGGCACGTTGCTCGCCATGAGTGGCATTGGCCTGGCCCTCGGGGCCCTCGCCATGGCCCAGCTGGGGGACTATTTCAGCCGCAAATTGCTGGCCAGCACGGGGCTGGGCACCATCGCCTTCAGCCTGGTGCTCCTCGGCCAGCTCCGGGGCAACCTCGTGCTCACCTTGCTGCTTTGTGTCCTGCTGGGACTGGGGGCCGCCTTGCTGGCGATCCCCGCCCAAACCACCATCCAGGTGGACACGCCCGAGGACCAACGCGGCAAGGTGTTTGGCCTGCAGAACAACCTGATCAACATCGCCCTGAGCCTTCCCCTGGCCCTGGCTGGCACCGTGGTGAGCCGCTACGGCCTGTTACCGGTGCTCTGGGGCCTGGCGGCCATCGCCTTGATCGCCGCCCTGAGCGAACAACCCTGGCGCCCCTCTTGAGGGGGCCACTGCTAGTTTTGGGATGATTGAATTCAAGCGGTGACGCACATCGCCTGGCTGGGTAAAAAATCTCCCTTCTGCGGCAACGTCACCTACAGCCTCGCCACCACGGAGGCCCTGCGCCAGAGGGGCCATCAGGTGAGTTTCATCCATTTCGACACCCCCGCCGCCGCGGCCCTGAACCGCCAGGACACCCTCCTGAGCAAACCGCGCCCCGATCCCCTGAGAGCCTCGGGGCCGCTTGATGGACCGGATGTGGCCCTCTCCTATCTGGTGAAGTCGCAGGTGTACACGATCCCCTCCCCCGGCGCCCAGCGGGAGCTGAGGGAATCCCTAGAGCGGTTGCGGCCGGATCTGGTGCACGCCAGCCTCACCCTCTCGCCCCTCGATTTCCGGCTCCCCGATCTCTGCCAGCAACTGGGTCTGCCCTTGGTGGCCACCTTCCACCCCGCCTTCGACGCCAACCTGCGCAACATCACCGCCGGCACCCAGCAACTCACCTATCAGGTGTATGCCCCGTCCCTGGCCCGCTACGACCGGGTGATCGTGTTTTCCGAGCTCCAGGCGGATCTGCTGGAGCGGCTCGGCGTCCCCCCAGACCGGTTGGCGGTGATCCCCAACGGCGTCGATCCCGACACCTGGGCTCCCGCGGGTCAGGGGACCCAGGAGGGCCTCGGTGAGCTGCGGCAACGGTTTGGTCAGCATCGCGTCTTCCTTTACATGGGCCGTCTGTCGACGGAGAAAAACGTGGAAGCCCTGCTCAAAGCCTGGCGTCTCGTGCGTCCAAGCGGCTGCCTGCTGCTGATCGTGGGTGATGGTCCGCTGCGCGGCGCCCTCCAAAACAACGATGAGGACGTGGTCTGGTGGGGGCATGAGGCCAACCTGAAGCGTCGGGTGGCCCTGCTGCAGATGGCGGAGGTGTTTTTGCTGCCCTCCCTGGTGGAGGGGCTCTCCTTGGCGTTGCTGGAGGCGATGGCCTGCGGCAAAGCCTGCGTGGCCACCGACGCCGGGGCCGATGGGGAGGCCCTGGAGGGGGGGGCTGGCATCGTGATCAGCACCCAAGGGGTCACCACCCAACTGCGCACCCTGCTCCCCGTGCTGCGGGATCAACCGGTGCTGACCGCCGAACTGGGCCGTCGCGCCAGGGCGCGGGTGCTGGAGCGCTACACCCTGAGCCGCAACATTGACGCCATCGAAAAGCTCTATGGCGAGTTGACCGCCCATCCCGTGGCCGCGGCCTGAGGCCTGCCCCTTCCGCCCCAGGGCCTCTGGTTCAGTAGCGTTCTGGCACGGGCCGGCGCCATTCCAAGGGCACCCCAGCCGCCTTCAACTCCCGAGCCCTCCGCTCCAGACGCTGGCGATCGAGGCGCCAGAGGCGATAGAGGCCCGCCCGGTCGAGTTCCTCCGGGGCCAGGCCTTGCCAGTGGGGCGCCCGGGACGTGCGTTCGTCGATCACCATCAACAGGGTGGGCTGCCGCTGGGGGGTGCTGGGCGCCATGCCCTGGCGGTGTTCATGGCGCAGGCGGTCGCTCAGGTTGCGGAGCCCCGCGGGCTGGATGCCCTCGTAGATCACCACGCGGCGGCTGTAGTAATGCAGCGAGGGCTTGAGAATTCCCACCATGGCCAGGGGTTCGCCGGGCTGGGCCCAGCGGCCGATGCTGGTGGCGAGGGCCCGGACCGGCTCTCCCCGCAGCCGATCCCCCAGGGCCCAGCTGGGCAACAGGGCCAGGGGCACAAAGAGCACCAGTGGGGCCTGCAGGGCCAGCAGCCGCCTGCTGGGGGACGAGGAGCAGGCCCAGCCGAGGAGGGAAGCGGCCAGCCAGCACAGGCCCGCCACCGGCAAGCGACCTGAGCGAATCAACTCGGCCGGCAGGGTGGGCAGCTCTGGATCGCGGATCAGAGGCACCACCCAGGGGCCGGCGAAAAACACGGCGGCGATCAGGGCGGTGAGGAGCAAGGTGGCCCGCCACGCCCAGCGGCTGGCGGCGGACCCGGCGGGGGCGAGGGCGATGAGGATGGCCGCGGCCGGCACCGCGGGCAACCAGTAACTGGGAAGTTTGGTGAAGGCGGCCGTGAAAAACACCAGCACCGCCACCAGCCAGCAGGCGCAGAACCGACTGAGGGAGAGCGGTGCCGGCACGGCCAGGGCCGGCTGACGGCGCCACCGCAAGGGCCCGACCGCCTGGACCAGACCCTGGAGCAACAGGGGGGAAAAGGGCAGGCTGGCGATCAGCGACACGGGACCAAAAAACCACCAGGGCTGCAGGTGGTGATTCACCACGGAGGTGAAGCGCTGCAGGTTGTGATAGCCGAAGAAACTGTCCCAAAAAGGGCGACCCTCGGCGGCCAAGGCAAGCCCATACCAGGGGAGCGCCACGAGGGTGGTGAGCAGCAGCCCGCGCAAGGGTCTCAGGCGGAGGAGGAGTCGGGGCCCATCGCCCTGGAGCCAGCCGAAGATCACCAGGGTGAGGGCGGCCAGCACCACCGCCACCGGACCCTTGGTGAGCACGGCCAAGCCCAGCAGGGTCCAGGCTGGCCACCAAGAGCCGCTGTCGGCGGCGTAGTGGCGCCAGAAGGACAACAAGGCGAGGGCCAGCAGGGCGGTGAAAAGGGCATCACTCACCGGGATGCGCCCCCAGAGAAGCACCAGGGGCGAAAGGGCGAACGCCAGGGCCGCCCCCAGGGGGGTGAGGGGAACCCCCTCCCCCTTAAGCGCCTCCCGCTCCCGTTGGCTTTGGGGCCAGCGCAGAAGGGTGTCGGCCAGACCGAGCATCACCGCCACGGAGGCAAGGGAGGACGGCAGCCCCGCGGCCCAGGTGCCGAGGGGATTCCATTGCGACTGGCCCGGCAGCGCGTAGAGCGCCCCCATCAACCAGTACACGAGCGGTGGCTTGTCATAGCGCGGCAGACCATTCACCCGGGGGATCAGCCAATCGCCGCTTTCGGGCATGGCACGGGCCGCGGCGGCAAACAGGGGCGGGGTTTCGTCCACCAGACCGGTGCCGCCGAGCTTCCAAACGAAGAGCAGCAATCCCAGCCCGAGGGTGAGCGAGAGCACCAAGGCGCGCTGCCGGCCCAGACGAGGCCGGGCTGGGGGGGAGGCAACCCTCCGCGGGGGAGTCGGGAGCATGCCCAGGTGGAAGGTCGCCACGGCAGGGCGCATGGTCGCATGGAGGCGCCGGACCGCCGACTCGCGGCGGGTCCCCGCCGGGCCCGCTCGCGGCAAACGTCAGCGCGTCCCGCCGGAGGGGCCCTTGGTGGGAGTCCAGCAGGGTGATGAGGCGTTGATTTCCGTGGTTGTGGCCTAGGCGCGCAGCGCGGGCAATCGCGGACAGGCGTCCACCAGGGTGCGGGTGATGGGGGCCCGCGGGTGGCTGAGGAGGTCAGACCCGGGCCCTTCCTCCACAATCCGCCCCCCCTCCAGCACAATCACGCTGTGGCAGAAGCCGCTCGCCACCGAGAGGTCGTGGGTGACGAACAGCAACCCGAGCCCGAGGCGCTCCCGCAGATCGCGCAACAGGGTCAGCACATCGGCCTGCACCTCGGCGTCGAGCATGCTCACACTCTCGTCGCAGAGCAACACGCGGGGCTGGAGGATGAGGGCCCGGGCAATGGCCACCCGCTGCTGTTGACCGCCGGAGAGCTGGCGGGGCCGACGCTGTTCAAACGCCTCGGGAGGCTCCAGGCCCACCGCGGCCAGTTGCTCCCGAGCCCGGCGACGGGCCTCCGAGCGGCCCGCCAGCCCATGGATCAGCAGGGGGTCGGCCACGGCTTCCCCCACCGACATCTGGGGATTGAGGCAAGCCAAGGGATCCTGAAACACCATCTGCAGCTGGCGGCGGGCTTGCCGCGGGGCGCCCCCCCGAAGCTGGAGCAGATCCTGTCCCAACAGCCGCACCGCGCCGCCCCGCACCGGAGCCAACCCCATCAGGGCGCGGCAGAGGGTGCTCTTGCCACAGCCTGAGGCGCCCACCACCCCGATGGTTTCTCCCGCGTGAAGGGTGAGGCTCACCCCGTCCACGGCCTTGAGCCAGCGGGCCCGCCATGGGGGAGAGGGGAGGGGGTGCCAGCTGCGCAACTCCTCGATCTCCAGAACCACCGGCGCCTCGGCGGGCGCCACGCTGTGGCGGCCTTCCCGCTCCCGGGCGGCCCGCACCAGGCGCTGGCCCACGGCGGAGGCCGGGGCGGTGAGCACCTGGCGGCTGGAGCCCTCCTCCACCAGCCGGCCCCCATCCAGCACGGCGATGCGCTCGCACCAGCGGCCCGCCATGGCCAGATCGTGGGTGATCAACAGCAAAGCACTGCCCGCCTCCTGGCACAGCCCGCAAAGTTCAGCCATCACCTGCATCGTCACCGCCACATCCAGGCTGGTGGTGGGTTCATCCGCGATCACCAGCGGCGGGCGAAGGGCCATGGCCAGGGCGATGGCCACCCGTTGCCGCATGCCGCCGCTGAATTCGTGCGGGTAGCCGCCGTAACGGCCCGGTTCGATCCCCACCCGGGCGAGCAACTCCTCCACCCGGGCGCGCAGCTCTGGCCGCCTGCCGGGACGATGGGCGGCGAGGGTGTCTCGAAGATGCTCCCCCACGGTGAGCAGGGGGTTCAGCCGGGTCATGGGGTCTTGAAACACCAGGCCCGCGGCCTCCCCCCGAAGCCGGCGCAGGGCCGCCTGATCCAGGCGTCCTGGATCCTGGCCGGCCAGCGTCACGCTGCCCTGGCAATCGGTTCCCGGGGGCAGAAGCCGCAACACGGCCCGGGCGACGGTGCTTTTGCCGCAACCGGAGGGGCCCACCAACGCCAAGCGGTCGCCCCGCTCCAAGCGCAGGTCCAAGCCATCCAGGGTGGGGAGGGGGGCGCCCGGGTAGCGCACCATCAATTGGCGCAGGTGAAGCACGGGAGCGGCCGCCCCCTCATCAGGCTCGGCGGGGAGAGATGGCGCCATGGCGGCGATCAGACTCGCACCAGCTTGGCGTCTCCCAGGGGGTTGCGACCTGACTACCATGGGGGCACCGCGTGGAGGTCGATGCTCAGGACCATCCCCGACTTGAGTGCTCCAGCGGCCGAGAGCCCTAACGGGGACATGGTGGAGGAGCGGCGTCCCGCCTCACCTCCGAGCCCCCTGCCCCTGCGCCGCCGCCAGATCCACGTGCCCGACGATTACGGCGTGCCCTTGCCGGAGTGGCTCAAGGAATGCGTGCGCCATGTGCCGCCCGGTCCCGGCGACAGCTGTCCCACCGACACCGAGGCGCTCATCGCCTCCGCCTTCGACTTCGCCTTCCAGCTCCACGAGGGCCAGTTCCGGGCCACGGGCGAGCCCTACATCGTGCACCCCATCGCCGTCGCTGATCTGTTGCGCGACATCGGGGCCAGCGCGGCGGTCATCGCCGCCGGCTTTCTCCACGATGTGGTGGAGGACACCCAGGTGACCCCCCTCGAGCTGGAGGAACACTTCGGCCCTGAGGTGCGCGCCCTGGTGGAGGGGGTCACGAAGCTCGGCGGCATCCATTTCACCAATCACACCGAAGCCCAGGCGGAAAATCTGCGGCGGATGTTTCTGGCCATGGCCAGCGACATCCGGGTGGTGTTGGTGAAGCTGGCCGATCGCTTGCACAACATGCGCACCCTGGGCGCCCTCAAGCCCGAAAAGCAGCAGCGCATCGCCCGGGAAACCCGCGAGATCTACGCCCCTCTGGCCAACCGACTGGGCATCGGCCGCTTCAAGTGGGAGCTGGAGGATCTGGCCTTCAAAATCCTGGAACCGGAGGCTTACCGGGAAATTCAACAGGCGGTCGCCACCAAACGCAGCGAACGGGAAGAGCGGCTGGCGGTCACGGCGGGCTTGCTCCGGGAGCGACTGGAGGCCGTGGGGCTCGGCATGTGCCAGGTGCATGGACGCCCCAAGCACCTCTATGGCATCTGGAGCAAGATGCAGCGGCAGCAGAAGGCCTTCCACGAGCTGTACGACATCGCCGCCGTTCGTATCCTCTGCCCGTCGGTGGAGAGCTGCTATCGGGCCCTCGCCGTGGTGCACGACACCTTTCGGCCCATTCCGGGCCGATTCAAGGATTACATCGGCCTGCCCAAGCCGAATGGCTACCAATCGCTGCACACCGCCGTCATCGGCCGCCATCGGCCCATCGAGGTGCAAATCCGCACCAGCGAGATGCACCAGGTGGCGGAGTTCGGCATCGCCGCCCATTGGAAATACAAGGAGGGGGGCTCGCCCGCCAGCGGGGAGGCTGAGCGGTTCAACTGGCTGCGCCAGCTGGTGGATTGGCAGAAGGATGGGGGCGCTGAAGACAGCAGCGACTATCTGGCCTCGATCAAGGAAGACCTGTTTGACGAGGAGGTGTTTGTCTTCACTCCCAAAGGAGATGTGGTGGGGCTGCGCAAGGGCTCCACAGCGGTGGATTTTGCTTACCGCATTCACTCGGAGGTGGGCAATCACTGCCAGGGCGTCAGGATCAACGATCGCCTCTGCCCACTGACCAGCCAACTGCAAAACGGCGATTTCGTGCAGGTGATCACGGCCAAATCCGCCCACCCCAGCCTGGATTGGCTGAATTTCGTGGCCACCCCCACGGCCCGCAACCGCATCCGTTCTTGGTACAAACGGAGCCACCGGGAAGACAACATCCTTCGCGGCACGGAGATGTTGGAGCGGGAACTGGGTCGGGAGGGCTTCGACGCCCTGCTCAAGGGCGAGGCGATGGCCCGGGTGGCCCGCCGCTGCAACCTGGTGGGCACGGAGGATCTGCTGGCCACCCTGGGCTTTGGGGGGGTGACTTTGCAGCAGGTGGTGAACCGGTTGCGAGAAGAAATCCGACTGGCGGCGGCGACGGCCACCCCTCCGCCGAGCAACGAGGCCGTGGCCGCCGGTGTGGCCGCCGCCGCCCAGGCCGCCAGCGCCGCCCCGCCGGTTTCCGGGAGCCCGATCTTGGGCTTGGAGGGGCTGGAATATCGGCTTGGGGGCTGCTGCAGCCCCCTGCCGGGAGCGCCCATCGTGGGCACGGTGGCCCTGGGCAACCACGGCATCACCATCCATCGGCAGGATTGCGGCAATTTGAGCCAGGTTCCAGGGGAACGGCGGCTGCCGGTGCGCTGGAACCCGGTCGCGGTGGAAGAGACCCGCCGTCGCTATCCGGTGCAGTTGCGCATCGAAGTGCTCGATCGGGTGGGCGTGCTCAAAGACATCCTCACCCGCCTCTCTGATCACCGCATCAACGTCAGCGACGCCAGGGTGCGCACCACCCCCGGCAAGCCCGCCCGCATCGACCTGAGGGTGGAGCTCAGCAGTGATGGCCAACTGCGAGACACGATCGATCAGATCCGCTCCATGGCCGACGTGCTCGACATCGCCCGCACTGGCGCCGGCTAAAGCGAGCGGCGCAGCCCGCAGCTGGGGCAATAGGGAAAGAACGACAGGTGATGGAATTGGCAACGGGGACAATCCACCCGCAACTCCAGGCCGCAATGCATGCAGAAGTCGGGCAAGTCCCCGTCCTTGGCCGGGAGGCGCCGTTCACAGCTGGGACATTGGCTTTGGTCAAGGGACCGCAGGGCTTTTTCGTAGCGAATCTCCCGCTGCCGCTGTTCCTGGGGGGCGGCTTGTTCTTGCCGCTTGCGCCGGAGGTCGTCCTGGAGCCAGCGGATGAGGGCGCGGCCGGCCACAACGGTGAGCAGGGCTCCCACCCCATAGCGGATGTACGCCCCGAAGCTCGGGAGGTAGGGCACGAGCTCGAAGAAAAAAGAGAAGAGTCCGAACAGCAGGAAGCCCCACACGAAGGGCCACTGTTCCGTGCCCCGATAGCGGCGAAACTGCCAGAGGGAGGCGGCGAGCAGGGGGCCCACCAGGAGGAGCCGCAAGCCAAACACCCGCAATTCAGTCCGCTCCCGGGCCCGCTGGAAGAGACGCTCCCCCTCCGCCCTGAGCTGGGCTAGTCGTGCTTCGAAGGGAGCCATGGTGGCTTGCGTGGCGCCTAGTTGGCGCTCCAACCCTCGCCGCTCCTCGCCCAGGCGTTGTTGAAGTTGGAGCTGGTTGTCGAGCTGGCGGGCCCGGGCGATCACCTCCGGGTTTTGACTGGTTTGCGCCGTGGCGGATCGGGCCGAGCGCCAGTTGTCAAAGCTGGCTTTGTCGCTCTCGTAGGCCTGACGGGCCACCTCCTGCCGTTGGCGAAGGCCGTTGAGCCGACCCTCCAGCCCCTGGCGTTCGGCCTGGAGGGGTTGAAGCCTGGCCTCCAGGGCCGTGATCGAGGGGGTCTGGAGAAACGAGTCGAGCTGGGGCGGTGGGCTCAGGGCGGGCAGGTCGGCGAGGAGAGCCCCCCCCACCCGAATCAGAAAAAAGGCGAAGAGCAGGGCGATCAGCCACTGGGCCAGGCGCACCAGACGCTCCGGTCGGCGGGAGGGGCTGAACATGCGAGGTGAGGGGGTCTGGGGCAAATTTGGCGCAACACGCCGTTCTCAGCGATGCAAAGCACCCTTTTCACCACCGTGTTGCTGCCCCTGGCCCTGGCAATCGTGATGCTGGGGATGGGCCTGGGCCTGGTGCCGGAAGACTTCCGGCGCATCGGGCGGGATCCCAAGGCGGTGGCGGTGGGCACGGTGGCGCAGGTGGTGCTGCTGCCGTTGATCGGGGCGTGGATCGTCTGGATGGTGCCCATGCCTCCGCCCATCGCGGTGGGGTTGATGGTGCTGGCGATCTGCCCGGCGGGTCCCTCCTCGAATCTGATCACCTACCTGGCCCGGGGAGATGTGGCCCTCTCGGTGACCCTGACAGCCATCAGCAGCCTGATCACGGTGGTGACAATCCCCATTTTGGCCAATCAATCGCTTCGGATGTTGATGGGCAGCCAGGCCTCCATCCGCCTGCCGATCGGCCCCACCATGCTGGGGATCCTGCTGATCACCCTGGTGCCCGTCGCCATCGGCATGGGCCTGCGTCAGCGATTCCCAGGCCCCGCCCAGCGCCTGGAGAAGCAAGTGAGCCGTCTCGCCGCTGGATTGTTGGCGCTGATCATTCTGCTTTTGCTGATCCAAGAGGGCCATCGCCTGCCCGATTTCCTCATGAAGGTGGGGCTCGCGGTGGTGCTGCTCAACGGGCTGGGATCCCTGACGGGCTACCTGGCGGGCCGGCTGGCGGGGCTGCCCCCGCGGCAGCGGATCTGTTTGGGGATCGAGGTGGGGATCCAAAACTGCGCCCTGGCGATCGCCATCACCGCCGGGCTGATGAGGGAGCCGGAAATGGCGGTGCCCGCGGCGGTGTACGGCCTGTGGATGAATCTCGCCGGCCTGGGGATGGTGTGGCTGGGCAGGCGCGCCATCCCGCGCGGCAGAATCGCTCCGCTTTAACCCTCCTCCGCGATGAGGAGTCCTGGCCACATCTCCCGCTGAATCGATGGGCTTCCGTTTTCGCCGCTCCAGCCGCCTCGGTCCCCTGCGCTTCAACTTCACCCAGCGGGGGTTGAGTTCCATCTCCCTGGGGGGCCCCGGAGCGAGTCTCAACATCCCGGTGGCCCGCTCGGGCGGCACCCGTACCACCGTGGGGCTGCCGGGCACGGGCCTGAGCTGGAGCGTGGAACACACCCCCGCCGAGGGGCTGCCCAACAGCCGACGGCTGCGCGGCGAGCGGCTGGTGGCCCTCAAGCGAGAGCTGCTCTCCAGCCTGCGGGAGCACCTCTTCGGGGCGGGACGCCCGGGGGAGGCGCTCTGGGCGCGGGGCCTGGTGAGCCGCTTGCTGGCGGATCCAGCCCTCGCCGACCGCCACCGCGCCCTGCTGGCGCCGATTGAATCTCCCCAGGCCCTGACGGCCTACCTCATGGGGGCCCGCACCCAGGCTGAGGCCAAACGCCGGGCCCAGCGCTGCGTGGACGCGGTGAGCGAGGCCTCGCGGCTGGCCCGCGGGCGGGGGTGGACTTGAGGCGAAGGCCGGAGCGGCGAGGCCAAAACACCCTTGGCGGCGCATAAGTTGGGGAGCCCGTTCCCCCCAGCAGCCCGCGGATGCCGAGACGATCCACAACCCGCGTCCTCTCCTGGCCGCTGGCCGGGTGGGTGGGGCTCGGCGCCCTGCTCCCCCTGGCGCTCCTGGCACCGGCCCGGGCACTGGACGAGGTGGTGGTGCGGATCCCCCTGCTCGAGACGGGCTTCACGTTGAAGGTGAGCGAACTGCGCAGCCCGGAGGCGCTGCGCGGCGGCAACAGCGATCTGGCGGAGCTGGATCGGGCCACCAACGGGGCCGTGGGCCGTCAACTCTGGGAGGTGCTGAATCAGCCCGTGCCCCTCACCCTCACCCGGATCGTCGATGGCTCGGTGGGCTCGCCGTTGGTGGAGCAGGCCATGTTGGTGCTCTCCACCCTTGGACAGGTGGAGGGCCAAGCTCCGGATCTCACCGGCGAAACCCTTCGGGAGGCGCTGAATCGCGCCTCAGCCAAGGGCCAGCCCACCCTGGTGGATCTGATTCAGGCGCTCCCGGGCAGGCGGCTCACCCTGGATCTGGCCAAAGCCAAGGACCTGGCCAACCGCATGCTGGAGCAGCGCGACGAGGCGGAGCGGCTGCTGGCCACCCTGCCTCCCGCGCCAGCCGCCCCCAACCCGATGGCTCCCGGGCGGGCGGTGGCGATCCGCATGACCCAGCTGTCGGTGGCCCACCGCAAAGAGCCCTTGACGCTGATGGTGGTGGAACCCGAGGTGGCCAACGGGCGGCTGGTGCTGATCTCCCATGGCCTTTGGGATGACCCCAAGAGCTTTGAGGGGTGGGGGCGCCTGCTCGCCAGCCGGGGCTACACGGTGATTCTTCCCCGCCATCCAGGCAGCGACAGCAGCCAGCAACAGGCGGTGCTGGCCGGTCAGGCCCCTCCTCCCTCCCCGAGGGAGCTGGCGCTGCGGCCATTGGATGTGAAAGCGGCGATTGATCAGGTGAGCGCCCTGGGATTGCGCGCGCCGGTGAATTCCAGGCAGGTGGTGGCGTTGGGCCATTCCTGGGGGGGCACCACCGTGTTGCAGCTGGCGGGGGTGCGGCCGATGGAGGGCAACCTGCTCAAGCGCTGTGACGAGGTGAGGGACCCCGATCGCAACCTCAGTTGGACCCTGCAATGCAGCTGGCTGCAGGGCGTGAACCAGGCGGCCATCCGCGACCCCAGGGTGATTGCCGTCGGGGCCGTGAGTCCCCCCACCTCTCTCCTGTTTCCCCGGGGGGCGGCCGCGGACATGACCGGGAGGGTGCTGGTGGTGAGCGGCAGCCGGGATTGGGTGGTGCCGCCGGATCCAGAGGCCATCGACCCCATGCGGGGGGCCCACAGACGGGGCAACCAGCTGGTGCTGGTGGACGGAGGCGACCACTTCAACCTGCGGCCGGAGGACAGGACCGATGGCGGGGTGCTGGGGCCCTTGCTGCTGGCCTGGACCGAAGTCGCCTTCGCCGCTGGCGAGGGCGCCCGGCCCCGGCCCGGGGCTCCGCCGCTGCTGGTGGGCGGCAACTGGGGCAATGGGGAGATGCGCATGGTGGAAGCCACCCGGGCGGTGAGCGAGCCGTAGGGGATCCAGGGCTGGAAGCGGGCTTCTCGGCCGTCAAGCCAAGGGGCCCCGGGGCACCACAATCAGCCCCGTTTCCGGCTCCCCATAGGTGACGCAGGCCCCCCCGGAAGCCGCCTGGTGGGCCGCCAGGGCGCAGAGAGCGGCGTCGATCAGGTCGATACGGGTGAAGGGAGCGGGATCGAGGCCCGCCCGCACGAGCAGCGCTCGTCGTTGGGGGTGCTTCTGGGCCGCGATGGCGTTGCCGCCCCGCAGATGCCAGGTGATGGCGTGGGGAAAGGTTTCAAAGCAAACGGGACCCGGGATGGGCAGACTGGAGAGCAGGGGATGGGTGGCCTCCAGGGCCTGGAAGAGGGCTTCGCCGCGGAGCATCCAGCCGAAATAGTTGGTGGGATGGACCACCGCCTGGGAGCGGGTGGGGGAAGTGAAGCAGCGGATGCGCCGCCCCAACAGCTCGCGCTCGCAGGGACGAGGCCGACCATCGAGGCTCCAGCGGCAGGGGGCGTCGATGGCGATCACGGTGGCTCCCATCACCACCCGGCACCAGTGGCTGAGCTTGGCCACGTCCCGACTCGCCAGTTGGCCGGCGTAGGCCCCGTCGCGGAGGGCGACCGCGTGAAAACCCTTGCGGCCGCCGCCGACGTCGATGCCGACGGTGGTGATCGGGGCGAGAGTTGACACGGCCCGGAACGACTCAGCGGACAGCCCTCTAACGTAACGACGACGCGGGAGACCAACATGCAAGCCAGCTGGAATGGGGCGGTCATCGCCCAAGGGGATGACATCGTGACCGTTGAGGGCAATGCCTACTTCCCCCCAGAAGCCCTCCAGAAGGAGTACTTTCGCCCCTCCAGCCATCGCACGGTGTGCGGCTGGAAAGGGGAAGCCCATTACTTCGATGTCGTTGTGGATGGGCAGGTGAACGCCAATGCCGCCTGGTACTACCCCGACCCCAAACCCGCCGCGGACGAGATCAAGGGCCGGGTGGCCTTTTGGAAAGGGGTGAACGTGAGCCAGGGCTGAGGGTCGCGGGTCTCACCCCCCCGCCGAACTGGCTGGTTCCACCTGGGAGAAGGCATCCGCCTTCGGAGGGCTTCCAGCCTGAGCGCTGGATTCGGCTTGAGCGCTGGATCCCGCCGGAACCCTGGAGCCACCCTCGCGGGAGGCCAGGCCCGTCCCTGGCAGGAGTTCAAAGTCTGGGGAGAACTGAACCAAAACATCCCGAAACCGCGCCAAGACAGCCCCATCACCCTCAAGCTGGGCCTTGCCCTCACCAATCAAATCCAACAGGGTGGTGGATCCCGTCATCATCAACTGAAGCTCGCGGCGATTGACCGTGAGGGCAAGATCGGGATGCTCCAATTGAAATCCCTTGATGTTGGTGAGCGTTGAATTGCGCAATTCCACCACAAATTTTTCACCATTATCTGGTGTGTACAGGTTGAGCGTGAAGCGCAACCCTTCCGCTTTCTTGCTGTCCACCCGTATGCCAAGGTAGTCGAGGAAGAGCTCAGTCGACATGGCGCTCACCAAGTCGGAATTGACGGGCTGAGCGGCGACACCGCTGGGAAACCCATTGCGCAACTCAAAAGCGGCCGCCAAGAAACTGTTGCGCACGCTCGGGCTTTCTTTCTGATAGCCGAGCTGCTCGAACACATCCGCCAGCAGGTCTTTCGCCGCCTGATTTTGGGGCTCAGCGTAGACGAGCTTATTGAGAATCTCCATCGCTTCGCGGTAATGGCCCTGCTGGTAGAGCTCCTGGCCTTTGGCAAGGATGTTCTTCGCTCCCCCCATCATCTCAACATACAGAGGAGCTGATTCGCCCGGCGAGAGGGGAGTCAATGTGGCGGGATTAGCGTCCCAATACCCCAAATAGCGATTGATCACGGCCCGACTGTTGTGCTCTTCCGATCCGTGATAACTGTGGGCGGCCCATTGCTGTCGCAAGGCCTCAGGAAGCTGATAAACATTATGGATCTCATTGATGGTGACGCCCTGATTGGCTTGATGCAACACCTCGTTGTGCAAGTGGGCGTAAACATCACGCTGGACCCGCATCACCTCCTGAATGCGCTCATTGCCCCAGCGCGGCCAACTATGGGAGGCAAACATCACTTCCGCCTCTTGGCCAAACAGAAAGAGAGCCTCACTGATTTTCTTGGACCATTCCAAGGCGTCGCGCACCAGGGCACCGCGGAGGGTGTAGATGTTGTGAATCGTGCCGCAGATGTTTTCAGCGGCCCAGAACGCCTTCCAATCAGGGAAATAGGTGTTCATCTCCGCTGGCGCCTCGGTGCCCGGAGTGTTTTGAAACACCATGCGCACCCCATCGATCACGAGCTCCTCCAGATCCTGTTCGATGGAGCGTGTGGGTTCGATCAGCCCCACTCTGCCAGAGGCTGTGTTTTTACCAATGGATTGATCGACGTGGCCAAAGGGGCTGCGCGGCAACAGCAGACCGTATTGGTAGAAGGCGCGTCGAGCCATGGCGGTACCGGAATAGACATTTTCCGCGATCGCGTGTTTCATGAAGCCCACGGGAGCCAACACCCGCACCTTCCCGCTCTCCACATCGGCGGGGTCGACCACCCCTCGCACCCCGCCGAAGTGATCGACATGGCTATGGGAGTACACCACGGCGACAACAGGACGCGTTCCCAAGTGCTGATTCACCAGCTCCAGCGCCGCTTTGGCGGTTTCCTTGCAGGTGAGCACATCAAAGAGGATCCAGCCCGTTTGTCCCTTGATAATGGTCATGTTGGCAAGGTCGAAGCCTCGCACTTGGTAGATCCGATCGGGCAGAACTTCATACAAGCCATAGGCCATATTTAGAATGGCTTGCCGATGCAGGGAAGGATGAATCGTGTCAAAGACACTATCAAAGCCCCGCTGGAGAAATTCATAGCTGCCCATGTCCCAGGCCACATGGCCATCCTCCGCCAGAATTCGTTTGTAAGGCGGCGCGGCGATGAAGCCTTTTCGCGCTTCCTCAAAATCACGCTCATCCTCAAAAGGCAATTGCTTGCGAAAGAGATGTTGTCGCTCAATCGTGAAGGGAGACGCTGGCTTACCTTTGGCGTCAAAGTGCTGAATTCGTGGGGAGGATGGGACCGCGTGATCCGAAGCTTCCATGACATCAACGCTTGCGATAAGTTCCCATTCTAGTCCTGTCCACCAAGGCGGAAACCAGCCACAAACCCACCAACTTGCCCTGATTCAGTTAAGGTCAGCCATCCATTTTTTACCCATGATGCCATCTTGGCCTGATGCCCGTCGCGCCTTCTACGCCGGCTTGGCGGCACTCCTTCTCACCAACGCGGTGCCAGGTCAAGCCGAGCCCATCCGCCGCAAACTTTGCGAAGGTTTTGATTGTTCCCCCCTGGCGCTCGGAGACGCGCTGACACCCTCCGCCTTGGCCCAACAGGGCTCTACCCCAACCGAGGGCGCCAACCCCTCGCCGCCCGCGGGAGACAACCCTGATTCCGAGCGAGTGCTGGAGGAGGAGGCACGGGAGGGCGACAGTGAGGCCCTGGCCAAACAGGCGCAAAACCCCATCGCCAGCTTGGTCAGCTTTCCCATCCAGTGGAACAGCACCCCCGGAACCCAGTGGGCCCCGGGGGCGCTCGACCCCAGCGCGCGAGCCAACCGCACCCTCAACGTCTGGAATGTGCAGCCGGTGGTGCCCTTCCCCCTGAACGACAACCTCACGCTGATCAGCCGCACCATCGTGCCCGTCATCCATCGCCCCCTGGCCGGTGAAACGGATGTGATCGGCATTGGCGACATCAACCCCACCCTGTTTCTGGTGCCCCGCGCCAAGGGAAATCTGATGGTGGGGTTGGGCCCCACCCTGGTGATCCCCTCCGCCACGGACGTGGAGCTGAGCGGCCAGCGCTGGAGCGCCGGGCCCGCGGCCGTGGCGGTGTACACCAAGGGGCCCTGGGTGGGCGGGGTGCTGGTCAATAACGTGTGGTCGTTCGCCGGCCAGGGGGGCCGGGACGTCAACGCCATGCTGATTCAACCCTTCCTCAACCACAACCTGCCCGGGGGCTGGTATCTGATCAGCTCGCCCATCCTCACCGCCGACTGGACCGCGGCCAACGGCAAGGGCTGGACCGTTCCCGTCGGCGGGGGCATTGGCCGCGTTTTTGTGCTGGGCACCCAGCCCCTCAACGCTTCCCTGCAAGCCTTCTGGAATGTGGCCAAACCCACGGTGCTCGGCGATGAGCTCCTCGGTGACGTGACGATTCGTCTGCAGATCCAGGCCCTCTTCCCCACGGGCGGCTAACGGCGACAGGCTTAGGATTGGGTGCCAGCCCGCAAGCCATGCATCCAACCACGCGAGGGATCCTCTACGTGAGTGTGTGGGTGCTGCTCTGGGGCACGGCGGCCTCCCTGGCGGACACGGTGCTGTTGGGGCGCGGGGCCTACGCGGCGGGCACGGCGGGGCAGGCGGTCACCTTCGCCTCTTACGGAATCGCCTCGGTGGTGCTCGCCGTGCGCCTGGCCGGGCGCTTTCTCAAACAAGACGAAGCCTGAGCGCCGCGGGATTTGGGAGTGGCGAGAGGATGGCGCCATGGACAATGTCCCCCGGCTGATCGACGGGCCCGCCGAGGCGCCGGCCACCCTGGTGCTCGCCCATGGGGCGGGGGCGCCGATGGACAGCCCGTTTATGGCCGCCATCGCTTCGGGGCTGGCGGAGCGGGGCTGGCGGGTGGCGCGTTTCGAGTTTCCCTACATGGCCCGCCAGCGGCTCACGGGCCGCAAGGGAGCGCCGGATGCCCTGCCCAAGCTGCTGGAGAGCTTTCGCGCCGAGGTGGAATGGGCCTGGGCGGCGGGGGAGACACCGCTGTTCATCGGCGGCAAGTCGCTGGGAGGCCGGGTGGCCAGCCTGCTGGTGGATGAGCTGGCCCCCCGGGGCGCGCGGGGCTGTCTGTGCCTGGGCTACCCCTTCCACCCACCAGGCAAACCCCACCAGACGCGCACCGAGCACCTGGCCGCGACGCGCACACCCACCTTGATCCTGCAGGGGGAGCGTGATCCCTTCGGTCGCCCCGAGGAGGTGGCCACCTACTCGCTCTCTCCCCAGGTGCGGGTGGAGTGGATCCCCAGCGGCGACCACAGCCTCAAGCCCACCCGAGGCTCCGGCCTGAGCGAGGCCGACACCCTGACGCGGGCGGTGGAGCGGGCGGATCGCTTCTGCCGCGATGGGCTGGGCCTGGCCGGATCAGGGGTCTGAGCGCGGGAAGCGACAGGCGCCCTGATTGACGAGCGCATTGCCGCCGGGCAACGGCACGGAAAAAGCCCCTTCCTCGAAGTTCCACAGCCTCCGATCAAAGGTGGACATCACCTCGCCGGGCCGACTCGCGCAACGGCCGTCAATGCCCACAAAGGGACCCGTCTCCACCCGACACTGGCACTTGAGGGGACGATCGGGATTGTGGGGATCCACCTGGCAGGGGGCACCCATGCAATCCGCCCATGGGCCCGCCTGGGCCCCTTCGCACTTCACCGGGCGAAAGGTGTGACACCAGCCCCGGTAGGGAAAGGTGGAGACCGCCGGATAGGTGACCCTTCTCACGGTGTACGCCCCGTCGCGAATGACCTGGCGGATCGGAGCCTCATCCAGGCCGCAAGGGGTGGCGGTGGTGCAGCGCCTCAGGGTCTCCCGCTGGGCCCGCTTGTCTTGAATCTTGTTGGTCTGCACCAGATGGGGTGAGCGTCCGCTCACAGGCAGGGATCACGTGTCGGGCGCTACAGCCCGTGAAAAAACCAACCCCTACAAATATGTCAACATTTCAACCTATTTCTGGTTGTAGCCATCCCCCTCCCGACCACGCACCAGCACCCGTCATGACGTCTGAACAGGCCGCCCAACTCATCGACAACACCTTGGATCTTGTGCACCAACGCCTGCAAGATCTCGAATCCCAGGCCCTGGTGCAGGAACACCGCGCCCTGTCGGAGGAGTTCAGGGAATGGCGTCACCCCACGGGTGGGCACATCGATCTGATGGTCTTCCCCGGATTGTCCAGCCCCTGATCGGTCGCCCCATCCCCCCAGGAGCCTCACCACGATGACCGTGCGCCATCTTCAATCCCTCAATCTGTTTTTCCTCTGGTGCGCCTCCCATCAGAAGCGGCGGATGGATGCTCACCAAAACCAGCGTTTCTCTCCGGCCGTCCACCCCACCCGTCCGAACCATTCACAGCGCTGAGAGGGTTTCTAAAAATTCGAAAAATTTGGGAGTTCTGGAGGGAGTGGCCGTGATGCCACTAGGAGAGGGGTGACGGGCTGACAGCCCGCACCCCCGTGGCTACCAATGGAGAGCGCCTGTTCTCCTCAGGGATGCCCCTGCCCACCCCACCCCCCGGTCTTGCCGCGGCGGCCAGCCTGATGGCGGTCACCACCTTGCTTTCTCCCGGCGCCTTGAAGGCGGAAACGCTCTACAGCCTCGAGAGTTTTTGCAGCCTGAATGGCACGAACGCCGTGCCCTGCCGCATCGAGGCCATCGATAGCGGCGACAGCACCGAATACCGCCACCGGCTGGGCGACAAGGAGGTGCGTTTTCGCGTCAGCGACAAGCCCTATACCCGCATTGAACTCTGGGATGGGGGAAGCGACAGGTGGCGCGGCGTTCGCAACGCCTCGGCCTTTTTCACCCTGAACGCGGTCTGTCTGGATGGCACCAGCTTCTGTGCCATCAACCCCAACTATCTCAACAGCGTGCGCCAAGACCTGGGCAAATCGGTGAATGGCCGCGATGTGCTGGAAGTGCACTTTGGCAAGGATGGGCGCATTGACGCCAGCTGCTACGACGCCGGCTGCCCTGATGGGGGCCAGATCACCAAAACCCCTTAGCCCGATGCGACCCCTTGCCCCTCTGCTCGCCCTGGCGTTGGCGCTCCCCTCCGCCCATGCCGGGGTTCGGATGCCCCATGCCATCCCGGAGCCCGCAGCCAACCTTGAGCCCGCCGCCACCAGGGCTCGCACGGCTGGAGCACCGACACCTCCCCTCCAGCTGGCCCGGGAACGGGGAGGGAAAGGAGGGGGTAGCCACCGCATGGGACGTGGTGGAGGCAGGTTGGGAGGCGGCGGCAAAGGGGGTGGGCCCAGGGCCCAAACCGGGCTGGGGCGCCGCAACATGAACCTGGATCGGGGCAACCGCAAACCTGAGGGGGGCTGGACCCGCAAGCTGGGGG
>JBKCPG010000027.1:0-5245 GCA_046309395.1 Cyanobacteriota bacterium | reverse complement strand
GGAAGCTAGTAGCGGCCTAGCCCTGTGAGTCTAAATGCCGCGGGGAGACCCTTCGAACATGCCCCTCGAGTGGACAGGCCCCCATCAACTGTCTGCTTTGCCTCCCCAAGCTCCCTGCCTGCCACTCAGGGGCAGCGTTCGAAGGATTGGGAAGAGAGAGCAAGAATCTCCTGTTGACAAGCGTGGCCTCGACGGCGTGGGCAGAAACCGCTGACCTGCTCCGAATAGGGTCGCCCAGCACTGGCCGTAATACCAGTTGTCAGGGGTTATGATGGTGTTGTCTGAAGGGATGCGCGCCATGGCGGTGATCTCACTCAAGCTGTCCGAGGCCCTTGATGCCGAGCTCACAGCACAGGCGCAACGACGTCGGCTGAGCAAATCTGAGTTGGTTCGTCGAGCATTGACAGCATTCCTCCAGTCCTCAGAGCAAGGAGGTGATGGCCTGCAGCCACAATCCGCAGCTGATCTGTTGGCCGATCTCGTGGGTTGTTGCGAAGACGGTCCCGCTGATCTTTCTTCTAATCCTGCTTACCTGTCCGACTTTGGTATGAACTGATCATGGCGGTGCTGCTAGACACTGGGCCATGGGTTGCCCTCCTTAGTCGCAACGATACTCATCACAAATGGGCTGTAGAGCAGTTTCGACTGTTGTCTCCTCCATTGCTGAGCTGTGAAGCTGTGGTAGCCGAAACTTGTTTTCTGCTCAAGCGGTCGGGTTTTGATCCTTCATTGCCGTTGCGATTTATCGAGCGAGGAGTTGTTCAGCTGCCTTTCGTGTTGCAAGAGCAGATTGGCTCTGTCAGTTTATTGTTTAAGCGATACGAGAATGTTCCCGCTTCCCTTGCTGACGCTGCATTGATTCGGCTGGCGGAGATCAACGACTCACCATTGCTGATGACCACTGACAGCGATTTTCATATTTACCGCCGGCATGGAAGACAAACGATTCCGATGATCACTCCTTGAATGACAAGGCTTTTGCCGTTTGGGAGAAGGTCTGCAGATGTTGCCTGTAGAGCCGCGACACTTCGAACAATCCCCTCGTGTGGACAGTCCGCCTTTGTCCCTGTGCTTCGCCACCAAAGGCATGGCACGCATTTTCCTCTCTTACTCATTATCCGACCAGGATCTTGTTCGGAAGATTGAGACTTATCTCCAAGAAATAGGCCATAGTATCGAAATCAAGGTTGACAAGCCTCCTGCTGGCCGCAGGAGAGAACGACTGTCAAATGCACTGATCTCTGCTGATGTGATTATCCCTTTTCTGAGCGAAAGGGGCCTTCAGTCGAACTACGTATCGAGCGAGATTGGATCGGGTCGTGTTCTTGCGCAGACAAAGAACGCCTTGCTTTTGCCCATTGTTGTTTCAAATATATACAGGGTTCCTGCTTTCATTTCTGACGACCATTGCTTCACCGATCTCAGAATCACGAAAGATGCCTTCTTCTTGCCCTGGAAGGATTGCAGCCAAGTGAGAGCGAGGTGGATCGCCTGGGGAGCATGGCCCCCTAAACCGTTTCGGTCCAGCAGCTTATTGAAAGCGCCAGTGAGCCTCCCCCTTCCTCCATAACACAGGCGTCAATGGCGCCATCGCGGCCTTCGGTGGGTGCCACGCTGACGCGCCAGCCCCACGCCTCGAGCAAGGCATCCCCACCAGCCGCTGAAACGCGTCCGAGCGGTCCGTGTAAGCCATCGCCCGCGGCCCCTTCCAAGACGCTGGTCAAATCGCGGCGGAAACGACATCGGAGTCACCAGCCACTGGGGGAGGGCTTGGCCCACCCGTCGTAGCGGAAAGATGGAAAACGTTTTCAGGCCTCCACTTCAGGAACAGCCAGTTCGACGAGAGTGAGCTGAGAACCAGCTCTCGCCAACCTCAATCCACAGGCGACCATCGCCTCCACTCCAATGCCCGGTGCCGGTTTCGAACCAGCGACATCCTGCTTGTAAGGCAGGCGCTCTACCACTGAGCTAACCGGGCGTTCGGTCCATTCTGCCCTGGCGCTTGCCCAGGGGCCTCGCGCGACGGGATGGGGTCCCGCGATCACGGGTGGGGGGATTGGCGAGGGCGTTAACTTGAATAATTCTCCCAATAACGGTAGCCATGGTCGACCTCCTTTCCCTTTTTCCAGATCCGCTCGGGGCTCGCCCCACGTCCAAGAACACCGACGACGTGCTTAGCGGCGTCCAGGGATCCGGCGCGGCCTCTTCGCCCGCCCCTGGCCAGGCTGAGCCCATCCAGGCGGGCACCAGCCCCCAAAGCGCTCCCGCCACCAATGGCGCCAGCACTTCCGCGGCCAGCGGAAGCGCCGCCAGCGGCCCCGCCCTCCCCAGCACCGCCAACAGCGTTCAACCCAATAGCTCTTCCTCAGGGGCAAGCACCAGCCCCGCGGTCCAGGTGGCGGATGCCACCGGAGATTCCCCCATCCCGCCCGAGACCAATCTGGGCCTCATGGCGGGCGAACCAGCGTTTGACGGCCTGCTGGTGAGCTGGAATCCCCAGGCGAACGCGGAGGAACGGGCGAACGCCCGAGCCGCCTTTGGCCTCTCCCTGCGGGAGGAGATCCACACCGAAGCGATGCGGGCCAATGGCGCCGGCCCCCTGGAGTGGTTGTCTCTGGCGCCGGGCCGAAGCGCCGAAGAGGTGCTGCGACAGTTGGCCCATCGCCCTGGCGTGTCGTTCGCGGAGAAAAACTGGGTGCTGCAAACCCAGGCCACCAGCAACGACCCCGGCGTCACCAACGGCAACCTCTGGGGTATGTACGGGGAGAGCTCCAGCCCAGCCAACGCCTATGGCTCCCAGGCCGCTGAGGCCTGGAGCCGGGGCTTCACGGGATCCGACTCTGTGGTGGTGGGAATCATTGATGAGGGCTATCAATACACCCACTCCGATCTGGCGGGCAACGCGGCCACAAATCCGGGTGAAATCTCCGGAAATGGCGTGGACGATGACGGCAACGGCTATGTGGATGATGTCTATGGCTGGGATTTCAACGCCAACGACAAGAGCGTCTATGACGGCACGGGGGATGACCATGGCACCCACGTGGCCGGCACCATCGGAGGCCAGGGGGGCAACGGGATCGGTGTCGCGGGGGTGAACTGGAATGTGTCGCTTCTCTCCGGCAAGTTTCTCGGCTCCACCGGCGGCACCACCGCCAACGCGATCAAGGCGGTGGATTACTTCACCGATCTCAAGACCCGCCATCGGCTCAATCTTGTGGCCACCAACAACTCCTGGGGCGGCGGTGGCTATTCGCAGGGCCTCTATGACGCGATCGCCAGGGCCAACACCGCCGGCATCTTTTTCGTGGCCGCGGCCGGCAACAGCTCCACCAGCACCACGTCCTATCCGGCCGCCTACGACCTGCCGAATGTGATCTCCGTGGCGTCGCTGGACAGCAACGGCGGCCTCTCCAGCTTCTCCAACTTCAGCTCCACCTGGGTGGATCTCGCCGCTCCCGGAGGAGGCGTGTACTCCACCCTGCCGGACAACACGTACGGCACCTACAGCGGCACCTCCATGGCCACGCCCCACGTCACCGGGGCCCTGGCGCTGATGCGTTCCGCCCAGCCAACGGCCACAATGGCCCAACTGAAACAGGCGCTCCTGGAGAGTGTGGTGCTGACCCCTTCGTTGGCGGGCAAAACCGTCACCGGGGGGCGGCTCGATGTGAACGGCGCTCTCACTCGCCTCAGCCAGCTGATCGCCCCCGATCCAAACGCGCCCACCTACGCCGCCTCAGGGCCATCCTCGGTGAATGAGGGGTCGGGCCTCACCCTCACCGTGAGCACCACCAATGTGGCGGCGGGCACACCGCTGTACTGGAAGATCTCTGGCAATGGGATCAGCACCACGGATTTTGTTGGACTGAGTTCCCTCCAGGGCTCCCTCGCGGTGGATGCCAGCGGCTCCGCCGTGTGGCAGACCACCGTGGCCGCCGACCTCACCAGCGAAGGAAACGAAACCCTCAGCTACGACGTGTTCAGCGATGCCGGGCTCACCACCCGGGTGACAGGAGTGTCCGTGCTCCTCAACGACACCTCCCAGGCCAGCGGGCTGACCCTGTGGGGGACGACGGCGAGTGACACGATCACCGGCGGTGGCGGCCCCGACCGTCTGGCGGGAGTTCGGGCCACCGGCACCACCGCGGCGGATCTGGGGGCTGGACAGATCGACGTTCTGACCGGACTGAGCGGTGCGGATGTGTTCCTGCTGGGGGACAGCCGCGGGGTGTTCTACGACGACCGGGTGGCCAAAACCGTGGGCGGCGGCGACTACGCCCTGATCAAAGATTTCGCCTCCGGGATCGACAAACTTCAGGTGCGAGCCGGCACCTCCTACCTGTACACGGTCGCCAGCGGCAATCTGTCCCTCTACTGGGATCGCAACAACAATGGCGGTCTCAACACCAGCGGCAAAAACCAGGATGAACTCATCGCCGTGCTCCAGGGGGTGACCACTCTCGCCAGCGCCGATCTCATCGGAGTTTGAGCTCCTGTGGCCTCCGGCCGCGCCCACGACCGCGCCACCAGCCTCCTCGCCCTGCCCTTCGGGCTGCTCTGGGGGCCGGGGCTGGGGCTGGAGGGCATCGCCGTGGCCAGCCTTGCCTTTTTGCTGGGGGGCCTCTGGCTCTCCCCCGATCTCGACACCCCGTCTCGCGTCACGGCCCGCTGGGGGCCCCTGCGGGGGTTGTGGTGGCCCTACCGGCGCCTGCTGCGCCACCGCTCCCTCCTCTCCCACAGCCCCCTGATCGGCACCGCCGGCCGCCTGGCCTACCTGCTCACCGCCCTGGCAGTGCTGCGGTGGCTCGCTGGCGCCTGGCCCCTGGCCTGGCCCGCCCTCGCCCGGCGGACCAACGGCGACCGCGGATCCACGCCTGGCGGCCCTTGGGGAGCTGATCCGCGTGGTGGATCACCTGCGCGATCCCGACCGCGGCTGCCCCTGGGACCTGGAGCAAACCCACGCCTCCCTGATCCCCTTTGTGCTGGAGGAGGCCCATGAGGTGGCCGACGCCATTCGCCATGGCGACGACCGCCACCTGGAGGAGGAGCTGGGGGATCTGCTCCTGCAGGTGCTGCTCCATGCCCGCATCGCCAGCGAGCGGGGCGGCTTTGATCTCGCCGCCGTGGCCCAAGGCATCGCCGCCAAGCTGGTGCGGCGCCATCCCCATGTCTTCGGGGAGGAGGCGTCCGGCGGCAACCAGGGGGCGGGGGGCGACAGCGCCGCCGTGAAACGGAGCTGGGA
>JBKCPG010000026.1:0-5478 GCA_046309395.1 Cyanobacteriota bacterium | reverse complement strand
ACGGGGTGTTGGAGGGGTTGCTTTTGGCCCAGGTGGTGCGGATCGGGCACTGCCGGGAGGTTTATCGCTGAGGCATCCCCAGCTCTGGCTGATTCTCCTGTCTGTTGGCGACGATTGAGCTGATTTGGCAGGAATTCCTTGCCCGTTGCCTCTGCTCAGCCGCCGGACGGCGAGCGAGGCCGCACTCCAACGAGGAATGCCTCTCCGGTACCGCTGTAGCGCCAACCCGCATGCAAGGCTGAAGGCCACTCGCAACGACTCAAGGAGCGCCTCAATAACCTCCTCCATGACGGTTCTCCCTGGCGAGACCCGTACCTCACAACATGGCGAATCACCAATGCTCAACACGTCTCATTTCTCAAGCCCATCCTCCAGCGCCAAGGACAGTAAGTCCATGTCTCGCCGGCCCCGATGGTCATCTCTGGCCGCATCAGCACTGGCCAAATCAGCCTTGTTTAGTGGAGTGGTGATTGGGGTGATTGGCGCTGGTCAAGCCCACGCCATGGTCATGAATGTAGGTGGTCAATGGTGGGATGTGACCACATTCACCGGCAGCTACAACGACAACACGAACAAATTCCGAACTCCCAACAACGGAGGTGTCATGCCTTGGTGGGGGGAAGTTACTGTCGCAGCTGCTTGGGCTGACGCGCTGGGCTGGGCGCTCGGAGACACCAACACGGGTCAGTGGGATGACCCACAAAACCTACGCGCCGGCCCTGCCTTTGCCTGGTCCATTGGCAATCACCCGATTAACAATGACGAAATTGTTTCTTTCCGGTATGTTTTTGCCCAGCCGGCATCGAGCTACCCGAATTATCTGATTGCACCCCCACACATGGGCGATCTACGATCCAGGTCCACGATCACCTGGGTCCAGGCCACTGCCCCTGTCCCCTCCCCTCTGCCTGCCCTTGGCGCAGCCGCTGCATTCGGTTTCAGCCGTCAGCTGAGAAGGCGTATCAAACGTATTACCAACGCCGTTTCCAGCCGCTACAGCCGCTGATCCGATACCTGGCACTTTTGCATCTGTTTCGGGGCTAAGCAGCCCAGGGCAGTCAGGCCCAGGGCAGTCAGGCAGTGAGGCGGGCGGCGCTTCCGGATTGGCTGAGCTCCCCATGGCCGCGCTGTTGTGCCGTACTGGAAGTTCACGCTGCAATAAGGGGAGTTTGCTGGTCATTCCGTGGCGCTGGGTCGTCCATTGCCTGAAGTTGTTCTTAGCGATAACGAGTTTCAGCCATTGCAGGGACTAGCCAACTCCCGATCTCTCCCACATTCAATCTTGCAGCGTGCACAGATCGTGCGGCATGCGCGACCGGTGAAACCAACACCTCCAGCGCCACAGTAGGAACTGATCGCCAAAATCGAGCAGTTCGTGGCCGCCTACAACAAGACCAAGGCACCGTTCAACTGGACCGCCACGGCGGATTCGATCCTGGAGAAGCTCCAGCGACTTTGCTCGCATCTCTCCGGGACGGCACACGAGGTCCCCACGATCCACAGCTGAAAAACCGCGTCCGCCTCCCCAGCCAGCAGGCCGTGGCCGCCGCCCTCGGCTTTCTGCCGCTCCCCCCCTGCAGACCATCGCCGGCCTGCGGACCAGCCGCAAGGCCAACAACGCCCAGGCCGCCCGCATCCAGGGTGCCGAGGCCAAACTCAAGGCCCTGCGCCAGACCGTGGCCACCGCCGCCAGCAACGCCGATCTGAACCAGCAACTGCAAAAACTCGAGGGGCCCGTGCTCGGCCCCGCCGACATCGCCCAGCCCCTGCCCCTGGTTTAGCCGCAGGCTTCTGCTTGCAATAAATCGAGCACTTCATCGCCAACTACAACAAGGGCTCAGCTCCTTTCAGCTGGACTGCGACTGCAGATTCGATCCTGGAAAAGCGCCAACGTCTTTGCTCGCAGATTTCTGGGACATGACACTAGCAGGGCCTCAGTCAAGCGGCGCTGGAACTCAATCCAGGGTGGTTCACGCTGGAGCGGTGGCTGCTGATCCTCGCCGCCGCCGGAGAGGATGCGGGCAGCTACCTGCACGTCTTCGGTCCTGGCCTTCCGGCGGATGGGCCTAAGTCTCTCGGGAAGCTAAGGCTCCAAGCTTTTTAGGCGGCGAGGGCAAGATCTGGATGCATCGCCAGTTGGAACTCTATCAGCGCAGGATCATCAAATGGAATATCACGGCACATCCCCTGAAGTCCTGGCCATGGTCGAAGCGAAGCAGGAAAGAGAATGATTTCCAATGTTCTTTGGGAGCAGATTTGTTTAGCTGGAAGCACCCCTGTCGAGAGATATTCGGCAAGCAAAACTCCAAGATCTACGCCCACTCTGGCGCCCAGATGAGCAATGGGAACCGGCCTTGCATTGCATTCAATCAGAACTGGTTCTCCGCCAACTTCGGGCTTGATGAAATCGAAGGAGATGAAGCCGCTATAACCGAGTGCAACGACCATCTTCTCTGCCGCGGCGGCGATTTCGGGCTCATGGCAGATCCGTACCGCCGTACTCGGGCCCTGCGGATAGGCGCACTCCAACTGGGTGGCGCAAATCCCCCCCATCAGATGGCCTCGCGCCGCAATTCCGCAAAACATCACCACCTGCCCGGAGATCGGGCTCTGGATGTCTATCGAAGTGCCTGTGGGGTACCAATGCCTGCCAAGCAGGCTCCTGAAAAGATCCCGGATTGGCAGCATGGTCCGCTTTTTAGCCTTGACAATATAAGCTTGCCGAACCGAGATAGGGTCCGGGCAGGACACCACACCAAGACCTGCCCAGCTGAAAGATTCCTTCAGAAAAACGGGGAAGCCGAGATCATCAGCCCTTGCAACAGCTTCGCCTACTGAAGTAACCGTAAACCCTCGAGGTACCTTGATGCCGAGCTTGCTTGCTAGTCTCAATGTATTCGACTTGAGCAAGCATGCATCGAAAAAACAAGGATTGCCCAGCGAGGCCTCGATTACTGCCATTGAGCCAGGCGACAGGCCTGCAACGTTACGCCTAAGTCTTAGAAATTGCAGCAGGGCGACGCTCTGCTCGTCGCCGGGAATGATCCATCTTGCTCCCGATGTCGAGACGGCATCCTCGAGAGCTTTTGCTAGGCCGCGAAAAGAACGTGATGTCGGAAGCTCGAAAAGGCGGAAAGGATACCGGCTATGTCCAAGCATGGAATCTCTCAGGCATAATGCTGCTACAGCAATTCCCGCTGAATCCAGCGAGCCTGCCAGCCGTGCAGGCGCAATACGACGATCTTCGATAGCCAGGAACAGTACTATCACGGAATTCACATTAATTTTCTATTCTAATGTATAGACGGGAGGCCTGCGAAGGGTAACGATGACCGTGCCACCTGTCGTCCGGATGTGGACGAAACGACTGCAGCGCTGCGCGATCCTTTCCAGCCCCAAGGCCCTGGCGGAGCCCCTCGATGCGGCGGGGTATGCCGAGCGCTGCTCGCAGCTCACCCGAGAGAAGGAATGGCAGGCAGCGGTGGCTGACTGCAGCGAGGCCATCCGCCTCGATCCTGCTCAGGTGGAGGCGTGGCTGGATCGCTGCTGTGCGCGCGTGGAGGTGGGGGAGGCGGATAAGGCGGTCGCCGACTGCCGGGAGGGCTCAGCGATGACCACGATCACGAGACCGGCGGCGTGGCCGTTTAACCCCTGGATGGTTGCGAAGCGTTAAGATTGACTAATGGCCAATCAAGGAGACGCCCGCTTTGCCATCTCAGGCAACCCAACGGTGGGCATTTCTCTCATCGCCGCCCTCATCGAATCCGATCCCAATGGCAATGGAAGCTTCACCTATGAGTGGCAGTCCTCAATCACCGGCACCAACTGGGCTGCGGTAGGGACCAACAGCGATACTTATCAGATCACGGCAGGCGATTCAGGAAAGTTATTGCGCCTGGTGGTCAGCTACACCGACAGGCAAGGCTTCTCTGAAAACGCCAGCATGGAACTGGGTCGGGTGCCGCCCGAGCTGCCGCAGATCAGCCTCTCGTTGTCACCCGCCACCCCCATTGCGGAAGAAGGGAGGGGCTCCCTCCTGTACACCTTCACCCGTTCAGGGCCCATCACAGATCCATTGACGGTGAACTACACCGTGGGGGGGGGCGCCAGGCTTGGCAGCGACTACCAAGGCATTGCAGCCAGCCCTTTCATCAAGAGCGTCAGCTTTAGTGCGGGTTCCGCCAAGGCCACCGTCACCATCAATCCCATCGCCGACAAAACAGTGGAAAGCCCAGAAAGCGTGACGCTGACGCTTGCCGCAAGCGCCACCTACACCATGAGCAGCCCTTCATCTGTGACGGGAACCATCAGAAACAGCCCAACCCTCCATGGAAGGTTCTCCAAAAGAGGGGAGACGATCACTTACCCCGTGGATGTGGTGACAGAGAGCATCCTGCGAGCCTCATTGACATCTTCCCACCCATCACTGTTTCCTTCGATTGAGTTGCGATCTCTTGATGGGAAATTGATTAAAGGAGCCATCTCCCAGGTAGAAAAGTCAGCTGATCTTGGCATGGTGGATACCCTAACAGGCAAAGCCATGCTCCACGTCCGCAGCCAGTCAGGTGCCACCGGCCCATACATTCTGAATGTCTCTGTGCAGTCGCGGGAAGACATCAAGAATGAGGTTTTCAATCTAACAAATAGGGAACGCAGGAAAGCCGGTCGAAATCCCCTGACCCGCAACAGCCTCCTGGAGAAGGCTGCAGAGACCCACGTCAACGACATGGATGCCAGCAACAGATATTTGAAGCATACGGGCAGCAAAGGCAGCAGGCCGATCGATCGCATCGGTGCCTCGGGCTACAAGCCAGCCTGGGTTGATCTCGGGAAAGGATTCTTCCGAACCATTCCCATAGAGAATGCGGCATCTGGCCAGTCATCCCCCGCTGAGGTGGTCAAGGCCTGGATGAACAGCCCACCCCACAGGGCTGCCATCCTGAATCCCTCTACCAGGACATGGGCATCGGCTTTGATTACGATCAGCAAACGGGTTCCACCTACTGGGTGCAAAACTTCGGCTACCCCTGGACGCCAGGCATGAAGGCATGGCGCTGAGAGCATCACCGCATATCCATAACGGATGGCATAACACCATCCTCATCCTGCTGATCGGCGGCGGACTGCTGACGCCCGTTGGGGCAAGCGCCCATGGTAAAGGCCTTTACAACACTCAGCCGGAGGCAGCAAAGCGTGCCAAGGAGCTGGGCTGCCAGGGCACCCACCGGAACAATGGGCTCTGGATGCCCTGCTCCAACGAGGAGGAGCTCCACAAGACATTGCGGAAGGAGTGTGGCCCATTATTGGGCTCACCCTGGTGGTGATCCTCTTCTAGTATACAGTCCCGGAAGTAAATGCTAAAATAGGGAGTATCTCCCAAGGGCAGTCGTTCCATGGCAGTTGGTCGCCCGATGCCGCCGCTGGTTCTCAGCGACGACGAGGTTCAACAACTCCAGAGCATCGCCAACTCAAGGTCCT
>JBKCPG010000025.1:0-16013 GCA_046309395.1 Cyanobacteriota bacterium | reverse complement strand
CCCTTGAGCCCCCCACCTTTTCACCGCCCCAACCACCCAGGCCGGAAGCCATCCCTCAGGAGTCACCCGCCGCGGCGGAGACACCTCTCCCTGGGGAGACACCCGCTCCCTCGCCCTGATCTGCCACAGTGCGGCAATGGTGCCGAATTCGCTGATGAGCACGCCCCAATCCCTGGTTCAAGCCACGATCAATCGGATCGGCGCCCGCCTGGGGGGCCAGCTGGCGGATCGGGCCGCCGAGCTGGCTGTTCTCGCCCAAGACGCCCCCCAGCGTCTCCAGCGGGAATGGAGTCTGTTTTGGGAGGAGGTGGAGCGAGAGGCCCAGCGATTGGAGCGGGGCGAATCGGCTGCCGCGTCCGCTGGGGTCAGTCGATCTCCTGGCGATCCCCAGGAGCGGATTGATGCCTTGCGCGCCCAGGTGGCCGACCTGGCCCAAAAATTAGAGCACCCCACCCAGAGGGACAGCCAGGCGGGGTTGTTTTGATGGGGGAGGCCAGGCCCGGGGCAACCGGTTGGCTCCGCTGGAGCGCCTGGACGCGCCCCCTACGAATTTGGTGGCTGGCCCTGCGCCTGCTTCTCACCCTCTGGTGGAATGGGCGCGGCTGGAGCTATCCAGGGGGAGCCACCGTCGAGCGGAGAGCTCGGCGCCAACGTCGCCTGGCCCGCTGGCTCACCGCCCAGTTCCTCGACCTTGGATCCGCCTTCATCAAGGTGGGGCAGCTGCTCTCCGCCCGGCCTGATGTCCTTCCCGCCGAGGTGGTCGAGGAACTCGCCAGCTTGCAAGACCGCGTCCCGGCGTTTCCGTTTTCGGTGGTCGAGTCCATCCTCGAGGAGGAGCTCGGGCAGCGCCGTCTGGAGATCATTGATCTGGAGGTGGATCCCCTTGGATCCGCCAGCTTGGCCCAGGTGCACCGTGCCAGCCTTAGAAGCGGGCGCCAGGTGGTGTTCAAGGTGCAACGGCCCAACCTGGAGAGGCTGTTTCGGCTGGATCTCGACGTCCTGCAGCAAGTGGCCGCGGCCGTGCAGCGGCACCCCCGCTGGGGGCAAGGGCGGGATTGGATCTCCATCGCCAAGGAATGTCGGCGAGTGCTGTTGCGGGAGCTGGATTTTCGGCTCGAGGCCCAGCACGCGGCCCGCTTTCGGCAACAGTTCCTCGACGACCCCTCCATCCGGATCCCCGCCGTGGTGTGGGAACTGAGTTCCCGCCGCGTGCTCTGCCTGGATTTTGTGCCGGGTATCAAAATCACCGATCGGCAGTCCCTGGTCAACGCGGGAGTGGATCCCGCGAGCGTGGCGGAAAAAGGTGCCGCAAGCTATCTGCAGCAGTTGGTACGTTTCGGCTTTTTCCATGCCGACCCCCACCCTGGCAACCTGGCCGTCGCCCCGGATGGCGCCCTGATTTATTACGACTTCGGGATGATGGGGCAGCTGTCCGAACGGTTGCGGAGCCGCCTGGGTCGGATGGTGACGGCCGCGGCCACTCGAGACGCGTCGAGTCTTGTGGAAGAGTTGCAGCAGGCCGGGGTGATTGCCACGGGTATCGATACTGGACCCGTGCGCCGGCTGGTACGGCTCATGCTGAATGAGGCCCTAACGCCGCCCTTCAGCGGCAACATGATTGAGAAACTATCCGGTGATCTCTACGATCTGGTTTACGGTCAACCCTTTCGGCTGCCCGCTGAGCTGATCTTCGTGATGCGGGCTCTCTCAACGTTTGAGGGAGTGGGCCGGAGCTTGGATCCGGGCTTTAGCCTGATGGCGATCGCACGCCCCTACCTCCTGCCCCTGATGACTTCCAGTGGCCCTGGCCCTAATGCCCTGTTCGGCGAACTCACCCGTCAGGCCGCTGATGTGGGCACCCGCGCCTTAGGCATCCCCCGCCGATTGGATGAAAGCCTGTCCCGAATTGAGCAGGGGGATTTGCAGGTGCAAATCCGAGCTGGCGAAACAGATCGCCTGCTCAGGCGGCTGGCCTTGGCCCAACAAAGCGCGGGGCAGTCGTTTTTGTTGGGGGGGCTCGCGGTGGCGGCCTCCCTGCTGGCCGCGTCCACCCGACCCGCCCTAACCGCGGTGCCTTTGATTTTGGGGTTGCCAGTGGGTTTGGGTTGGTTGAAGGTGCAAGCCAAACTCAAAAGGGACGGCCGACTGGATCAACTCCCGGGCCAACACCCAGGCCCTTAACCCTACCCACGACGCTGATCGGCCCCTCAGGCTCCTCCCCTCAGGCCACAGGGGGCTGGTCCTCGGGATTGGGCTCAATTTTGGCGTCAGGGGTGAGCTGATCTATCACCTGGGGGAGAAACTTGGCCATCAGATCAGCCGCCTGGGTGGGATCCACTCCAAGCTTTTCGGCGATGGTCCGCATCTGGGCCGACCCCAAAATCCCGCTGATCGCGTCGGACGCGATGGATTTGTTCTCACCCGTGCTCACCCAACTGGAAAACACCTCGCCAGCGCCTCCAGTTTGAAACTTCTCAGCCAGCCCACTCACCCCTCCATTGTCTTTAAGGAATTGTGAGATGGCCTCTCCCATCTGGGTTCCAGCCACCTTGCTCACAACATTGTCAATCAGATCATCCAACAGGGCCATGGGAACTCATTCAACCTGCCTCCACCCTATTCCCCGACAACCAGAGCCCGCCCCAACCAACGGGAAGCCACCTGATCACTCCAACACCCCTGATCCGTGTCCCCGGGAGCGTGAAAGCCATTGTGTCCTCCGCCATCCGTGATCAGCACCTCTGGCGAGATCCTGGTCTCGATCCTGGCCTCAGCCTGGCGCCGATGCGCCGGCTGGGCCAAGGAAAGCGCGGGTTCAACAGGAACCCAGGGATCATCCTTGGCATGCATCAGAAGCACCGGGGGCAGGGAGTTGGACGGTTCCCGCCCCGCCGAGAAGGGTTGTGGGAGGGTGCTCAACCGTTTGATCGGGCTACAGGAGTTGTAATAGTCGGCCACTCCAGAAAAACCCCAGCGCGGGGCGGTGATCAAGTCATCAAAGGCTCGGATGGTTCGAGGGCGATCAGGACCTGTCAAGCTCTGACGCTCTCGCTCGCTCAGACCATGTGGATCAGCGAGGGTCTGCTCAATCAATCTGCGCACCAACCAGCTTTGGTACAGCGCGTTACGGGGGCGTTCGATGCGCTCGGCACAGCTGGGGAGATCCAGTGGACTGCTGACACAAACCAAGCCGTCCAAAACCCTCGACTCGTGAGAATAACTGGTCAACAAAGCGTTAAGAAGAACGGTTCCCCCAAGGGAGATTCCAACGGCCCCAAGGGGAAGAGGGCTCCCCTTGGCGGCCAGCTCAGCCGCTAAACGCCTGCACTCCAGCAGCACCGGGAGAAGATCCGCGTCGCAGTTGGCCGCGTAGGTGCCTTTTGCCAAGGGTCGCCCAGGCCCCGCGCCTCGCAGATTGAGCCTGAGCACCGCCATTCCCCTGCCCCGCAGCGACCGTCCCAGCCGCCGGGGCCCCGCGGCGTCACTGCCACCCCCAAGGCCGTGGATCACCACCACAAGCCCAAGGGGTGGCCCCTGCCCTGGGGGATCGAGAGTGGCCACCAGCCGATCTCCCTCACTCAAGGGGAACTCCAAGGTTGGGCCCGTGTCCAGCTCGGATCGAGAGGCCCGCAGGGTGTCCCTTAGGGTCTGCAGATCAGAGCCAAGCCAAGGAAAGCGCTGGCGAAACGGAGGCAGCTCAAGCGCTTCCAGGATGGTCACGCCACCGCCTTTACCTTGCCCACACCCATGGACCGCAATTCAGACAAGAGTCCATTAAGCACGGCCTTGGCATCACCAAACACCATGGCGGTCTGTGGAAGCTCAAAGAGAGCGTTGGCGATGCCAGCGTAGCCAGCCCCAAGCGATCGCTTCACCACAAAGATCTGTCGAGCTTGATCCACCTCCAGAACAGGCATCCCATAGAGCGGACTGGAGGGATCATTTTTAGCTTGGGGATTGACCACGTCATTGGCCCCCAAGACGATCACCACATCCGTGCGAGGAAACTCTGGGTTAATGGTGTCCATTTCCACGAGCTGCTCGTAAGGGACATCCGCCTCCGCCAAGAGCACGTTCATATGCCCCGGCATGCGACCAGCGACCGGATGGATGGCGTAACTCACCTCCACACCGTGCGCCTCAAGGAGTTTGGACAGCTCCCGGAGAGAATGCTGGGCTTGGGCCACGGCGAGACCATATCCCGGCACAAAAACCACTCGTTCGGCCTGTTCCAGGGCCATGGCGCATTCTTCAGCACTGCAACTGGTGATCCGGGTGTAGCCGGCCTCGCTTCCTCCGCCGCCAACAGCACCGGAGGCACCCCCCAGAGCCCCCCCGAATAGGACTGACACCAGGGATCGATTCATAGCGGTGCACATCACCTGGGTCAGGATCAACCCAGCCGCCCCCACCATCGCCCCAGCGACGATGAGGAGCTGGCTGCCCACCACGAAACCCGCGGCCGCGGCAGCCACCCCCGAGTAGGAATTGAGCAGAGAGATCACCACGGGCATGTCCGCTCCGCCGATCGGCAGGGTGACGCCAATGCCCAAGAGAGTGGCGGCCATCACTTCAACCCACAGAGCTGGGCCATCGGGATGGCCGCTCAACACCACGGCGGCGGCGATGCAGAGTAGGGCAAGGGCACCATTGACAAAGTGGCGCAGTGAGCTCTGGGTCCAGGCTGGCGTTTCAAGCCAACCCTGGAGTTTGGCCATGGCCACAATGGAGCCACTGAACGTGATGGCCCCCACGAAAAGGGAGATCGCGATGGAGATCCGTTCGACGAGTCCCGCCTCAGCCCCCTGATAGAGAGCGACCCCCAGGGCCACCATGAGGGAGGCCAATCCACCGCAACCGTTGAAGAGGGCGACAATTTCCGGCATGGCGGTCATGGGCACCCTCATGGCCGTGACAACCCCCGCCAAGCCCCCGAGGGCCAACCCCAAGGCCATCCAGAGCCACGCCGAGGGAGAGGGTTGGGCTTGAACCAGGAGCCCCACCACGGCAATGGCCATGGCCAGGGCCGCCAATCCATTGGCGGCCCTGGCGGAACGCACCTTCGACAGTCCCTTGATCCCCAGGGAGAGCAGCAAGACAGCCACCAGGTCCAAGGCCTGGGGCAGATGGGCAAGGGTGAGGTTCATCAGGAGTTTCCTTTGCGACGAAACATGGCGAGCATGCGATCGGTGACAAGAAAGCCTCCGATCACATTGAAGAGGGCGAATCCAAGGGATAGGGCTCCCATGAACTGAAGCGGGGTATTGCCACCCGCCTGTTGAATCAAGGTGAGCGAAGCCAACATCGTGATGCCGCTAATGGCGTTGGCGCCAGACATCAACGGGGTATGCAGCGTCGGTGGCACCTTGCCGATCAGTTCAAAGCCCAGGAGGCTGCCAAGCAAAAGCACCCAGAGAGATTGAGTTAGAGAGGTCATGATGCTGATCCAGTAGCAAGAAGAGAAGCGCCTGCCTGAGCCACGTCCTCGCGGCGACAGACACCCGCATGGGTGTATAAACACGCCTCGACGATCGGATCCTGGAGGTCGAGGCGGAGGCCCTCCTCAGTGACGAGATGTTCGATCAGGGCCGCCACATTGCGGGCGTAAAGAGCGCTGGCATGGTTGGGCACAGAGCTGGGCAGCGACTCCGCCCCGATCAGTCGCACACCTGATCGAATCACCGTCTCCCCGGGCACGGTCCCCGCGCAATTCCCCCCTTGGGCCACGGCGAGATCAACCACCACCGCCCCAGGCCGCAAGCGGTCCAGCATGGTCTCCGTGATGAGTCTGGGCGCGGGACGACCCGGCACTTGGGCTGTGCAAATCACCATGTCGGCCAAAGCCAATTGCTCAGCCAGCTGGTCCCTTTGGGCCGCCAAAAACGCCTCAGAGGCCTGGGTGGCATACCCCCCACGCTCAGTGGGAAGGTCTTGTTGTGACGGTGGATCAAGAAAACGACCGCCAAGAGATTCCACCTGCTCCTTGGCCGCGGCTCTGACATCCGAGACGTACACCACACCCCCGAGCCGACGGGCGGTGGCCAGGGCCTGAAGCCCGGCGACACCGGCTCCCAGGATCAAGACTCTGGCCGGCTGGATGGTCCCCGCCGCCGTCATCAACATGGGCACGTAGCGATCGAGTTCCGCCGCCGCCAACAGCACGGCCTTATAACCTGCGATGTTGGCTTGGGAGGACAACACATCCATCGATTGGGCCCGGCTGATGCGAGGTAATAGTTCCAGGGCAATCGCGGAAAGCGAACGATCGTTGAGAAGGGTGGTCAGCTCCCGTGCCCCGTGTGGGGACAGCAAACCCACCAGGAGCGATCCTTCACGCAAGCGGAGTAGGTGGTGCCGCCGAGGAGGCTGAACACAGAGCACGCCGTCGGTGGACTCCCACTCAAGACACTCTGGCGACACCACCGAAGCGCCGACAGCGGAGTAGAGCGCGTCTGGGAACCCCGCGGCCTCACCAGCGCCACTCTCGACTTGGATCTCGATGCGGTGGCCCTGCAATCGACGGACCGTTTCCGGAGTTACGGCCACTCTTTTTTCCCCAGGGGCGGATTCCAGGGGCACCAGCAGTTTCATTCCTTACGGGGGGAGGCACCTATTTCCAACTCATTAGATCTGACAGGGCAAGGGAGGCAACTGTCGTCGGCGAATTGTCTGGAGTCCACCACCTTGGGCAGAGAAAGCCGCGGAATTGCTAAGGAATCACCCAGCCCCCCCCAAACATGGTTAGGCATTAGGTTGTGATCCGCATCCCTTCGATGGCCCTGTCCGCTCTCGACTGTCCCAATGGCTTCTGCCACAGCCACCATGGGGGTCACAACGTCGATCGTGAACAGGTGGAACAGCAACTTTCCACCCGTGGGCAATCCTGGTGCGAGAAAGTAGCTGAACGCACCTATGAGATCGCTGTCGATAGTTTTTCTCAAATGGTGATGCCAAGTCTCCACCAACAGGGCTGGCAGCGCCGCCATCTGGATTGGGAATTCAAGCTCTCCAATGAGCCGGCCGAAGTGGAACGCACCGTGGTGGATGGCACCATCAACGCTTTGGAAAGCTTTCTTCGCAGTCGCGAGGTTCAGCGCCTTTTCGTTGAGGAAGTGGTTCAAGGCACCATGGCCGAAGCGAGCAAAAACAAGTTACGCAGCGTCGCCATTCGGCATTTGATCGAAAGGGAGATCTTGGTCCTGCTCAGTGAGCAGAAGGAATCTCTGCTCGATCGCATCGGAGAGGCGCTCCGGGAGGAGGCGGAAGGAGATTTCGCCCGCGCCCGTCAACAGGCCAGTGAAGGGATGAGAGAGGTCGAGGAATTGCTCTTGAACCATGCGGAAGCCAACAGCTGAATCCGCGGACTGGATCGAGGGGCGCGAGGGGATCTGACCAACGAGTGCGACTTTGTGTCAAAAAACACCTTTGATCAACGATCACTCAGGCATAATTTCCCAAACCTCGACGCTACGAATGGACAGCTCGGCGCATCGAAGGGTCACCGTCGCATTGTGCTGGGCCCTTGCCAGAAGGGCTGCTCTGGACGGGTTTGAACGATTTGAAGACAGCTATGCCCTCACCGAGGAGTTTCGAGAATGGTTGGTATCACTTGAATCTCACCCCGAACTGGCCAAGGAGACCGTCATGATGGTTCCCAATCACTTGAGAGCCAAGCGACCCGAAACCGACGGTCTTCTGGAAATCTAAAGACAAAGTTAAATTCCCTCTCTTCGTCTTCATCTTTTTTTACGAGGCAAGAGCATCCCCAGCCTTGGGCCCACTCGCTTAAGCTAAGCCGGATTCATTCCGTATTAGCCCATGCATCCACAGGGCAGCTCCCCTGAGCATCTCGAGGCCGTTGAGGGAGATTCCCGCCGCCCCCTCCAAAATCTGGTGATTATTGGCTCAGGTCCCGCCGGGTACACGGCCGGGATCTATGCCGCCCGTGCCAACCTTTCGCCTTTGTTAATCACCGGCTTTCAAAAAGGGGGGATTCCTGGGGGCCAGCTGATGACCACGACCCACGTGGAAAATTATCCGGGTTTTCCTGATGGCATCCTGGGTCCCGATCTCATGGACCGTTGCCGCGCCCAAGCGCTCCGTTGGGGAACGCAGCTGGTGGAAGCTGATGCACTGTCGATCGATCTAGGCCAGCGGCCTTACACCATCCGGACCTCGGAAGGCGAAACGATCCGAACCCAAGCCCTGATCTTGGCCACCGGAGCCAGCGCGAACCGATTGCGTCTCCCGAGGGAAGAAGAATTCTGGAGCCGTGGCATCAGTGCTTGCGCAATCTGTGATGGGGCGACACCCCAGTTCCGCCAAGAACAACTCGCGGTTGTCGGGGGTGGTGATTCAGCCTGCGA
The DNA here is from genome assembly GCA_046309395.1 of Cyanobacteriota bacterium. Lineage (GTDB taxonomy): Bacteria > Cyanobacteriota > Cyanobacteriia > PCC-6307 > Cyanobiaceae > Cyanobium. Next base: position 7,647 of record JBKCPG010000025.1, on the reverse strand, counting down.
GGAAGCGGTGTACCTCACCAAGTACGGCAGTCACGTCCACTTGATTGTCCGAGGGGACAAGTTTCGAGCCAGCGCCGCCATGGCGGATCGCGTGCTTGCCAATTCCGCGATCACTGTCCACTGGAACACGGATGTTGTGGCATTAACGGGTGAGGATTGGCTGAATGGATTAACACTTCAAGAGCGAACAACTGGCGCCAGTCAACAACTCGGTGTCCGGGGGCTGTTTTACGCGATTGGCCACACTCCCAACACCGAACTCCTGCAAGATCAACTTGAACTAGACGACAGGGGTTATATTATTACCCGTCCTGGTCGACCGGAAACCTCTCGCGAAGGCGTCTTCGCCGCTGGTGACGTGGCTGACGCGGAGTGGCGCCAGGGAATCACCGCCGCCGGAAGTGGTTGTCAAGCCGCATTAGCGGCGGAGCGCTGGCTGAGCCATCACCAATTGGCAGTCACCGTGGCTCGGGACTCCGTCGACCCGGAGCCTTCAGGTCAGCCCGTGCAGATCGAAACTAGCGATGCGGAGAATTTCGCACTCGATAACGAATGGCAGAAAGGGGCTTATGCCTTACGGCGCCTTTATCACGAGGGCGCCAAGCCTTTATTTGTGATGTATTCATCTCCTACATGTGGCCCCTGCCATGTTTTGAAGCCTCAACTCAAGCGTGTTCTTTCCGAAATGAAAGGAAAGGCTCAAGGGGTGGAGATTGATATCGAAAGCGATCAAGACATTGCCGTTCAGGCTGGAATCACAGGCACCCCGACGGTGCAACTATTTTTCAACAAGGAGCTAAAGAAGCAATGGCAAGGCGTCAAACAGAGAAGCGAATTCCGCGAAGCGATCGAAACGCTTCTGTCGTAAGTTAGCGTCTTCTTGGACCTCCGGGGCGATTTCCCGCTGGACGTGGACTCGCCGCCCCGGCATTCCTTTCCCTGTAGGTGATTCGCCCCCTGGTGAGGTCATAGGGACTAATTTCCACCAACACTTTGTCTCCCGCAAGTAACTTGATTCGAAACTTGGTGAGTTTTCCCGCCGCCCGGCAAAGACACTGGTGACCGGCAGGTTGCTCCAGGGTGACCAGGTAAAATCCATTGCCTTGCTCTTTCTCAATTACTCCGGAGGTTTCGATCATGCGGAACGTGAAGGCCAAATATCTACATCCATTATTCTAGAGGGCGAAGACCTCAAGTCCGAAACCCTGACGACGCTCCTGTTGCACAAGCCCTATGGGGTTCTGAGCCAGTTCACCGCCGAGGCGGGAGCCCGGTGGGGCACTCTCGCGGAAATCATCCCTGTGCCAGGGGTTTACGCAGTTGGGCGTCTCGACGCAGACAGTGAAGGTTTGTTGATTTTAACTTCGATTGGACGCTTGCAGGCACGATTAAGCCAGCCTCGCTGGGGGCATTGGCGCACTTACCACGTTCAGGTGGAAGGGACGGTGTCTGAAGACCAGCTCAAGCTCCTCCGATCCGGAGTGTGCATCCAACAACAGTTCACCCTGGAGGCGAAAGCTCGGACTCTCGATGGGGATCTCTGGGCCCCTAGGAGTCCCCCAATCCGGTTTCGACGAAAGATTCCCACCAGCTGGATCGAGATCAGTCTGCGAGAGGGTCGAAACAGACAGGTGAGGCGGATGACAGCGGCTGTAGGACTTCCCACCCTGCGCCTGATTCGCGTCGCCATCGATTTGATGGATGGTGGCCCACCGTTCACTCTCGCCGGGATGGCCCCGGGTGAGTGGCGACCCTTGAATCGCGAAGAAGAGAGGCGATTACAAGCGTTGCTCACTCAGCCAAGCACGTCGATCAATTGTCGCGCTGTCTGCAGTTGGCCGAAATAAAAATTCGCGCGAGCACGCCGCTCCGAGTCCTCAATGGCGTCGAGGGCATCAAATCCCAGGCTCTGCCAGAGCTCATGCCCGCAAGCCCGATTCACCTCATTGATGGCCTCCTGCTCCAGAAGACTCAGACGCCTTTGGAGATTTTTAATTTGAGAAATAGACATGGACCAGTCAAAATGCCTATCGTAGTACGTACGCACTATAGCGCAGCGATCAAAAGGGGAGCTTCTTTTTGGCGTCCTTGTCAAGATCTGCTTCCATATCCCTCAAGCGCTTTAGAATTGTTTCGTAATACTCCCTAAGGTAGCTTTCGAGCGAGGTGGTTTCCGATGGATCGAGCCCAAAGGCGGCATAACTCTCTTCCATCGGGGCATCCAGAGGTTGCCCACCTCCGATCACCTGTTCAAAAGCAAGACGCTCAGCGACATTCACACTCGCGTCAAAAAAACTAGCCACAGATCGCATCAACCCGAGAAAAACGGGGGGGACACGAGCGATTCGCGCTTCCTTCCCCGCGAACTTCTCGCACAGCTGGGTGATCTCACCCGTCGTCCAAGCACGAGGACCAACGACGGGAAAAGCCTGGCGAGACGTTTGGGGTCGCTCAAGAGCTGCAACAGCGAATCGTGCCAAGTCCTGAGTGTTCATATACGCCACCGGAGTTGGCACTCCACTGACCCAGACCGTTTGCCCTTCGAGGACAGGGATCGCAAATTGACTTATCAGGCCTTGCATAAAGGCCGCGCAGCGAAGAATGGTGTAGTCCAGATTGGAGGCAGTCAACCATTGTTCGGAACAAGACTTGATCTCCATCAAGGGAACATCGAGATGACGATCCGCATGGAGGAGGGAGAAGAAAACCAAGCGGTTGATCCCAGATTTTTGGATCGCGTGGAAGAGATTTAGTTGGCCTGTCCAATCCACTGTGTAGCAAGATCCAGGATCTGAAGCTCTGGAGGTGGCGGCGTCAATGACAGCTTCTTGGCCCTCCAGGGCGTAGGCCAGGCTCTCGGTGTCGAGAAGGTCACCCCTGGTGAGCTCGCAGCCCCACTCCTGCAAAAAGGAGGCCTTCCTGGGGGAGCGAACCATGCAGCGAACGGAATGGCCTTCGTCCAGAGACCTCTTAGCGATCTGTCGACCGAGGGTGCCTGTGCCGCCGACCACCAAAACCCTCATGACCCATGCACCGAAGCGGGCAGAGCCTAGAGCTGCTGGGGGGGCGACGCGCCCCTCCAGGGAGGATCTCAATCCTTCAGAACCTTCAGCAACAGACTCCCACCAAGGAGACCAACGGGGATCAGCACCCAAAACAGAGCGGCTGTGCCAAAAATTTCCGAGGCCATGGGGGAATCCGTGGAGCTGCTACCTATTTAGCAGCCGCTCGCGCCAAATCCCCCGCCACAGTCAAAATGATGTTCCATGGTGCGTCGCTCCTCAGATAACCGGGCATCACACCATTGGCGGTGGCTTGAAAGCCCGCCTCCCGGAGCCCATCCACAAGGGCTGGTAGAGGGGGCTGGGAGCCCGCGATCCCTTTGGCGATTTGGCCGGGAGACCAACTGCACGCAGGCCACCCCCGGTCTGTTCGCAATCGACCTCGCAGACGCTCGGACAAGGGGGACACGCTGATCGCGTGCTGTTGGCCCTCCTCCGCCATGGCATCTAAACTGCAAATATCTTGCAGGGGACCAATCCAGAGAGGCCCGCTGACGGTCAAGGCGCTCAGCCCAGCGGGGCCGCAGAAACACGGCCGCCAGCGATTCAACGTCAGCAAAGACTGAACCTGTTGGTCACCACAGCGATGACAAACCGCGAGCATTCCCAGCTCCCCCTCCTCATGGGGCGAGGGATGCCGCTGGAGACGAACGGCCGTCCGAAAGGCGCGGCCATCGCAGAAGGAAAACACAGGTTTCATCCCACGCCCCTGACTCCACGCCGCCCGCGCGATCACTCCCAGTTGAAGTCGCAAGGCCAGCTCCCAGCTCGCGGGGTGGCATCGGGCCGAAGCCCCAAGATGCCGCAAGCCAGCGGTCCTGTCGTGACCCGTGGAGCCTCGTCCATCCGTACTGGCAAGGTAAAGGACCCCACCGAAAGCCACCACCTCCAAAGCCATGGGGACAAGAGCATGGGGCGAACCGAAGGCGTCCAGATCCACCAAATCGAAGCGCTCGCCACGAAGCACACAATCAGCAAGAAGAAAACGAGCTTTTTGAGCTGTCTGGCGCAGAAGGCAGGTTCCCTCAAGGACGGCGAGATTGGCCCGCGAGAATGGAAGGCGAGCGGGATCAGCGTCATTCACAAAAAGAGATCGTGCCTGGGCCTCCAGTCCGTAACGCAAAGAACGCAGGCCACACCCCGCCATCAGATCCAACACTCGCAAAGGCCGACGTTTGGCCTGGACGCGAGCGAGGAGCACGCCCAGATCCCTCGCCGGACGGGCGCCTGGGTTGAAAAAACCTGTGCCGAGGTGAAAGCGGGCGGCCCCTTCCCTCAAGGGCAACCCATCGTCAGGAGCAACCATCTCGGGGCGCAACCGCATGTTCCTCCGTGATGGTCCACCAGGTTGCATCAGCCGATGAGCCGGCAAGTTTGTTTATCAAAACGTGGTCGTTCTAACGGGGGTGACACCTGTGACTGAGCCATTCATTGAGGATATCGATTGGGGGGCACACCATGAATGGAATTGGAACGGCCTAATTTGCCACTGGCGCCAGCTGGGTGAGCCAACGCACCCACCTCTGGTTCTGGTCCATGGATTCGCGGCGGGCTGCGGGCATTGGCGGCGCAACGCGCCAACGCTGGCCGCCGCCGGTTGGAACGTGTACGGAATGGATCTGATTGGATTTGGGGCATCCAGCCAGCCGGACTCCTTGGCACTCGACAATCGCCTCTGGGCACGACAACTCAACGGGTTTCTCCAAGAGGTGGTGCGACGTCCCTCAGTTTTGGTGGGGCACTCTCTAGGAGGCCTTGTCGCCCTGACGTGCGGCGTGTTTTTCCCTGACTTGGTTGTGGCAATCATCGCCGCACCCCTGCCAGATCCAACCCTCCTGATGCTGAGTCCAGACATGGCGGACAGCAACAGACGACGGCCACTCTGGCGACGGAGGACCAAGCGGATGGTCGTGAAACTCCTTTGCCGGGCCTTGCCCTTGGAGGTCATCATCCCTTTGCTGGTCCACTCACCCCTTCTCGACTTGGCCATTCAGACAGCCTATTTAGGTCCAGTCATGGGCGACCTGGGACTGCGACGCGTCATCGGCCGTCCCGCCCGTCGACCAGGCGCGATCCCGGCTCTCCGGGCGATGAGCGTGTCCATGGCGCTGAGGCCCATAAAAGCGACGGCGCCCAGCCTGCTCAAAAGGCTAGAGCGACCGATGCTTCTGATCTGGGGAGAGGAGGACATCCTCGTGCCCCTGGATGTGGGATGGCAATGCCAGCGGTTTCGACTCGACCTGAGCCTCACAGTCATCTCAGGGTCGGGGCATTGTCCTCATGATGAGAAGCCAGGCCTGTTTAACGAGGTGGTGCTGGCCTGGTTGATGGGACTGCCAATCGGTCGCTGAGAGAGGATTTCAACACGGCCCGCTCCCCAGCGATTACCCTGAGGCAGTGCTGGGAACCCCTTAAGACAGATGAAGCACACTCTCTCCGTACTGGTGGAAGACGAATCAGGTGCGCTTAGCAGGATTTCAGGCTTGTTTGCCCGCAGGGGCTTCAACATCGAGAGCCTTGCGGTTGGCCCCGCTGAACAGCGTGGAATCTCAAGGCTGACAATGGTCGTTGAGGGTGACGACCGAACATTGGAGCAAATGAGTAAGCAGCTCAACAAGCTTGTCAATGTCTTAGGGGTCATTGACCTGAGCAGAATTCCAGCCGTAGAGCGAGAATTGATGCTGCTGAAGGTATCCTCTAACAAAGAAAATCGTGGAGCAATATTCGATCTCGTGCAAGTATTCCGTGCCAAAGTGGTTGATGTGGCCGATGACGCAATGACGTTAGAAGTTGTCGGTGATCCTGGAAAACTGGTCGCCCTAGAACGGCTCCTGACCGGCTATGGCATCCTTGAAATTGCACGAACCGGGAAAGTGGCGTTAGAGCGGGCATCAGGTGTGAATACTGAATGGCTGAAAGCCACTCGTTCCGAAAGCAGAGTTCCGGCTTAAGTTGACGCTAAACAATAAGAAGCTCGTCAAGAGAATTACTGAACAACCGCTTTGGCTCTCAATAATCTATCTCCCTGCTGGATTCGGTCAATAACCTCCATGCCACGAACAACCCGACCAAAAACTGCGTAACGTCCGTCAAGCTCAGGCAATGCTTCAAGGGCAATGAAAAATTGAGCACTACCTGTGTTTGGATCAGATGATCGAGCCATGGCAATCGCGCCTCTCGCATGGGTCAACTCAGGTTTTTGGGGCCCGCCCGCATTAGCCATCTCTTGACCGTATACAAATTTTGAGGAACCCTTAAGGCGAAATTCAAGGGGGATAAGTCTGGCCTCACCAGTAGATCGATCAATATAATTACCAGTTCCATACGAACTGACAGGAGTTTTGGGGTTGGAACTTGTCGGATCACCTCCCTGCACGACAAAAGGCAAGGGTGATCGGATGACACGGTGAAAGACAGTTTGGTCGTAGACACCTTTACGGACTAGGTCCAAATAGTTACCAGCGGTTAGAGGTGCATTCTTTCCGTCAAGCTGAAGGAGAACAGTTCCCTTCGATGTTTCTAATGAAACCATCGCAGGGCCTGACAAACAGGGAGTATTTGCCTTGTCGCATGTAAATGTGAGATCCCGGGTAGCTTTTGAACACGAACCAAGACCTAAAAAAATAAAAACAGAGAAAGCAAAAATGAATTCGCGACGCGGCGAGGGCAAAGCGAATCTCATCAGATACCCTCCAATGGGACATTAAGAAAACGGGCAAGCGTGGCTCCTGTGAATTCAAGGTCAGCCAGAGGGATCGGTTCACCAACACGACTCAAAGGGAGATCGCGACGCCCTTGAACCCGTAAGGCCAGACGTCGCAGGGGGCTGAGGCCTTCACGTACTTCAACCTTGACGGCTTGTATGTCCTTGAGAGGAATATCAATTTCAATCTGGGAACGAAAACCCCTTCTTTTAATAATGGCCCGTCCAGTTCCCTTGTCAAAAAGATTGCTTCCTCCACCAAGATCCACTGCAATCACTGTCCAAAGGTAAAGAGCTAAAAGCAGAGCCGCCACACCATAGAGACCCATGACCAGTCCTTGGGGCACCCAGGGCAAATCAGAAGAATGAATGAGAGGAAAGTAATTTTTGCCAAAACGACTGGAAAAACTTGAAAGTAAGAAGCCGGTACCGCCAAGACTGACAGCTAAAGCCACTACAACGTTGGAAAAACGTCTAGATCCAAGAACTTGCTGCTCTAGGACATTTCCGGCAGGATCAGACATGCGGGGAAGGGGCTCTGTGCTGCTCGTCATTCAAGACTAGGGAGGCATTCCCCCATCTTGCCGTTTCAGAGCCTCTTCAGCGAGGTTGGCAGTGCCAACCCACCACCTGCCAAGGGTGTCAGGCCATGTCACCAACCCCAGAGACTCCCTTTCTCTTGTTACCATCAACGAGTACCCACACCCCAGCGGTGATCCACACCCGCTGGTTCTTCAGTTTTTCTCATGACGATCGCTGTAGGACGCGCGCCAGCGGCCCGGGGATGGTTCGACATCCTCGATGACTGGCTCAAGCGCGACCGCTTCGTTTTCGTGGGGTGGTCTGGTCTGTTGCTGTTCCCTTGCGCCTACCTGGCGCTTG
>JBKCPG010000024.1:0-5057 GCA_046309395.1 Cyanobacteriota bacterium | reverse complement strand
GGCGGCAGGTGTCCGCGTTCACCTTCAGCCCTGGGGGACAGGCCTTGGCTTGGTCGGTGGTGGGATCGGAATCCGTGTGCCGGCTGCCCCTGGCGGCCGTGCGGCTCAGCGATTCCGCGGACGTTCCCCTGCCCGCCACGGCCTGCGAGCTCTCCCTGCGCCCGTCGGGCGCCCTGGAGAAGCCGCAACCCACCGATCTGGCCAAGTTGAGGTTCAACGGGGATGGCTCCACTTTGCTGGGGCTGGCCTGGGATGGCTCCGGGGCCCTGTGGGATCGGGGCGGGCGGCGGCTGGGGTCGCTTCGGCTTCCCAAAACGGTGTTTCCCCCTTTCAGCGGCATCAATGACAGCCCCGATGGGCGAACCGTCGCGTTCGTGGCCCGAGGGGAAGCCCTCGGTGAACTGCTCACGTGTGATCTGAGCGCGCTCCACAATGGCTCCCTTCCCTGCGTCGTGGCGACGCCACCCCCGCCGCCGAATGAGCGTCCGCTGGATCTCACCAGCGTCCACTTCGCGCGCCGCGCCCGGGCGGGGGATCCCTCACTGGTGTTGAGCGTGGCGGATGGCAGGCTCTGTTTCGCCACGCTCCAGCGCGGCCGGGGGGTGAAGCTGGATCGGTGCCAGAAGATCCCGTCGGGCCAAGGGGAGCTGGCGATGTCTCCGGATGACGCTTGGATCGGTTTGGCCGGCAGCGATGGCGCGCTCTACCTCTGGGAGCGGAAGGGCTCCACCTACCGGCTCCAGGCGCCGCCGCTCAAGGTGTCCGCGGGCCCCCTGATCCGCGCCACCTTCCGGCCCTCCCCCGATCCAAGGAGGGGCGTGCTGGCGGCGATGTCGCTCGATGGCACCGCCAGCCTCTGGACCCTCAACGGGCGGCAGCTGGCCACCTTCCGCGGCCCTGGCGGTGAGCGGGGGGGGTATCTCGGCGCCGAGTTTGAGCCGGGGGGCGATCTGCTGCTCTGGACGCTGAACGGCTCTTTGCGTCAGGAACCGGTCCAGGGCCTCCAACAGCTGATCGACCGCGGCTGCGCCTGGTTGCGGGAGTACCGCCAGGGGGCCCTCACCCCCAAGGAGGAACGGGACCGGCTGAGGTTCTGCGACGCCTCCCCCGGGGGATGAGAAGTTGGCCCCGCCCTAAGCGGGCGGCGGGGCGGGATGCCAGAGGCTGGCCAGGGGCATCGCCCAGATCGGCCGCTCCGCCAACGACCCCATGGGAAGGGCGTGGATGCCGTCGTAGAGGATGACTCCGCCCAGGAAGCGATCGCCGGCCTGGTGGGCCAAGCGGCGCAGGCCGGCGGCGTGGCTGCCTTGAACGCTGGCGGAGGCCTTCACTTCGATGCCCACCAGCTGGCCCAGGCTGTTGGCGAGCACCACATCCACCTCCAGCTGGTCCTTGTCGCGATACATCAGCGGTTCGAAGCTGTCGTCACTCCAGCTCGCCAGCCGCAGCAGTTCGCCGTAGACGTAGCACTCCAGCACCGGACCGAAGGGGGAGCGGTCGCGGGCGATCCCGGCCAGCCGAAGCCCCAGCAGGCTGCTGAGGAGGCCGGAATCGAGAAATTGGAGCTTGGGCGTTTTCACCACCCGCGCCAGCCCATTGGCCGACCAGGCGGGAACGCGACGGACCAGAAAGAGCTGCTCCAGCAGGGTGAGATAGCGGCTCACGGTCTTGCCGTCGAGGCCGAGCTCAGCGCCCAAGCGGGTGTAGTTGCACAGCTGGCCGCACACCTGGGCCAGCGCGGCCAGCAGTCGGGGGAGGCTCTGGAGCTTGTCCACCGCGGCGATGTCGCGCACGTCGCGCTGGAGGATGGCGTTGAGGTAGCCGCGGGCCCAGGCCTGGCGGCGGGCCTCGCTGGGGCGGCGCAGCGCCTCGGGGTAGCCGCCCGCCAGCACCCGCGCCTCCAGGTTCGGGCCCAGCTCCGAGGCCAGCTGATCGGGGGGTGGAGAGGGCGGCGGCGTTTGGGCCGCGAGGGCGGCGAAGAGGGCGTCGAGCCAATGGCTCGGGGTGCCGGCCAGCTCGGAGCCGGCCAGGGGGAGGAGGGAGAGGGCTTCCAAACGGCCGGCGAGGGAGTCGGCCACGCGGGGCAGGGCCATCACATCGGCGGAGCCGGTGAGCAGGAAGCGGCCCGGGCGGCGGTGATCATCGACCGCCAACTTGATGGCCAGCAGCAAGTCGGGCACCCGCTGCACCTCATCGATCACCGCCCCATCCAGGCGCTGGATGAAGCCCTGGGGATCCTCGCGGGCGGCGGCGAGGGTGGTGGCGTCGTCGAGGGTGAGGAAGGGGCGCCGCTCCGTGGCGAACTGCCGGGCCAGGGTGGTTTTGCCGCTCTGCCGGGGACCGTTCAGCAGCACCACGGGCGTATCGGCCAGGGCGTCGCGCAAGCGGCGGGCGATGCCGCGGGGAAGGATCGCTGGTGAGAGCATGGCTGAACCGCGTCCAATCCGGAGGCTAGCAGCGGCTGATCCGGAATCTGGTGGCGGCTGATTCGGAATCTAAGGGCGGCTGATCTGGAGCCCGGGGGCCGCCGCCCGGAGCGCCTCCTTGCTGTCGCCGCTGTTGCCCAGCCTTTCTGGGCTGCTGCTTGGATGCTCGCGATTCCCTGGCGGCTGCCGCGTTGGACCTCTTCCAGGGAGGTGCGAGGGGATGGGGCTGAATCCCATGCGCCAACAGGGGTCTGTGAGGATTTGAGCCGGCCGGTGGCATTGACCCTTGGAGCCCTCGCTCCCCGCCACCGCCTCAGCCTCGTGCCCCCACCCTCCAGCACCGCCGCCCCGCCCAGCAGCGGCAATGAGCCGCCGGCTTTGCCAAAATCAACTTCAACAGCTCTGCCCTGGCCCGGTCTCGACCGGCTCGGCTTCACCCAGGCCATCGGTGGGCTTGCCCTCGGCCTGATCGCCCTCTTCTCCTCCTATGACCATCTCTCCATCGCCGGGCTCAACATCGCCCTCCCCCAGCAGTGGGGTATCCCCCTCATCGCTCTCTCGGTGGCGATCATTTTTGTTGGGTGCGTGGGATACAGCGCGCCACTTGGGCGCGACGCTCAACTGGCGACGCGATCCCGGCTACGAGCAGCGGATGAACGAAAATCGGATCGCGATCGAGCGGAGCAAAGAGAGAACGAAGCTGATCGAGAAAGAAATCGAGCAGCTGAGGCAAGAGAACGCCAGGCTGAAAGCCTTGAACGCATCCGTCAGGCAGTTGTGCTTTCCGCCCGAGTGCAGCTCGATCCCTCCGACACCAACCGCGCCCGATTGCAAACCTTCCTGACGTTGCTGTCCCAATCCGCCCCTGAAGATCCGAATCTCTGAAGCCATCACCGCCTGCGGGCTCCCGCCCTCCACGCCTCGCCCCCCCCCTGGCCCGGGCTGATCAGAGAGCCATACCTCAGCGCTGTGATCAAGTCAGCCGCCAAGGGCGGCTGAGCGGGCGGCGGGCGGTGCTTTGGTTGGCGGGGTGAGGTGGGGCTGAGCGCCAGCTTCCTTGCCGGCGGAGATGAGGGCGATAGGTTGTCCGGAGAGGGAAGCCCTGTAGGGCCGATGAGCACAATCTTCATCAGCCACAGCAGTGTGGACAATGCCTGGGCTGAGCGCATCCGCGACTGGCTGCAGGGCGGCACCAACAAGCAACAGCCCGATCATCGCTACCAGAGCCTGTTTCTGGACTTCGACCCGGAAGTGGGCATCCCCGTCGGCCACTCCTGGCGGGAGACGCTGTACGAAAAGCTTCAGCTCTGCCGAGCGGTCATCGTGATCTGCAGCGCGGCCTATGGCAGATCGCAGTGGTGCCTGGCGGAATTGGGTGTGGCGATGGCGTCGGGCAAGTTGGTGTTGCCGGTGCGGATCGATGACAGCCCACCGTTGCGGCTCCTGAACGAAACCCAGCGCACGCCGATGGTGCCCATTGATCTGGACTTGACCGGACAGGAGGGTTGGCGGCGATTGGAGCTGGCCCTGCGGGCCCTGAGCTGGCAGGAACGCCTGGCCTGGCCACCACATAACGAGCCTAACGCGGCGCCGTTTCCGGGCCTGAGCTGTTTCGAGCGCAAACACGCGCCGATGTTTTTTGGGCAGAACCAGACGCTGCGCCAGGCCCAGGCCAAGGTGGAAGCCCTCACGGCCAGCGCCTCGCGGTTGCTGCTCATCCTGGGGGCCTCCGGTTGCGGCAAGTCGTCCCTGCTGCGGGCGGGACTGGTGCCCTGGCTGGCGGGGGCTGAACCAGGCCGCTGGATCGTGCTCGATCCCTTCCGGCCGGGAAGGAAACCCTTCCGCTGGTTGGCAGCCGCGCTGGAGAACGCCTTCCGGGCCGTGGGCCAGACGCCCCCCAGCGAGTCGGCGCGCACGGGGGAGGAGATCCTGGAGCAGCTGGAGGAGCTGCGCGCCCGCAGCGGCCAGCAGGACGCCAGGGTGGTGATCGCGATCGATCAGTTCGAGGAGCTGCTCGGCCGCGGCGACGAACGCGAGGCCGCGACGTCAACAGAAGCAGATGATGTCCTTGCTGCTCTGGCCGAGCTGCTGAAGCTGGGGGGGAGCCGGGTGTTGATCCTGGCGACCTTGCGCTCGGATTTTCTCGGAAGCCTGCAGCTCCATCCCAGCCGGCTGGAGAGCCTGGCGGGTGATCCGATCCTCCTGGGCCCGATGGATGTCGAAGGGTTCCGCCAGGTGATCGAAGGGCCGGCCCAGCGGGTGGGCCTGCGATTGGAGACGGGGCTGAGCGATCGGCTGGTGCGCGACACCCCCAGCGGTGACGCCCTGCCTTTGCTGGCGTTCACCCTGCGGGAGCTGTGGGACGGCCGCGCCGAGGGCGCCGGTCTCACCCTCCAGCAGTACGACAACTTCGGCGGCCTGGCGGGTGCCGTGCAGCGCAAAGCCGATGAGGTGCTCTCCACCAGCGGCGCCACGGAGGAGGAGATCGCGGCGCTGGAGAGGGCTTTCATCGATCACCTCGTGCGCCTCACCAGCGACGGACAAGCGGCCAAACAACCGGCGCGGCTGGAGGCGCTGCCGGCCGCGAGCCGGCGACTGGTAGGGATGTTTGTGGAGGCCAGGCTGCTGGTG
>JBKCPG010000023.1:0-2955 GCA_046309395.1 Cyanobacteriota bacterium | reverse complement strand
AACGGTGAGGTCGAGCCGGCAATCCTCCATCGCGGGGTAGAGGATTTCTTCGGCGACCCTGTTGAGGCGGTGGATCTCATCGATGAACAGCACCTCGTGGGCCTGCAAGTTCACCAAAAGACCGACGATGTCGCGGGGGCGTTCCAGGGCGGGGGCACTGGTGATGCGGCAACGCACCCCCAACTCCTCGGCCAGCACCAGGGCCATGGTCGTCTTACCCAAACCGGGCGGGCCGTAAAGCAGCACATGATCCAGGGCCTCGCCGCGGCCCCGGGCCGCAGCGACGGCGATGCCCAGCACTTGCTTGAGTTCACTCAGACCGATGTAATCCGCCAGCCGCCGCGGCCGCAGACTGTCCTCCCGACCTGAGAGTTCAGCATCGCCAGCGGCCGGATCAAGCAGCTGCGGCCTTGGGGGCGCAGCAGGCTTGGCCCGATCACCACCGGGAAGGGGAGAGGGACCTGAAGACACGATCGCCATATCCATGAGGGTAACGGCTGCGGCCATCCCCCAGGTCCCAAAGCCCAACTACTCTCTGAGGATTGGCTGAACTCAGGGGGCCATCCATGGCGAAGGGACCCGGGAGACAGGGGGGTGGCAAGCCCAAGGATCCGGCCCACAAACTGTTGGCCGACAACCGCTTCGCACGCCACCAGTACGAAATTCTCGAAACCCTGGAGACCGGGATCGAGCTGCTCGGCACAGAAGTGAAATCCATTCGTTCGGGCCAGGTGAACCTGCGCGACGGTTTCTGTCTGATCCGCAATGGCGAGATGCAACTCCACAACGTGCACATCTCGCCCCACAGCCACGCCGGCCGCTTCTTCAACCACGAACCCCTGCGGGTACGCAAACTCCTGGCCCATCGCCGCGAAATCGACAAGCTGCGCAGCGCCCTCGACCAGAAGGGCCTAACCCTGATTCCACTCAATCTCCACCTAAAGGGATCCTGGATCAAGATGACCGTGGGGCTGGGCAAGGGGCGCAAGCTGCACGACAAGCGCCAGGAAGAAAAGCGCAAAGTGGAAGCGAAGGAAGCCCGCGCGGCCATCGCCCGGCTCTGAAGCGGGTCCCCTCCTTTGATTACCTGGCCCTCAGGGCCGGGCCGGGGCTGGCGGTGGCGCCGCAGGGGTTGCTGGGGCCACGGGAGTTGACAGAACTCCACCCTGGCCCGGGGCCGGCTGGGGAGTCTGCTCCGCCGGCGGCGACGCCGACGCCCGAGGCCCCTGCCGCACCGGCCTCCCCCCCCTGAGACCCGGCGGCAGCCCGGAAGATTCAGAGCCGGGCGATGGCCGCCCGCGCATCCTTCATCTCCTGCTTGCGCTTCTCCTCGTGGCGCTTGTCATGCAGCTTGCGGCCCTTGCCGAGTCCCAGGGTCACCTTGATCCAGGACCCCTTGAGATGGAGGTTGAGGGGGATGAGAGTGAGCCCCTTCTGGTCCAGGGCGATGCGCAGCCGCTCGATCTCCGGGCGATGGGCCAGCAGCTTGCGAATCCGCAGCGGGTCGTGGTTGAAGAAGCGTCCGGCATGGCTGTGGGGGGAGATGTGCACGTTGTGCAGCAGCACTTCGCCGCTGCGGATCAGGCAGAAGCCATCGCGCAGGTTCACCTGGCCCGCCCGGATCGACTTCACCTCGGTGCCCAGCAGTTCGATGCCGGTTTCCAGGGTTTCGAGAATCTCGTACTGGTGGCGGGCGAAGCGGTTGTCGGCCAGCAGCCGGTTCGCCGGATCGGTCTTCGCGCTGCCCCCCTTTCTGCCGGGCCCCTTCGCCATGGTGGATTCCTTCGGCCGAAGGAAGGAGGCTACCCAGAGCCCCTGCCGGGAAACAGTCGGGCTGTCCCATCGCGCTTTCCGGTGCCTGCCCGTAAGGTTGGCCCCATGGCGATCGTTCCATCCGGCGAGCGGAGCGGCCCGTCCCCCAGGCGCCGCCCCATGGCGGCCGCGGCACCACCGGCGTCCGGCCCGGAGCCCCGGCTGCTCGATCCGGTCGCCTCCGAACTCGATGGCGCGGATGGCGATCCCGCCAGCGGCTCGGCCCTTCCATGCGGCCGCGAGGATTCCCTGCGCCCCCGCCGTCTCGACGACTACATCGGCCAGCGGGAACTCAAGCAGGTGCTGCGCATCGCCGTGGAGGCCACCCGCCGCCGCAGCGAGGCCCTCGATCACGTGCTCCTCTACGGCCCTCCCGGCCTCGGCAAGACCACCATGGCCCTGGTGCTGGCTGAGGAGCTGGGGGTGCGCTGCCGCATCACCAGCGCCCCGGCCCTGGAGCGACCGCGAGACATTGTGGGGCTGCTGGTCAACCTCCAGCCCCACGAGGTGCTGTTCATCGATGAGATCCACCGGCTGAACCGGGTGGCCGAGGAGATTCTCTATCCGGCGATGGAGGATTTCCGCCTCGATCTCACCGTCGGCCAGGGCGCAGGGGCCCGCACCCGCAGCCTGCCGATCGTGCCGTTCACCCTGGTGGGCGCCACCACCCGCGCCGGCGCGCTCAGCTCGCCCCTGCGCGACCGCTTCGGCCTGATCCAGCGGCTTGAGTTTTACGACCTCGACGACCTTCAGGCGATCGTGGAGAGGGCGGCGGGGCTGCTCGCGATCGATCTGGAGCCTGCGGCCGCCCTTGAGGTGGCCCGACGCTGCCGCGGCACCCCCCGCATCGCCAACCGGTTGCTGCGCCGTGTGCGGGATGTGGCCTCGGTGACCGGTCACGGCCGGATCGGCCCGGTCCTGGTGGACGAAGCCCTGCGCCTCCATCGCGTCGATGGGCGGGGCCTGGATGCCAGCGACCGGCGCCTGCTCAGCCTCCTGCTCGAGGGCCATGGCGGCGGCCCGGTGGGCCTGGAAACCCTCGCCGCAGCCCTCGGGGAGGATCCCATCACCCTGGAGACGGTGGTGGAGCCGTTCCTGCTGCAGCTCGGATTCCTTCAGCGCACCTCCCGCGGGCGCATGCTC
>JBKCPG010000022.1:0-25812 GCA_046309395.1 Cyanobacteriota bacterium | reverse complement strand
TCATGGAAACTGGGAAGGTCATGAATCCGGTGCTACGGAATGTCCGCGGGGTTGTGGATGCCCATGGGCCCGTGATTGAGAACATGGGTGGAGATCATGGTCGTGTTCAGATTCTCATGGCCCATGCGTCCTGAATGGTTCGGATGTCTTGGCTTCGTTCCAGCAAGTGAGTCGCAAAGGAATGACGAAAGGGATGGCAGCCTGCCGCTTTGGTCATCCCAGCCTTCTGGGCGGCCTCCTTCCCAGCCGTTGCACCACCAGCCCCTCATCGCCCGCGCGTCGTCCGCGCTCCACACCACAGGCGACCGTCTCTGCTCTCTTGCGCGACCCATCCCCCTCCAGATCAAGATCCCCCCCAGCAGCTCTCGATAGAGAACCAACAGCTCCGCAAGCGCTTGGTTGCCCCATGAGGCGTTCACCTTCCGCTCCACCGCGATGCCGACGCGCGGGGGTTCGGCGCCTTTTCGCCTCTCCCTCCGCCCTGGTGCTTGTCGCGGCGATGCGTTCCAGCTCCTCTCTTTGGCTGGGCTTGTTCCGGCTCCAGCGCATGCCAGTGGCAGAGTGGCCCCTGCCCCCCGCCAATGGCCAGCGCCCGGCGCAGTCCGCCCTCCACGTAGCCCTTGGCCGCCTCCACATCGAGTCCCGGGGCCCTCGCGGGTGGGTAGGTCGTCCCGACGGTGCTGCTGAGCCGGTACCTTGGATCATCACCGCTACCGGGCACGACGATGCCCAAGCCATCTCTTGCTATTGGCATCAGCTATGAAGAATAGTGACGGACTGGCCGACTGAGTATTCTCTTAGTGCCCTCTTAACTCGTCGTCATCAGGCTGGTCAGACATCATTGGCCCGTGATGAGTACCGCCATCAATGGCTCCCTTCCCGCAGCCTCACTGTTTGGGGATCCACAGAGAGTTGGACTTGGCTCCGATCACCTCTTCGATGCCATCACGGAACATCTGTTTTTCACCCTTGGGCGCCGCGCAGATCAGGCCAGCCTCCATGACCTCTACCTAGCCTTGAGCTATGCGGTGCGCGATAGGTTGATAGTCCGCCATTTGGCGTATAAGGAGGCTTTAACTGCCAATCCCTGCAAGGCGGTGGCCTATCTATCGGCGGAATTTCTGATTGGCCCTCAGCTCGGTAATAATTTGCTGATGCTCGGCATTCGCGAGCAAGCCGTGGCGGCCCTGCGGCGTTTCGGTGTCGAGCGGATCGAATCTGTTTTGGATGTGGAGGAGGAGCCTGGCTTGGGCAACGGTGGTCTCGGGCGCTTGGCGGCCTGTTTTCTCGAGTCGCTCTCCACGTTGGAGATCCCGGCCACTGGCTATGGCATCCGCTACGAATTCGGCATCTTCGACCAGCTCATCCGCGAAGGGACTCAGGTGGAGGTTACCGACAAGTGGCTCAAGGGGGGTTGGCCATGGGAGATCGTGCAACCGGAGAAGGCCTGCCAGGTGGGCTTTGGAGGCCACACGGAAATGGAGCTCCTCAGCGATGGACGCCTGCGTGTGCATTGGCGGCCCGGCGAGGTGGTGGTCGGCATCCCCCACGACGTGCCTGTGCTTGGCTATCACGTCAACACCTGCAATCGCTTGCGCCTCTGGCGAGCGGAAGCCAGTGAGGCCTTTGATTTCCATGCCTTCAACGCCGGCGATTTCCATGGCGCTGTTGAGCGGAAAGTGGCTAGCGAAACTCTTTCCAAGGTGCTCTATCCCAACGACGGCACCGATGCGGGAAAACGACTGAGGCTGAAGCAGCAGGCCTTCTTCGTGAGCTGCTCCCTGCAAGACATGCTGCGCAACCTCCGCAAACGCGGCCTACCGGTGACCGCCTTCGCCGACTACTGGGCCGTGCAGCTCAACGACACCCATCCGGCTATCGCCGTGGCGGAGTTGATGCGTCTACTGGTGGACGAGTTCCACCTGGAGTGGGACGAGGCCTGGAGCCTCACCCACCGGGCCATTGCCTACACCAACCACACCCTGCTGCCTGAAGCGCTGGAATGTTGGGATCTGGCGTTGTTTGCCGAGCTTCTTCCGCGCCATCTGGAGTTGATCTACGAGATCAATAGCCGCTTTCTGCGGCAAGTGCGCCTTCGACATCCTGGTGATCTGGAGCTGCAGCGGCGGGTGTCGATTATTGGCGAAGACGGCATGCGCACGGTGCGCATGTCCCATCTGGCGACCGTTGCGGCCAACCGGATCAACGGAGTGGCAGCGCTCCACAGCAGCCTGGTGCGCACGACGCTGCTGCCGGATTTTGCCGTCCTGTTCCCCGAACGCTTCACCAACGTCACCAACGGCGTGACGCCCCGTCGCTGGGTGGCCCTGGCCAATCCCCCACTCGACGCCCTGTTGCTGGAGGTGCTCGGCCCTGGTTGGCCGGGCCGCCCCAATACCCTCCGCCAGCTTGAGCCTCTCGCGGGGGATCCCGCGTTCCTGGAGCGCTGGGCCGGGGCACAGAGGAGCCGCAAGGAGCATCTCGCGACGTTCATCCAGGAGCGCTCGGGCCTGATGGTGGATCCAGCGAGCCTATTTGATGTGCAGGTGAAGCGCATTCATGAATACAAGCGCCAACATCTCAATGCCCTCCAGGTGGTTGGCCAATTCCTGCGCATCCGGGCTGGTGACACCTCCGATCTGGTGCCCCGCACCGTGATCTTTGGTGGCAAGGCGGCACCGGGCTATGGGATGGCCAAGCTGATCATCCGCTTCATCCATGGCATCGCTTCAGTGATCAATAGCGATCCGGTCTGTCGAGATCTTCTTCGAGTGGTGTTTCTGGCGGATTACAACGTCAAGCTTGGAGAAAAGGTGTATCCGGCCGCCGATCTCTCTGAGCAGATTTCCACCGCTGGGCTGGAGGCTTCAGGCACGGGAAATATGAAATTCACAATGAACGGAGCGCTCACCATCGGCACCCTGGATGGTGCCAATGTGGAAATCCGCGAGCGGGTGGGAGCTGAGCATTTCTTCCACTTTGGCCACACAGCCGATGAAATTCGAGCCTTGGCGGCCGACTATCGCCCCTGGGATCGATTGGAGACCGTCCCCTGGTTAAGGGACGCTCTGGTCCTGATCGAACAAGGTTTTTTCAGTGAAGGCGATAAGGAACTCTTCAAGCCTTTGGTGGAAAACCTTGTGGGCCGAGATCCTTTCTTCGTGTTGGCGGATCTCGCCGATTACGGCCGCGTTCAAGGAGAGGTGGGGGCTCTGTGGCGGGATCAGCCCCGTTGGCTGGCCAGCTCTGTGCTCAACAGTGCCCGGAGTGGTTTTTTCTCCTCGGATCGGGCGGTCCAGGAGTATGCCGAGAACATTTGGAATGTGCGGCCCCTCACGCTGAATATGGCCGCGGCTCAGGCGTGAGCCGCATCTGGTCATTGTTGGATTTGCGCGCGAGCCAGTCTCTCGGCGGGTTCATCCCCATTCCTCCACTTCGCGACACATCTTGGCCAGTCAGCCCCCACCCGCGATCACCACCACCAGCTCTAACGCCCCAAGCCATGTGAGAGTTGGCACTCAACCTCTCGGAGACTCCGATCAGGCCATTGCCGTGGTTCGGTTCATGGCCCACGAGCGACACCGCCCCCCTCTGCCAGGGAGCGATGACGGGCGGCAGCCAAACGAGGTGCGCCGCCTCGCTAGCGCCCTTGCCCATCAGAGCGGCAGAGCAGTTGGGCTGCCAGTTACCAATCCGTTTGTCCCTTCCACAGGGGCTCCCTGTCGGGGGGAGCCGTTCGGCCTTGAGGCTTGAGCCGCGGACGGCGAGCCACACCACCAACACCTCCTATCTTGAGCCGGGTTCCGCGCGAGATCATGCCTGGTGGGCGGCGGGGGTGCTCCAGCGCCAATGGGTGATCTCCGGAGCGTCCATGCCGTGCTCATGGGCATGGGCCCTGTTGGCCAAAATCGCCTCCCTCATGCGCTCCTTGAGGTGCGCCGCCCGTGAACCTAGCTGATCCACCCGATCGATCACATCAATCACCAGGTTGAAGCGATCAATCTGGTTGTTTATCGCCAACTCCAAAGGTGTGTTGATGTTGCCCTTCTCTTTGTAACCGCGTACGTGGAAGTTCACGTGATTGGTGCGGCGATATACCAGGCGATGGACCAACCATGGATAGCCATGGAAGTTAAAAATAATCGGCCGATGCTTCGTAAAGAGACTATCGAAATCCCGATCGCTCAGGCCATGGGGATGCTCCCCAGGGTCGGTGAGAGCAAAGAGCTTCACCACGTTGAGCACACGAATCTTGAGCGTGGGAATTTCCTTGCGGAGGATTTCAACCGCAGCGAGAGTTTCCTTGGTGGGGATGTCGCCCGCGCAGGCCATTACCACATCGGGCTCATCCATTTCGATGCCATTGTCATCGTTGCTTGCCCAGCTCCAGAGACCAATGCCCTTTTCCACATGACGGCGGGCCTGCTCCAAGGTGAGGTATTGGAGGTGGCTCTGCTTGTCGGAGACGATGATGTTGCTCACGTTGGTCTCCACCAAAGCCTCCTCCGCCACCGCCAGCAGGCAATTGGCATCTGGCGGCAGATACACCCGCACCACATCGCCACTTTTGTTTCCCGCCAAATCAATGAAACCGGGGTCTTGATGGGTGAAGCCGTTGTGATCCTGTCGCCACACGGTGGAGCTGATCAGGCAGGTCCAGGGGCCGATCGGGGCGCGCCAAGGGGCGTGATGGATGCAGGATTCCAACCATTTGGCGTGCTGGTTGAACATGGAAGCGATCACATGAGCAAAGGCCTCGTAGGTGTGGAAGAAGCCATAGCGACCGGTGAGCAGATAGCCCTCCATCATTCCCACCAACGTGTGCTCACTGAGCATTTCCACGACGCGTCCATCGCGGCCCAGCTCGCTGCCATCGCAATCCTCAGGCAGAAACTCCTCCATCCACACCTTTTTGCTCTGCTCGTAGATCGCGTGCAGGCGGTTAGAGTGGGTCTCATCCGGGCCAAACACCCGCATGGAATGGGGATTGCGGGCAATCACGTCACGCAATAGTTCTCCCAATGGGTAGGTGTTCTCTGTCTCCTTGGTGCCTGGGCTTTCCAGTGGCACCTCATAGATCTCGAGTGGCGGCAAGTGGAGGGGCCGTCGCAGAAGTCCTCCATTGGCATGGGGGTTGGATCCCATTCGTCGCGCGCCGCTGGGGGAGAGCTGGCGCAGCCGGCTGACCAAGGTGCCGTTTGTGTCAAACAGCTCCCAAGGCCGGTAGCTCTTGAGCCAGTCCTCCAGGAGGCGCAGCTGTTCGGGATCCTTCTTTGGGGACGTGAGGGGCACTTGATGGGCCCGCCAGAAATTTTCCACCTTCTTCTCGCCCACGGACCTGGGTCCCGTCCAGCCCTTGGGGGAGCGCAGCACGATCATCGGCCAGATTGGGCGTTCCGCGATCCCGCTCGAGCGGGCCTCCCAGCGGATGGTCTGAATTCGCTCGATCGCCTCGTCCATCGCGGCGGCCATCGCCCGATGCATGGGCATGGGATCACTCCCCTCGACAAAGATCGGCTGCCAGCCATAACCGCTCAGCAGTTGCGCCAACTCGTCGTGGGGAATGCGAGCCAGAAGGGTTGGATTGGCGATCTTGTAGCCGTTGAGATGCAACACCGGCAGCACAGCCCCATCCACCATCGGATTGAGAAATTTGTTGATGTGCCAAGACGTGGCCAAAGGACCGGTTTCTGCCTCCCCGTCGCCCACACAGGCCAGGGCGATCAGATCGGGGTTGTCAAACACCGCGCCGCAGGCGTGGGAGAGCACGTAGCCGAGCTCACCCCCCTCATGGATGGAGCCGGGGGTTTCGGGGGTGCAGTGGGAGCCGATGTGTCCGGGAAAGGAGAATTGCTTCATGAACCGTCGCATCCCCTCGGCGTCTTGGCTTTTATCCGGGTAAATCTCGCTGTAGGAGCCATCCAGGTAGGTGGGCGCCAGTACCCCCGGTGCCCCGTGGCCGGGGCCAGAGAGGTAAATCATGTCGAGGTTGTGGTGGCGGATCACCCGATTGGCATGGGCCCAGAGGAAGGACTGCCCTGGGCTGGAGCCCCAATGCCCTAACAGGCGATTTTTCACATGTTCCGGCCGCAGGGGATCTTTTAGAAGGGGATTGTCTTGCAGGTAGATCATCCCCACCGCGAGATAATTGGCGGCTCGCCACCAGGCATCGATAAGCGCCAGCTCACCCTCCTGATCCTCGCTGGTTTGGCACGTGCCTGACAGGGCGTGCCGCTCTGGAGTCAGGGACATGGGGCCGAAGGGTAAGGGGAATCAAATGAGTTTGAACCGCCCAGTGCCATTACACATCAAGGGAGGATTAACGAGTCTTTATCCCAAGCTTCTCCTGAAAGCGCTACGCAAAAAACGTCCGAGCAGTCATAACCAGACCTTAATGCCCGGCACATCAGCCGCTTTTACGGTTGTTGAGGTTCTCGTTGTCGTCTGTGATGCCCTTAGTCCATTGCCAACGCGTGAGGAGGGTGCTTGCCAGCTCCACGGCCATTGGCCTGGCCATCTCCGTGGCGGGCTGCGGCGGCACGAGCACCCTCAGCGGCGCCGGTGCCTCTTTCCCCGCCCCCATCTACCAGCGGTGGTTTCAAGAACTTGCCGGGAAGGGCGTGAGGGTCAACTACCAATCCGTGGGGTCCGGCGCAGGCGTGCGGCAATTCATGTCACGCACGGTTGATTTCGGTGCCAGTGACGTGCCGATGAAGCCAGAGGAAATCGCCAAGGTGCCCCAGGGCGTGGTGCAGATTCCGATGACGGCTGGAGCCATCGCGGTGGCTTACAACAACCCAGGCTGTGACCTCAGACTCAGCCAGGCCCAACTGGTGGGCATTTTCCAGGGCAAGATCAGCGACTACAGACAGCTCGGCTGCGCCGCCAAGCCCCTCAAGGTGGTGGTGCGCGCCGATGGGTCAGGCACCACGGCAAACTTCACCGCCCACCTGGCCGCCATCGACGCCACCTGGAAACGGCAGATTGGAGCCGCCAAGAGCGTCAAGTGGCCGGTGGGAACCGCCGCCAAAGGGAACGAGGGGGTGGCGGCCCAGCTCAAGCAGGTGGATGGGGGGTTGGGCTATGTGGAAGCGGCTTTTGTGAAGGCCCCCCTCCAGGCTGCCGCCCTCACGAATGCCTCGGGCAAGACAGTGAAACCCACCTCAGAGAGTGAACAGGAGGCGCTGGCTTCGATTGATCTGGGGCCTGACCTCACTGGCGGCAATCCAAATCCACAGGCGGGCTATCCAATCGTCACCTTCAGCTGGATCCTGCTCTACAAAACCGGCAATGGACCAAAGCATGACACTCTCAACAAAGTGTTTGGCTTCACCCTTTCTGATCCCGCCCAGGCGATGTCGGGCGGCCTGGGATTCATCCGTCTGCCTGTCGAGGTGTTGGAGAAAGGCAGAGTGGCCTTGGCCGCCGTCCAGCCTTGAACCGTCGGGTCCGTCTACGCGTCCTCTCCCTCGTGGTCTTTTCTTGCCTCCCATGCCACTCCAACCCAACATTGCTTTAGAAACCATTCGCTCCCTGGCCAATGGCCGGCAGCTGGAAACTCGCCATGCTGGGGATGTGATCTTCGCGGAGGGCGATCCTGGTGAGTGCCTCTACGCCATCATCGAAGGCTCGGTGAGGATGGAATGGGGCAAGGGAATTTATGAATCACTGGAGCCCGGGGATTGTTTTGGGTTTGATGTGATGGTGGATCCCCAAAGGCGACGCTATTGCAGTGCCACTGCAGCAAGCCCCGTGCAATTGCTGCCCATGAATCGTGAGCATTTTTTGCTGGCGATTCAGGAATTTCCGATGTTTGCTCTGGAGAGCCTTCAGGTCTTGGATGAGCGCTTAAGGCGGGTGAGGGCAACTGATCGCCTCAAGGGGTGAACGACGCTCAATCGGGACTCACTGACCGATTCACCCGTCTTTGTTCGTAGCTTAGTGCCCACTCCTGAGGACTCTCCCCCCGTGGGGGAATCCCACACAACGCGGGCAGAGACACAATCGCCTCCACGGCCCTAGTGAGCCGTTTCACCGAGCGACTGCCCGGGAGCCGCGGCTGCAATTGCTGCTCCAACCTCAGGAAATACCACGCCGTGGCTTCCAAATTCGCCCAGCCCCACCGCAGGCAGGTGGGATCAAGCTGGCTGTCCAGCAGATGATCCCAAGCATTGTGGGCTTTGTCGGCGGCGGTCACCAGCAGGGAGGCCTCAGGTTTGTGGGAAAGGCTCTCAAGGTAGAGCCGTTTCCAGTGGAACCAATCTGATGGGCTTTGTGTCTGGTTCTTGCCTGGGTCTGTGCAATCTTGAACCAGATCCGCCACGCCAGGCCCAAACCGCTCGCCGATCGAGGCGTGGCTCTGGCCCGCATCCTCGATCGCGTCATGGAGGAGGCCCGCGATGGCCTGGTCTTCGTCGCCACCGTCCTCCCACACGAGGGAACTCACCGCGATGAGATGGGAGAGGTAGGGAACCGTTTTCCCCTCCCGCCGCTGGTGGCGATGCAGCTCAGCAGCCCACACCAGGGCTTCGCGATAGCGGGGGGTGATGATCGCCGTGTCCATGCCAATTGACACTGCCAGAGCTCAAGAGCGGGTGTGAGCTAGTGCATGCTTGTGCGGGCCTCTTCATCATGCCAGCCCGGCCCCAGGAGGGCGCACCGCAGACCAAGACGCCGCAAGGCCGTCTCGAGTTCCCGGGCCTGGGCCTGATGCAGCGGGGGGGTCAGACGCGAAGCTCGTTGACAGTCGAGATAGACCGCGACATCCCCAGGGAGCCTGTTCAGATAGCGCGCCAGCAGCATCTGGGCCTCAAAGCAGTCCGCCCCCACGCCCATCCCCTGAAGCTCCAGGCGCCAGGAGGGGGGCCGCATTTGGCCCGCTTCCACCGCTCGCAACCCAGGAAGGGCCGCCAACACAAGGAGTGAGTCCCCCGGCTGCATCACCTGATCGAGTCGGGGCAACACCAGCGCTTTCGTCTGCCCCTCCGGGGTCAGCGACACCGGCATCACGCCATATCCCTCCGCAATCTGCCCAACGCTTCTTCCGGCCAGAGTGTCCCCCTCCTCCACCCTGTAGTCGGTGAGCAGCAGATTGGTGTCGGCCACCCGGATCACCTCCCGCACCCGCTCGCCAAACGCGGTTGCCACGACAGCCTCCGCCGCCAACTCCAAGGGATTGACCACCTCCATCCCCTGAAAGAGGCGGCCCAGCTCCGCCCCACAGCTGAGGGAATGGGATTGCACCGCCAGTCGGGCATGGGGCCAACGGTCCTGGAGGCCGAGGGCCGTCTCTAGATTGGCCATGAGGTCATCCCCCAACACAGCCACCCCCTGGCATCGGCCATGGCGCAGCACTCGAAGTGCCCGATCCAAACTGTCAAAAGCCAGATCCGACGGCTCCCGCCCATCCGGCTGCACCCGCCGCACCCGAAAGCGGCTTTGCGACAGGAGCCTCTCAAGTCTGCGAGCAAGGCGTTGGCCCCCAACGACAAGCACAAAGCTCTTGCCAGCCGCCAGTGGCCCTGGCTCACGCCTTCCGAGGCGCCTGGCGAGGAGCCAATCAAGGATCACCGCCACCAGCCAGGCCGTCAAGAGAGTGCCGCCCAGCGCAAAGGCCAAGCTCAGGGCCGCCAGACCCAGTTGTTCGGCCACCAGGGGGCGACCACCTGTCATGGCGCTGAGGGCATCGATGTATTCCCCCTTCAGCAGCGCGATGGTGAGCAGCAACCCCCGTAATGGCGAGCCAAATCCAAAGCTGGTGGTTCCCGCCACAAGGACAAGCGCGAACAGGACCGCTCCCACAAGCCCCCCCCACGACC
Source organism: Cyanobacteriota bacterium (assembly GCA_046309395.1). Taxonomy (GTDB): domain Bacteria; phylum Cyanobacteriota; class Cyanobacteriia; order PCC-6307; family Cyanobiaceae; genus Cyanobium. The sequence goes on along the minus strand of JBKCPG010000022.1, from coordinate 15,994 downwards.
ACCGTCGAATGCCCGCGTTCAGGGACTCCTGGAGGCCCTCTAACGCGAGCCACCAGCGACTGAGTGTGTCTTGGAGCCAGTTGCCTCTGGCAAGGCGGCGGCTGTCGAGGCTGCTGACCACTTTCAACCAGAGCAGGTGATCTCCCGCCAGCGGTTTGGCGCACACATCCCACCACTGGCTTGCGGGAGAGCCAGGGGAGCCTTGCTGAGCCGGGCACCACTGCAGCAGGCGCCGCTGACGGCCTTGGAGGGTGAAGAGATCCTCAGAGCAGTCCGATTGGAGAACGCTCCGCACCACCCGGAACAACTCCCTTCCCGAGGCAAAAGCCGCCTCACTCCCGTCGGGCCGCAGGGCATTGGCGAAGACACCGGCTGTGAGCAGCTCGGGATCCACCAGTGCCAGCCCGGGCAAGCGCTCCCTGAGGTGGAGTTCCAGGCCAAGGCTGCCGTTCGAGCGTGCCACCACCCAAGCGGAGAGAGGAAGGACAGATGTCTCCCGCTGGTGATGGCCATCACACCGCAATCCATGGGCATGGCTAAATCCATTGGAGTTGTTGCCGTCAGGATGGACCTCTCCCAACCGCCAAGGCCCACACTGGCTCCGGATGGAGCTGGTTTCCTGGTTACGCCGGAGATGGAGTTTCGCAAGGAAACGATTTACTTCATCGTGATTGATCGCTTCTTCAACAGCTGCGGCGATAATGACCTGACAGGAAGAGAGGGGCTGTTTGATCCCAGCCACCAGCACTGGGGCCGCTACTGGGGAGGAGATCTGAAGGGGGTGATGGAAAAAGCCGACTATCTCCAGGCCCTTGGGGTCACAGCCCTATGGCTCTCCCCCCTGTTTGAGCAGGTGGATGGCCTTCAATACGGGCAGGCGCCGATGCATGGCTACTGGACGCGGGATTTCAAACGGCTCAATCCGCATTTCCTCGCCCCTGACGACAGCCCATCGCTGGGGGCGTCGCGCACCCTCCGCCAACTGGTGGACTGCTTTCACGGGCGTGGAATCAAGCTGATCCTCGATATTGTCTGCAATCACAGCTCACCAGAGATCAATGGCAGCAAGGGGGTTATCTATGATGATGGCGTGCCGCTGGCTGATTTCAACAATGATTCCAAAGGCTTTTATCATCACTATGGTCCGATCACGGATTGGGAGGATGAGTTCCAGCAGGTCCATCACGAGATGATGGGGCTGGCAACATTCAACGAGGCCAATCCAGAATTTAGGGAGTATATTAAATCCGCGATTATTGGCTGGCTGGATGTGGGTTTTGATGCCCTGCGCGTGGATACGGTGAAACACATGCCGCTTTGGTTCTGGCAGGAGTTCGTAAGTGATCTGCGCCGTGCCCATCCTGAAACCTTCATCTTCGGGGAGTATGGTTTCGGTAGTCCTCATGATCAACGCACTTTAGTCTATGCCAACCATAGCGGCATGTCGCTCTTGGATTTTGGTCTCGCCTTTGCCATCCGGGGAGCGTTTTCCGGATCCCCTCCGGGCGGTTTTGGGCAGGTGGAAGCCATCCTGGGGCTAGATCATGTCTACAAACGCTCCACTGAATTGGTGACGTTTATTGACAATCATGATATGCCAAGATTCTTGTCGGTGTGTGAGTGTGTCGAGAGTTTGGAATTGGCCATTATTTTGCTGTTCACCCTTCGGGGAATCCCCTGCATCTTCTATGGTACAGAGCAGTATTTGGTCAATCAATCCAACTGCGGCCAGGATCCCTACAACCGACCGATGATGGAGGCTTGGGATCAAGAAGGGTCGTTGTTTCAGGCGATTCAGGTGTTGGCCCAACTTCGCCAAAGCAATCGGGCTCTGGCCTATGGATCCCACCAACAACAGTATGTGAGCCAGATGATCTATGCCTTTACGCGTCGCTATCGCGACTCGCGCGTGTTCACCCTGCTCAACCAGGGGGATGCCACCACCATCAGTATCGAGCGGTGTGATCTTCCCGATGGGGAGCACCGCTGCCTGCTCAGTGGCGAGCTTGTGCGGGTGGAGGGTGGCGCCATCCGGCATCTGCCCCTGCCTGCCAAGACGGCCAGGGTGCTGAGCGTGGTCGGGCCTGCCGTGGAGGCCCCGGTGGTGGTGAAGTTTCAGCTCAATGGCTTCTACACCCAACTGGGTCAGGTCGTGGTGGTGAGTGGCGATGTGCCAGAGCTTGGAGATTGGGATTTGCGTCGCGCACCCCGGCTGGAATTCGTGAACGCGGACACCTGGTTCAACGAGATCCCCTTCGGAGCCTCCGCGGGCCAGCTGATCTGTTTTCGCTTCGTGGTGATCTGGGACATGGCGGCCGATCCCCATGCCGGAGCCTGCCACGAAAACCTGTTGCCACGTCGGTTTCTCCTGCCTCCAGCCGGGCGGGTGAAGCTGGAGCACAACTGGCAATCCTTCTGACATGACTCAGCTCACCCTCCAACCCACCGATGTGGTGCTTGTGCGTCACGGCGAAACGAGCTGGAGCCTCTCAGGGCGACACACGGGCCTCACCGACATTCCGCTCACCGCCAAGGGGGAGAGACAGGCCATGATGTTGGCCCCGTTGCTGGCCACCCAGCGTTTTTCTCGGGTGCTGGTGAGCCCGCTGCGTCGGGCGCGGCGCACCTGCGAGCTGGCGGGGATAGGGGATGAGGCTGAGATTGACGCCGACTTGGTGGAGTGGAACTACGGCTCCTATGAAGGGCTCACCACCGAGGAGATCCACCACAAGGCCCCCGGGTGGCAGGTGTTTGCGGACGGATGTCCAGAGGGGGAGGGCCCGAGGCAGGTAGGTGAGCGGGTGGATCGGGTGTTGGGCCGGCTGCGAGCTCAGGATCCCCGGAGCCCTGCCATCCTTTTCGCCCACGGCCACCTTCTGCGGGTGCTGGCCGCCCGCTGGCTGGAGCTGCCCCCAAGGGAAGGCGGTCGATTCCTGCTCGACACCGCCACTCTCAGTGTGCTCAGCCACTACCGAGGAACGCCGGCGCTCCGGTGTTGGAACGTTCAGGTGTTGGCGTGAGCTCGCCGATCCTGAGGCGCCGCCATCTCCCCTGGCCAAGAAGATGATCTCAATCTGGTGCCCCTGGCGCCACAAGGGATTGATGGTGTGGTCTTGCTGAGCCCCCCAGCAGTGGCCCGCCATCCAGGCGACGAATGGCCACCACGGCTGGACGCGGTGGGGTGCCCGACGCTGCGGCCGGCCAGTTGGAACCAAGCGGCACCTGCCTGAGCTGCTCGAAGCCCCCGCCATTGCGATCCCGAAGAGTGTAGGCCTGCACCTCCTCGTCGCCACCGTGGTGGGTGGCGTTGTCTTCGCCCGGATGTTGCACAGAAAGAAACAGGGTGGATTCGCCGCTATCGAAGCAGGGCCCGGTCAGCTCGCATTCCATCGGGCCGGTGGCGAAAAGGAGCGGCTCTTCGCCTTCCGCCCCCGTGGCGGGAAAAATCCAGCAAGCGTTGTTGCCGAACACATCGGCGCTCCCGTTCACCGCGGCCCGATCGGTCACCATCCAGACGTTGCCTCCGCTGTCGATCGCCAGGTTGTCCGGGTTGGCGAACCCCATGCCTCCCTGCCAGGGGGTTCCGCCGGTGGCCACCATCCGCCAACGAAACGCTCCTCCCGGTTGTTTCGAAATGGCGGGCCCATCCTCCAGCCGCATCACCCAGCCATAGGGCCAGCCGTGCTCGCCGGCCGGCCCCCGGAAGATGGCTGGATCGGCCTGTCCCTCCCCGTCCGATCCAGCGGCGGTGAAGGTGATCAGCAAATCGCCTGTGCGTGGATCGAGTTCGGTGTCTTCCGGCCTTGCCGTGGGGGTGGCCCCGGCCGCGTTTGCGGCCAGGTGGGCGTCGATCAGGATCGCCCCGAGTTGTTCTTCCCCACGGCCTGTGTAGAGATCGGCCAGTGTCCCGAAGCGCTTCCGGTAGGCATTCAACTGGTCATCGCTCTCCAACGGCTCGGCGCCCGCCTTGTTCCTGTCGCTATGCGGCATCAGCAGCGTGGCGGGTCGATTGAAACGGGAGAAGTGGGATGGTGGCAGTGGGTTGATCGGCGTTCGTGGCTCCAGGGGGATCCAGCGACCACCGCCGTCCGCCTCGAATCGTGCCACCTCCAACCGACCCCGCTCCAAAAGCCTCGAGTTGGCTGGATCGCGGGGGTCTCGTACGATCGCGGCGCTCACAAAACGGTAGAGATGTCCTCCATGGCGATCGCAGCCTGAATACACCACCAGCGGCTCTCCAGCGCGGGCGCGTACGGCCACGGCCTCATGGCGGAAGCGACCCAGGGCCGTGTGTTTCACCAGCGGGAGCTCGGGACGGCGGGGATCGATCTCCACCATCCAGCCGTACTTGTTGCCCACCATGCCGAAGGGATTGCCCAAGCCCTCCAGCCGATCGCCATCAAATCGGAAGGGCCGCTCCGCCGGCGGGGGTGAGCTGCCATCGGCGTACACCGCCTCGACCACATGACTCTGAAAGTTTTCCTCAGCGGAGAGCACCGTGCCCCAAGGGGTCTGGCCGCCTGCGCAGTTCGCGAAGCTGCCGATGATCCGATCGCCGAGGCCATCGTCGTGGCCGAGCTTCTGGAGCCTGCGGAACACCGCCGCCGCCGGTCCGCTGCAGCGCAATCGCGCCTCCGCGCTTTCCAGACCAGTGAGACCGCTGATGCGCCGATCATAGCGGCCGCGGCGGCGGCTCCAGCTCTGATCAGCAGTGCGCACGATCTCGACCACACCGATCCCCACATCTTCCATCGCCGCGGTGGCCACCTCCATCAGGGGGCGCCGCAGGGGATCATCCACGGCAAGGGTCAGGGCATCGACGCGGCCACCCCGCTCCGCCAGGAGCTTCCGTAGCTCCTGGAAGGGAAGTTCCCGGCCCATGACCTCCCTGTAGCCTGCGACCCAAGGGCGGGGGCTGATGTACTCGAAATTCACTGTCAACAACGCCCGCCGCCCATCCAAGGGCGTGAAGGCGAGGTAGTCATTGTTGAATCCGAAGCGCCCGCTGCCCAGCGGATCACCCCACCGCATCAGAACCTCAGCATGGTAACCCTCAGCCACCAGCAATTGATCCCGTAGGGTGACACGGGCGTAGGCACGACGCTGCTCCGGGGCACTGAGGCCGTCGGTGGTCAGGGGGATGGGTCCGCGGAGGGGCTTGAACGGCAGCTCCCCGGGATGCTTTCGAGCCGTTGGCGCAGCCCTCACCGAACCTGTGGGCATCACCCCGGCCAAGGAGACCCCTGCGCAGGCGGTGCCCAGGCCCAGCAGGTGGAAGAGCAGCGAGCGGCGGGACATCCCCCGAACCTCTGTTGAAGGCTCATGGAAAAGCCCGCCCTGGGACTGCGTCGAATTGGAGGATGATCTAATCATGACTAGCGGAATTGGGGGAGCTTGTTGGCATCAAAACTCCGTCGCAGCACCTCCCCAATGCTGAGGCCCACAGGGAGATCACCAGAGAAGGCGCTCCCAGTGATCCGCTTGTAAAGCTTCGATTCGACCAGTCGATACGTGCTGGCGGGGAGGGGGATGTCTCCCGCTGCCGCGACAAGGCTGAGTCCGTTGCGAATGGTGAATGTCGCGAACTTCTGCACTTGAGGCTTGCTTGCGAGAGCCTTATCATTGATATAGATAAACAACGGCCTTGAAAGAGGCTGATAGCGGCCTGTCTGTACATTGGCAACTGATGGATTCACTGGGCCTGTCGATGTCACGACCGAAAGGGCCCTGAGTCTGTTTTGATTTTCCTTGTAGTAGCTGAAGCCAAAATAGCCAAAAGCACTTGGACTTTTGGCGACGCAATTCGCGATGACGTTATCATCCTCGCTGGATGTGTAATCTTGCCTTGAATTGCCGATGGCGCCATTGATGGCCTTGTTGAAATAATCGTAGGTTCCGGAGTCCTTGCCAGGGCCGCACAGCTTGATTGGTCGATCAGGCCAGTCGCGGTTCACATCGTTCCAGCTGTCGATTGTTCCCTCGGCCTGGCGCCCCCACAGCCGAGCCAGCTCCTTGGTCGTGATCTGCCTTGCCCAGGAGTTGGCGGGATGCACCACGATCGAAAGGGCGTCGAAAGCAATTGGCAGCTCAATGAAGCTGATGCGGTTTCTGGCACAGGTTTTGAGCTCTTTGCTGTTGATCGGGCGCGAGGCATTGGCGATCTCAAGCAGGCCGGCGCAGAAGCGTCTGAAGCCATCGCTGGTCCCAGTCTCCTTGAGATCGATCCTGGTCTTGTTCCCTCCAGCGCGGAAGGCTTGGATCGCTTCCCTCATGATCGGGAACACCGTGCTGGAGCCGCCGATCCGGAGGGTGGAGGTTTGATTTTCGCTCTCCAGGGCAAGCGCCACCGAGGGAGCGAGTGGCGAAGTAACCAGGGCCGTGCCGAACACAGCGGCGAACGGAATCCCGATGAAGGGGTATCGGGAGGTCCAGCTGGAAGCCATGGGGCAGATCCGAGGGCCGTGGACAGACCTTTTCAGTTAAGCCATCAACTGTTATTGATAGGTTAAGGACGTGTGGTTTGTCACTGAGTGTCTGGTCGAAAGATGCCACTGGCTCTATTTGCCCCAGCCATCCCAAGCATGTGACACCCATCTCGTCTCGCGGTCAACCGTCATCAAGCAAAACGCCCCACCGCGTTCTCTCTGGCGGCTGATCCCGAAGCTGGGGACTAGCGAGATCCGCGTTCACCAGCCGATGGAGCGGCGCCCCGCGGCCGTTCCTCTCACGTCATGGCATGCCGCTGAGGTCCGTGTCTGTTCCACCAATGGACTCATCCCGGCTCCAGCCCATGCCAGTGGCAGAGCGGCCCCTGCCCCCCGCCAATGGCCAGCGCCCGGCGCAGTCCGCCCTCCACGTAGCCCTTGGCCGCCACCACCGCCGCCTCCAGATCCAGCCCCCGGGCCCGGTAGGCGGTGATCGCCGCCCCCAGGGTGCAGCCGCTGCCGTGGGTGTGGGGGGTGTCGATCGGGGCGTGCGCCAGCCACCGGCCCGGGCCCGCCGCGGAGAGCAGGTAATCGCGGCCCCGCAGCTCAGCCAGCCCGCCGCCCTTGATCAACACCGCCGCTGGCCCCATCGCCAGCAGCGCCGACGCCGCCCGCTCCACCTCCGCCCCGTCCCGCACCGGAAGGCCCGAGAGCAGGTGGGCCTCGTGCAGGTTGGGCGTGAGCAGCTCCGCCTGGGGTAGCAAACAACGCCGGTAGGACTCGATCGCGTCGGCTTCCAGCAACACCGCCCCGGCCCGCGACACCATCACCGGATCGATCAGCTTGGCCACCCGCATGGGCGCGATGGCGGCGGCGGTGGCCTCGATCAGCGCCTGGTTCAGCAGCATCCCCGTCTTCAGCGCCCCCACCGCCAGATCGCTCACCACCGCCTCGATCTGGGCGGTGAGGGCCTCCGGCGGCAGGGCATCCACCCGGCTCACCCCGAGAGTGTTTTGCGCCGTCACGCAGCTGATCGCCGAGCAGCCGTGCACCCCCAACGCCGTGAACGTCTTCAGATCGGCCTGGATGCCGGCGCCACCGCCGGAATCACTGCCGCCGATGGTGAGGGCGATGGCGATGGGCATGGCCCTACTGTCGGGCCAGCACCATGCGGATCTTCGCCTCCAGATCCTCCACTGGCGTGCCGCTCACATCCACCAGGGCCCGGCGCACCCGGCCCGTGTACGGGAACGGCGGCTGGTAGTCGGGCACGGCGGGGGAGCCGGGGTCATGGCCCACCGCCACGCCGGCGGCCAGCCCCAGGCTCAAGGGGATCGTCACCGGCAGGTCGCCCTCGCCCACCGGTGCCCCGTCCACAAACAAGGTGATGTGCGCCGGGGTGCCCTTGCCCGCCGCCACATCGGCCGGACCCGTGGGCCGAAACTCCACGCTCAGCACATGGTGGCCCGCGGGCACGGCGCCGCTGGCGCGCACATGGAAGTAGCTGTCGGCCACATAGTTGTAGCCGTAGGTGAACACGCCATCGAGCACATAGATCGAAAAACCGCCGTCGTTGCCGCCCATGCTGAACAGCACTCCTTCCGCTCCGCCCTCGGGCACCTCCACCTCCACCGAGATGCTGTGGGGCCGGTTGAGCACCCGGGGTGCCGCGTTGGTCGGCACCATCTGGGTGCCGGGGTAATAGATGTAGCGCTCCCGATCGGGCGCCAGTTGGGGCCGCTCAATGGCGAAACGCAGCGTGGTGCGGCTGTCGATCGGCAGCACGTTGTACTTGCCGGCCTCCACATACCACATGCCGATCATGGCGATCAGCCGGTCGCGCTCGCTCGCCGCCAGATTTTTGGTTTCGGCGAAGTCCTCCCGCAGGTTGTAGAGCTCCCAGCCGTGGGCATCGAGCTGGATGAGTTGCTCGTAGCTGATCGGCTCCCCGAAGCGGTGCTCCGTTTCGCTAAAGGCTGGCCCCGGCCACGGACACACCGCCCGCCAACCATCGTGATACAGCGAGCGATGGCCCAGCATCTCGAAGTACTGGGTGATGTGCTTGCTCGGCGCGGCCGCGTCAGCGAAGCAGGAGGCCAGCGAAAGGCCCTCGATCGGTGTTTGGGTCGCCCCCTTGATCGTGCTGGGCGCCTCGATGCCGAGGGCGTCGAGCACCGTGGGCACCATGTCGATCGCGTGGCAGTACTGGGAGCGGATCTCCCCCCGGGCGGCGATGCCCTTGGGCCAGCTCACGATGAAGGGATCGCTCGTGCCGCCCCGGTAGGTTTCCCGCTTCCAGCGCCGAAACGGCGTGTTGCCCGCGTGGGTCCAGCCCCAGGGGTAGTGGTTGAAGTATTTGGGGCCGCCGATGTCGTCGATGGCGGCCAGGTTCTGCTCAAGGTTTTCCGGCACGTTGTTGAAAAACTTGCCCTCATTCACCGACCCCGTCGGCCCGCCCTCGGCGCTGGCGCCGTTGTCGGAGATCACCATCACCAGGGTGTTCTCGTATTCGCCAATCTCCTTCAGGAAGCTGATCAACTCGCCGATGTGGTGGTCGGTGTGCTCCAAAAAGCCGGCGAACACCTCCATCATCCGCGCGTACAGCCGCCTCTCCTCCGCGGAGAGCCCATTCCAGTCGGGCACATCGGGGTCGTGGCGGGAGAGCACCGTGCCCTCCGGCACCACGCCCAGCTCCTTCTGGCGGGCAAACACCTTCTCGCGGTAGGCGTCCCAGCCGTCATCAAACTGGCCTTTGTACTTGTCGGCCCATTCCTTCGGCACGTGGTGGGGCGCATGCATGGCGCCGGTGCAGAAATACATGAAAAACGGCTTGTTCGGCGCCACCTGCTTCGCGTCGGCCACCATCGCCTTGGCTTTTTCCACCAGATCGGGCGTCAGGTGGTACCCCTCCTCCGGGGTGCGGGGCGGCTCCACCTGGGAGTTGTCCCGCACCAGCTCGGGGTAGTACTGATGGGTGTCTCCCCCCAAAAAGCCGTAAAATCGCTCGAAGCCCCGTCCCAGGGGCCAACGGTCGTAGGGGCCCGCCGCCGAGGTCTGCTCCGCTGGAGTGAGGTGCCACTTGCCGATGGCGTAGGTGTTGTAGCCCTTCCCCAGCAGGATCTCCGAAAGAAAACCGTTCTCGAACGGGATGATCCCGTTGGAGCCCGGGAAGCCCGTGGATCCCTCCGTGATGCAGGCCAGGCCGTTGGAGTGGTGGTTGCGGCCCGTGAGCATGCAGGAGCGCGATGGCGAGCAGAGCGCCGTGGTGTGCATGTTGTTGAACAACAGTCCGTCCGCCGCCAGGGCGTCCAGGTTGGGCGTGCGGATCGGACTCCCGTAGCAGCCGAGCTGGCCGAAACCCGTGTCGTCCAGCACGATGAACAGCACATTCGGCGACCCTTCCCTCGCCCGCACGGGCTCCGGCCAAGCGGGGGTTGACACCTCCACCGTGCGGCCGATCACTCCCGAGAACGCCGCTCCGGGCTTGTATTCGTTGAGGGGCATGGAAAGGACTGGACGACTCCTCCGGCAACTTACCCGGCACGGCCTCCCGCGCCATCCGGGCCGTGCGTTTTCCGCTCGACTTTGCGTGGGGTGGTGGGTGTGCGGTTATCCGCCAGTTGTTCAGAACTAAAGTTTCATTACACTCTAACACACTGCGGCGTTTGAGATCCCTCATTCCCGCCTTTGCTTGACGGATCTGTCCTGATCCGCGCCACCCCTCGGAATCGCTGTTGAACCCCTTGACGGCCATTCCCTTCCTCCAGCTCCCCGGAGCTTCCCTGGCTTCCACCGACACCGTCACATTTGGTTCGGTGGTGAGTGCCTTCCTTCCCCTGCGGGTGCACACCTGGGACCATCCAGAGCGGGACCAACCCTTCCTGAATCATTCCGGTTGCCTTCGCCTGGGGGATCTCACCCTCCTGGCCACCTGGGGTTCGGCCATCGATGGGGAGGTGGAGCAGAAATGTGAGGCCCAGCTGGTGGTTCCCTACCTGGCCGGCACCAACCATTTCCACATCCAGCGCCAGAGCTTCACCTTCCGGAAGTCCTGCCTGTTCATCCCCGCCGCCCGCACCCGCTTCCGCCTGCACTGCACCGCCTGCTCCGGCATCATCCTGAGCTTCGCCCCTGAGTCGTTGTTGCCGGTGGCCCATGCCATCGCTGGTCCGGGATTTGACGCACTGGCCCTCCGGGCGGCCCTGGAGCGACCCGCCATCCTCAACCGCCGCGCCGATCCCCGCCGCGCCAAGGGGCAAAGCCTGCTGATGGAGGCCATGGCCTTCGTGGAACGCTCAGTGGCCATCAGCGGTGAGGTGCATCCCATGCTTCGCTTGGACGATCTCATCCGCCGGCTGATCGTGATGCTCCTGGTGCCCGATCTGCTGGAGGCCTCCCAGGCCCCGGATCGGGAGGAGCCCCCCTTCCCGCACGCTTCCCTGGTGGAGTGGCTGCTGGCCCATCTCGACGAGCCGATCAGCCTTTCCGACATGGAGCGGCGCTCCAATTACAGCCGCCGCTCCCTCCAGGCCGCCTTCAAGCGGCGCTTCGGCCTCGGACCCATGCAGTGGCTCCGCCAGCAACGGCTCGCCAAGGCCCGCGCCTTGCTGGAAAGGCCAGGAGGCTCTCGCAACCTCACCGAGGTGGCCCTGGCTTGCGGCTATCTCTCCCCGGCCTCCTTCAGCCGTGACTATTTGGCCCGCTACGGCGAGCGCCCCTCCCGGGTCTGGCGGCGCGCTCGCCAGGGCCCCATCCCTCCGCGGATCGAGGGTGGGTGACGGATGGGGTCAAACAGGTGGCGAAACCGTTGACCCTGCCTACCGTCTAAACAACACGTCTCGCCTTGCCATGCCTTCCGGAGCCACCTTCAACTCCCCAGACGATGAGGTTTTCACCGGGGGGGAGACGGCCCTCACCCGCCAAGCGCTCCAGGCGGGCCGGTTGAAGGGCCTCACCCAGGCTGAGGGGATCGTGATGATCGTCTTGGGCCTGTTGGCCCTTTTCTTCCCGGTGGTGGCCTCCGCTGGCGTCACCGTGATGGTGGCGGTGGCCTTCCTGGTGGCGGGCCTGATGGGCTGGGTTGACGCCTTCAGCCGGGGCCGTCGCCTCACCCGTTGGCATGGGTTTCTGCGTTTGGTCGTGGCCAGCCTCTTCCTTTACGCCGGCCTGTGGATGCTGCTCCAGTTCAAAGCTGGCGTGGTGCCCGCCGCCCAGCAGATCAAGCTGCTGGCCACCGCCGTTGGCCTGGTGTTCCTGGTGGAAGGGGGGGTGATGCGCGTGCTGGCCCTGGCCCATCGGCACGCCGCCGGGTGGGGTTGGGGGCTGCTCAACGGCCTGGTCACCCTGGCCTTGGGCCTGTTGATCACCACCATGAGTCCGGCGGGTCTGCTCTCGGTGCTGGGACTGTTGGTGGGCATCAGCTTTCTCTTCAGCGGCATCGATCTGCTTGGCTTCAGCGCCCGTCTCCATGGCCCCGGCTCCCCGACGACGGCCCCCTAGGCCCGCCATGACGGCGTCCTCCCCGGGGAGCGCGAGGAGGGCGGCGGATGGCTGATCTCTTCAGCCACCACCGCCAGCAAACCCTGGACAACATCGCCCCCCTCGCCGAGCGCATGCGCCCCCGCGACCTCGACGACTTCGTCGGTCAGGACGCCATCCTTGGGCCAGGACGCCTGTTGCGCCGAGCCATCAGCGCCGATCGGGTGGGCAACCTCATCCTCCATGGCCCCCCGGGCACCGGCAAAACCACCCTGGCCCGCATCATCGCTGGCCGCACCCGCGCCCACTTCAGCAGCCTCAACGCCGTGCTCGCTGGCGTCAAGGACCTCCGAGCCGAGGTGGAAGAGGCCAAGCGGCGGCTGGCCCACCACGGCCTGCGCACCATCCTCTTCATTGATGAGGTGCACCGCTTCAACAGCGCCCAGCAGGACGCCCTCCTCCCCTGGGTGGAAAACGGCACCCTCACCCTCATCGGCGCCACCACGGAAAACCCCTATTTCGAGGTCAACAAGGCCCTGGTGAGCCGCGCCCGCCTCTTTCGCCTCCAGCCCCTGGAGCCCGAGGATTTGCGCCGCGTTCTCCATCGGGCCCTCAGCGACCCGGAGCGGGGCTACGGGGCCCGCCCCATCTCCCTCACCCCGGAGGCCGAGGCCCATTGGGTGGATGTGGCCAACGGCGATGCCCGCGGCCTGCTCAATGCCCTCGAGCTGGCGGTGGAAACCACCGAGCCCGACGCCGAGGGACGCCTGGTGATCGACTTGGCGATCGCCGAGGAGTCGATCCAGCGGCGGGCCGTGCTCTACGACAAGCGGGGCGATGCCCATTTCGACACCATCAGCGCCTTCATCAAGTCGCTGCGGGGCTCCGATCCGGATGCCGCCCTCTTCTGGCTGGCCCGCATGCTGGAGGCCGGCGAAGATCCCAGCTTCCTCTTTCGCCGCATGCTCATCGCCGCGGGGGAAGACGTGGGCCTGGCCGATCCCCAGGCCATCGTGGTGGTGGAAGCCTGCGCCGCCAGCTTCGACCGGGTGGGCCTCCCCGAAGGCGTCTACCCCCTGGCCCAGGCCGCCCTCTATCTGGCCAGCGCCGACAAAAGCAACAGCACCCTCGGGGTGTTTGACGCCATCAAGACCGTGCGCCAAGCCCGCAAGCAACAGGTGCCTTCCCACCTTCGGGATGGCCATCGTGATGGTCAGGCCTTTGGCGATGGCGTGGGGTACCGCTATCCCCACGCCTACGAGGAGCACTGGGTGGCCCAGGACTATCTTCCCAGCGCCCTGCGGGGCCAGGTGTTCTGGCAGCCCGGGAGCCTGGGTTGGGAAGGGGGCCGCCGGGAGGTTCTCCGCCAGCGGCGGGCGGCCCAGCTGGCCGCGGTGGCGGAACAGCGGGAGGAGTTTGGCGAATTCCTCAGCTCGAGCCCGGACGATCCCCTCCTCCAGCGCTGGCTGGCCCGCCAGGCCGCGGCGGAAGGGGAGCGGTTGGACCTGCTGCGCCAGCGCTTTTGGGGGGATCTCCATCCGGGCCGGCTCGATCGGGTGCTCGTGCTGCGCGCCCGCTCCTTGCTATGGGCCATCGATCCGCTCCGCGACGCCTCCGAGGGGGAGGTGGTGCTCACGGTGTCCCAGCCGGAGGAGTTGGAGCGCCTGGAGGCCCAGCTCCAGGTGCTGGATCCCCTGGTGCGACCCCAGCTGCTGGTGGTGCCGGACGACGACCCCCAGCCCCTGGGACACCTGGGCCAGCCCGGTGGACGGTTTGAGTGGATCGTGGCGCGCCAGCCCCGGCTCGCCGGCCCGGGCGAGGAGTTCGGGCCCTGGGTCAAGGCCCTCTCAGCCCTGGCCGTACCCGGAGCCCGCCTGCGCCTGCTCTTCAGCCAGCCCCGGGTCGGTCCCGCCGGGGCCTTGTTGGCGCTTCCGAGCCCCCCGGGGGGGGCCTCCTCTCTCGACCCCGCCTTGCTCGATCGGGTGGTGGAGGCGGAGACGAGGGGCTTGGGGCCAGGATCTTGGGCGCCCCCGGGGCTGGTGGCGGCCCTTCAGGCGGAGGGCTGGCGAGTGGGCGAGCGGGGGTGGGAGGAATCCCTCGAACTCCTCTTGGGGGAACGGCTGCTGGAGCGCTGGTTCGCCGCCTCGGCGCCCTACCGCGCCTCCCTCACGGCCGCGGGCCTGACCCCCGACGACCTGGACGCCCTGCGGGGATGGTTTCGAGCCCATCTGGGGTCCCGCCTGCCCCAGCGCCTCCACCATGGGGTGCTGGAGGGCCAGTGGCCCCAAGTCCCCGAGCCAAAAAAAAGCCCCGGCCGGGGCCGGGGACGGAAGAACTGAACCCAAGGGGCTCACCAAAGGCCGCGGATCGGCTCGACGGGGGCGCTGGGGGGAGGGGTCCGCACTTCAGCCACGGGATCCAGAACCTGGTTGGCCTCGATGCAGGCGGGCAGGAACACGTACCAGGAGAGCAGGGAGGTGCACTGGGCCGTGCCAGCCTTGCAACGACCTTCGGCGCAGATGTTTTGGGCGCCGGTGTAGGTGTTGCAGAAGTCAGCCAACCGGAAATCGGTGGGCAGGGCCCTCATGATGCCGGCGGAGGAAATGGAGCCGTCCGCGGCGTCGGAGATGATGGCCGAGCGCAGAGCCTGAACCGCGTAGGTGTTCATGCTCCAGTAGGGGAAGTAGCTGGCGGTGGCGTTTTTCAGGAACTTCACGCCGGCATCGGAGTAAAGGAAACGCGACACCCCCACCAGGTCGACGTCATAGGTTTTGTTCATGCCATCACGCACCTGCGTGGCGGTCCAGCCGGAGCGGGCCAGGCCACCAGCGAGGCCACGGTCGGTGACAGCACCGGTTTTCAGGAAGGTGTCGAAGGCCGATTGGTTGGTGGACCAAACAGCGCCGCCGGTATTCCAGCGGACAGGATTGGTGGCGGCTTGGGCTGACAGGGGGACGGCGACAACAGTCAATGCCGTTCCCACTGTGAGACCAGCGAGCAGACGCTTGAACACGGGTGGTTGGAAGACGACTTCTTTTTCAACCTAGCCACACCTGACTGATTTGTCTGTGTTGTCACGCCAAATCATCGGCCGCACACTTCAAGCGAAGGTCCCCGACCCATCCTTCATCTTCGGGCTTCCATCTAGGCTCTCACCTCCATCCATCTTGTGCCATGGCTCTCGCCATCGGGGATCCGGCTCCCGCCTTCACCCTTCCAGATCAGGAGGGAAAGCCTGTCGACCTGGCGTCGTTCAAGGGAAAGAGAGTGGTGATCTACTTCTACCCCAAGGATGACACCCCTGGATGCACGAAAGAGGCGTGCAATTTTCGGGATCGCTGGAGCACGCTCCGTGACCATGACATCGTCGTGATCGGCATCAGCAAAGACGGCGCCGCCAGTCACGGCAAGTTCATCGCCAAGTACAACCTGCCCTTCATCCTCCTCACCGACGCCGAGCCCTGCCCCGTGGCCAGCGCCTATGAGAGCTATGGCCTTAAGAAGTTCATGGGCCGGGAGTACATGGGGATGATGCGCCACACCTTTGTGGTGGATCCCGAGGGCAAGATCGAACGCGTTTATCTCAAAGTGAAGGCCGAAACCATGGCCGACGACATCCTCGCGGATCTGGGTTTGGCCTGAGGCCGCGGCCCCGCCCTCAGCCCTCTGGCCGGAGGCGCGCCAGGCTCCTCAGGCACAACAGGGGCCTGTGGGCCGCCGCGATGCCCTGCTCCTCCAGGCAGGCGGCCGTGCGCTGACGCAGCAGCCGCCCGTCGCCCCCCGTGAACACCACCACCCGAGTGTCCGCCCCCCGGGCCGCGTCGATCACGGCGGCGGCCAGGGCGGCTTCCACCCCCACCCGCATGGCCTCCCCCGTGGCCGCGGGCCAATCGGGGTCGTCCGGGTTGGGCGCTCGCCCCTCCTGGGCGACTGGCGGATCGGCCAGGAGGGGCCCGATCAGGGCGGGATCGAGATCGTTGCGGTCCGGAGCCGCCGGACCGCGCCTGACCTCGTTCCAGTGGGCGAAGAGCGCCTTGGTCGCCTCATGTCCCATAAATACTCAACCCTGTTCCAGCCCGCGAAGCAAGCGG
>JBKCPG010000021.1:0-3470 GCA_046309395.1 Cyanobacteriota bacterium | reverse complement strand
TGCTGGTGAATGGGGTTTTAGCGCCCGCCGGCCGGGAGCGGGAGCGGCTGAGGGGTCGGGGGCGGGCCTGAGGCGGGGGGGGGGCGCGGGAGAGGACAAAAAAAAGGCCCTAGCGGGCCATTTGGATGGGCGGAGAAGGGCCCTGTTCCCTAGAGAGGGTGGAAGAGAAGATCGGGATAAAACCGATTGAATTCGATCATGATTCCCGCGGTGATGGTGAACCAGATCGCCGCGAAGACTGGAGCCGTGGTCAGAAACTTTTTCATGATGGCGTGTCGGGTGGGGGCCGTGGCGGGTGGCGGGTGGAGTGGAGGAAAAGCCCAGAGAACTCCTGGGCCAGTCGTCGATCAGCGCGGCGAGACGGTGACCTTGCTATCCACTTCGACCAACTTGCCACCGGTGTATTCCCGCAGGGCGGCCAGGGGCCAGCTGGCGGCGGCCAGGGTGCTCTTGAAAGCGAGGGGGAGGTCGATCTGAATCTCTCTCATGGTGGCGTCTTTTTCGCCGCGAACAGCGATCAGATAGGTGCGACCAGCCCAACCGATGCAGCCAGCGATGTAAAGGAAGGCGATGCCAGGAATGATGAAGTCGCCAGCGTGGCTCCAGCGGCCATCCACGATGAGGTGGGGAAGGCCATCGGCGCCGCAAAGAGCCTGGCTATAGAGCTTGAAGCGGGCTTTGGCTTGGTCGGTTTTGGCGGCACCCGCCCGCTGCTGGAAACGAACGTTTTCCGTGCAGGGGGTGAGCCCGCCAATGTCGGCCTGGGCCGAGGGCGCCCATCCAAAGATCAGGAAGGCAGTGAGGAGAAAGGCGAAAAGACGGCGCATGGAGGGGGCCGCGGTTCAAGATGTCATGGCGGAGAGTAAGGGAGGGCCACCGAGCCCATGCCGTCAGTCCTGGCCCTCGAAACAAGTTGTGACGAGTCGGCCGCGGCCATCGTCAGCGAGGAGGGCGTGCTGGCGTCGGTTGTGGCCTCCCAGGTGGAGGAGCACGCCCGCTGGGGCGGGGTGGTGCCGGAGATCGCCTCAAGGCGCCATCTGGAGGCCCTCCCGGGGCTCATCGAACGGGTGGAGCGGGAGAGTGGCCTGCCTTTGCGGGCGATCGACGCCGTGGCGGCCACGGTGACACCGGGGCTGGTGGGGGCCCTGCTGGTGGGTTCGGTGATGGGCCGCACCCTGGCGCGTCTGCACGACAAGCCTTTTTTGGGAGTGCACCATCTGGAGGGCCACCTGTGTTCGGCCTGGCTGGAGGCCACTCCACCCCCGCTGCCCCATCTGGTGCTGTTGGTGAGTGGAGGGCACACGGAACTGGTGCGGGTCGAGCGCCCGGGGCGTTACCAGCGGCTGGGGCGCAGCCGGGATGACGCGGCGGGCGAATGCTTCGACAAGGTGGCCCGTCTGTTGGGATTGGGCTACCCGGGGGGACCCGCGATCGAGCGGGCGGCGATGGGCGGGGATGGGCGGCGGTTTCCCTTTCCCAAAGGCAGGGTATCGCTGCCAGAAGGGGGCTTTCATCCCTACGACTTCAGTTTCAGCGGCTTGAAAACAGCGGTGGGGCGACGGGCGCGCGAGTTGCGGGAGCTCGACGAGCCCCTCCCCCTGGCCGATCTGGCCGCGAGCTTCGAGGAGGTGGTGGCCGAGGTGCTGGTGGAGCGAAGCTTGCGTTGCGCGGAGGATGAGGGCCTCGACACCCTGGTGCTGGTGGGGGGGGTGGCCGCCAACCGACGGTTGCGCGATCGCCTGAGGGAGCGGGCCGCGCGGCGAGGGATCGGCTGGCGGGTGGCGCCGCTGGCCTACTGCACCGACAACGCCGCGATGATTGGTCGCGCCGCCCTCCAGCGGCTTATGGCGGGCCAAACCAGTGCGCTTCGCCTGGGAGTGGCGGCCCGATTCCCCTTGGAGGAGGCGGACCGGCTCTACGAGACGGAACCGTGCTTTTGAGCCCCCCAAACCCTCAGCCCTCCCTCCGCGGCGCCTCTCGCCCAACCGGCACGGCGGCGGGGCGCGATCTCCGTCGGAAGATCCAGTAGATTTTCTGTACTTTAACGGCCCAGCGCGAAGTGGGCTTCAGCCATGGCATCGGCTCGACCGCCCATGGATTCCCCCGACGGGCATCCAGCCACCGCCCAACCCGCCACCACCGAAGCGCCCTATCCAAACCTGGGCTTTGAGAGCGACGCCCAACCCCAGCCCGTCACCCAGGAAGAACTCAATGCCTGGCGCAGGGGATTCACTCCCCAGGCGGAGATCTGGAATGGCCGCCTGGCCATGCTCGGACTCTCCGTGGGGCTCACCGTCCTCGTGGTGGCGCGCTTGGCGCACCACGGTTAAGTCGCCTCTGCCCCAGCAGGGCTCAGTAGCGGCCTCGCAAGGCCTGGGCCAGCTCATTTGGCTTGAGGCTGTGGCGCATCGCCTCATCCCCTTCGGTGCGCCCCTCCTCGACCAGGCGGAGCAAGGATTGGTTGGTGGTGACCATGCCATCGAAGGCGCTGCGGGACATGATCTGTTCGATCTCATCCAGTTGTCCCGTCAGGATGTAATCACGACAGGCATCCGTATTGATGAAGAAATCGAAGAAAGCCATGCGCTTGCCATCGGTTGTTTTGATCAAGCCCTGGGACAAGACAGCCAGAAGTGACTCCGCGATCGCGCGGCGCACATTGTCCTGTTCCTGGGGTGGATACATGCCCAACACCCGCTCAATGCTGCGCACGGCTGAATTGGTGTGCAGGGTGCCAAAGACAAGGTGGCCTGTTTGGGAGGCCTCCAGGGCGGTATTGAGTGTTTCCTGATCACGAATCTCCCCGACAAGGATCACATCCGGATCCTCCCTCAACGAGGCACGTAGGGCATTGTGAAACAGCTTGGTGTGCAGCCCAACCTCGCGCTGGCGGACGAGGGACAACTTACTATCATGAACAAATTCGATGGGATCTTCAATGGTAATAATATGTCGCCGCATGGCCGTATTGATGTAGTTGATGATGGCCGCGAGGGTGGTTGTTTTGCCGGAACCAGTTGGCCCTGTCACCAAAAACAAGCCTTTTGGCCGCTCGGCGATGAGCTTGAGCTGGGTCGGGAGATTCAACTCCTCAACGGTGGGGATCTTGGAGGGAATCAAACGCAACACCATGGCGCTTCCCTTCAGAGCTTCCAGCAGGTTGATGCGCACCCGCACAAAAGGGAAACTGAACGATCCATCAAATTCTTTCTCCCGATGGAAAACATCCACATCGGAGGGAGCCAGCATTTGGCGGAGCCAATCCCGAAACGTGTTGTGATCCGTCGCCGGCCAGCCTGTGCGAAGCATCTCCCCACGATGGCGATAACGGGGTTCCTCCCCGACGCCGAGATGGACATCGGAGAAATTCAACTCATAGGCGACGCGCACAATTCCCTCGATCGTGGCGGGGAGCTGAGCGGGAAGCCCGGGCACACTGAGGGCTCGATCCCTTGCCGCCGCGCTGTCGC
>JBKCPG010000020.1:0-18979 GCA_046309395.1 Cyanobacteriota bacterium | reverse complement strand
GGGGGAGAGAGGGCAGGGGCAGCAGGTTGAGACCGGGGAAGCGGCTTTCGAGATGGGCGCGCAAGGCATCCAAGCCGGGCAGGGGCAGCTGATAGTCGCGGAAGAGAGGGCCGCTGAGGATCCGCTCATAATCTCCCGCCTCCAATTTGAGCAGGCTCAACACCAATCCCAGGGGGGAAAGCCTCAGCCGTTGGCCCGCTTCCAGGATGGATTTGGGCGCTCCGGTGGGCTCGCCATCCCGAAGGGTTTCCACCTCCACGCTGCCTTCGAGCACGGAGATTTCCGATTCGCCGCTCTCGTTGACCTCAACGACGTAATTGGTGCCCCGCACACTCAGGCGGGCTGAGCGGGTGCACCCATTCTGCTTGCCCGAAACCAGCACCTGTCCGCGGTCGACGAGAAAACAGCTGCTTCCCAATCGGAGCTGGGAAAACCGATTGAGCCGGCCAACGGCGCCGCCGTTGAAAAGGATTTGGCCCCGGCTGTCGCGGGTGGAGAGTTGCTGGGGAGAGTTGGCCTTGTCCTTGACCCGGGCCTGCCGTTGGTCGATGTAGAGCTCCTTGCCGTCGAGGATTTCCTGCACCACGGCGGTCTCCGCCGCTTGGGCTTGGTGTGCCACTCCCAGCCACAGGGCCACGATCTGAACACCGCCGAGGAGGCTGGCGCGGTGGCGCCGGGAGAGACGGGTGACAGCCATGGAGCGATCCGCCGAGGCCGGCCGCGGGAGGGACTCCTTATTTTGTAGCCCTCCAGCGCCTCAGCCTGTTTTTCACCAACCTCGTTCCTGAGAATTGGGGGATTCAATGGATCGCCATGACTCTGACGCGGATCGGGCTCAGTGTGCTGTTGGGGGTGGTGGGGCTACTGGGCCTCAGGCTCTGGTGCTTGCGCCGCAAGCTGCCCCCGCCCCCCCTGGTGTTGCCCCTTCTGGCCGCGGCGAGCTGGGCCCTGGGGGCGACCGTGCCCCTGGAGCTGGTGCCCCGGGGGCAACGGCTCTGGTTTTCCCTGGCGGACGAGCTCCTGGTGGCCTTCGCCACCATCCGGCTGCTGATCTGGCTGGGGCTGGAGTGGCCCGCGGGCGTGGGCTGGTGGCGAAAGCCTCCGGAGCTGCTGGTGCAGCTGCTCACCTTGGGGGGGTGCGCTTTGGCGGCGATCGTGATCCTGCGGCAGGAAGCCCGGCTGGATTTGCTGAGCTTGATCACCACCTCCGCCGTGCTCACCGCCGTGGTGGGTTTGGCTTCCCAGGAAGCCCTCAAGGATCTCATCTCCGGACTGGAACTGCAGCTCTCCGATGATTTTCGTGTGGGGGATTGGATCGAGCTGTCGAGCGGCCAAAGCGGGATTGTCACCTCCATCAGCTGGCGTGACTGCTCCCTGCGCACCTTGGATGACTGTCTGCTGGTGGTGCCCAACAGCAAGATCACCTCGGATGTGCTCAACAACCGCTCCCACTTCGGCCACTGCGCCCAGAGGTTCAAGGTGGGGTTGGACTACGACTATCCCCCGGCTCGGGCGGAGAAGCTGCTCACCGAGCTGGTGGCCGCCCACCCCGAAGTGCTGGCTGATCCAGCCCCCCGGGTGCGGCTGGCCAGCTTTGACGACAGCGCCATCACCTATGAGATCCAGGTGTGGAACAGGGCCGGGGGAGGGGTGTCCCAGCTCGACATCCGCGGGGCGTTGCTCTCCCAAATCTGGTACGCCCTGCGGCGCGAGGGACAGAGCATCCCTTTCCCGGTGCGCCAGGTGGAACCCAGGCGGCCCCATCCCGTAGGGGATCTCGACGTCCCGGTGTCCCCGGAGGTTGGTTGCCAGGAGCTGGGGCGCGCCGGGCTCTTTGCCGACCTGAGCGAGGGGCAACGGCTGGCGCTCGCCCATTCCAGTCAAACCGCGAGTTTCGGCCCCGGGGAGGTGATCGTGCGCGAGGGGGCGGAGGGCGATTCGCTGTATGTGGTGCTGTCTGGTCGGGTGGAGGTGAGCAAACGGCTGGACGGCCGCGAGCGGGTGGTGGCGACGCTCGGGGAACACCAGGTGTTTGGGGAGATGACCTTGTTTCTCGACGCCCCCCGCAGCGCCACGGTGCGTGCGCTGGAGGAGTGTCGCTTGCTGCGGGTGGGGCGACCGGCCGTGAAGCGCCTCCTTCAGGATGATCCCCAACTGCTCGAACGCTTCGCCGCCCTGGTGGCCGCGCGCCGTGCCGAACTCGACCATCTCAGCCAGGAGGAGAGGGGCCAGCAAAGCCACGGATTGCTGACCGCCATGAGGCGTCTCTTTTCCGCCGTGGCGGGGAGCTAGGACCGACTCCCCAGTTTGGCTCGCGCCTCAGTTTGCCCCGCGCCAGGGCGAATGGATGTCCTGCAGGGCGGTCACCTCCACGGTGCGGTGCTCCTGCAGGGCCGCGATTCCCTCCACGGCGGCCCGAGCCCCGGCCAAAGTGGTGACGATGGGCACGTCGTACTCCAGCGCGGCGCGGCGCAGATCCCGATCGTCATGGGCGGCCTGGCGACCCACCGGCGTGTTGATCACCAATTGGATCTCTCCCGAGCGGATGGCGTCCTCGATGTTGGGCCGGCCCTCATGCACCTTGAGAATCTCTTCCACATGGAGACCCTCCGCTCTGAGCCTCGCGGCGGTGCCGGCGGTGGCCACCAGGGCGAAGCCCTTCGCCGCCAGTTCCCGGGCCACGGGCACCAAGGCGGGCTTGTCCCGATCGTGGGTGGAGAGGAACACCGTGCCCGAGGTGGGAAGCGCTTCCCCCGCCGCCAGTTCAGCCTTGGCGTAGGCCAGGCCAAAACTCTCGGAGATCCCCATCACCTCCCCGGTGGAACGCATCTCCGGACCGAGAAGGGTGTCTGAGCCGGGGAAGCGCTGGAACGGCAGCACCGCTTCCTTCACCGTCTGCCGAGGGGGTTGGGGTTCGCCGCGCAGGCCGAGCTCGCCCAGGGTGGCGCCCGCCATGATCTGGCTGGCGAGTTTCGCCAGGGGCACTCCCGTGGCCTTGGCCACGAAGGGAACGGTGCGGGAGGCGCGGGGATTGGCTTCCAGGATGTAAACGAGCCCGTTCCGCACGGCGAATTGCAGATTGATCAAGCCGCGCACCTCCAGGGCCCGGGCCAGGTCGACCGTCCAGCCGCGGATGGTGGCGAGGGTTTCCGGCGGCAAACTCACGGCCGGAAGGCTGCAAGCCGAATCCCCGGAATGCACCCCCGCGGGCTCGATGTGCTCCATCAGCCCGCCGATCACCACCGTGTTGGTGTGATCACAGAGGGCGTCCACATCCACCTCGATCGCGTTTTCCAGAAACTGATCGATCAACACCGGGTGGTCGGGCTCCACACTCACCGCCTCCGCCATGTACCGGTTGAGCTCGGCCTCGTCGTACACCACCTCCATGGCCCGGCCGCCCAACACGTAGCTGGGGCGCACCACCACCGGATAGCCCACCCGTTCGGCCACGCCGCGGGCCTCCCCCTCGCCCCGGGCCAGGCCATTGCGCGGTTGGCGAATCTCCAGCCGCTCAAGGATCGCCTGAAACTGTTCCCGGTCTTCCGCACGATCGATGGAGATGGGCGAGGTGCCCCAGAGGGCGGTGCCGGTGGCCAAGCCCTCCGGGCTTTGGAGCCAGCGCATGAGAGGGATGGCCAGCTTCAAGGGGGTTTGGCCACCGAACTGCACAATCAGCCCCTCCGGCCGCTCCGCCTCCACCACATTCAGCACATCCTCCAGGGTGAGGGGTTCGAAGTAGAGCCGGTCGCTGGTGTCGTAGTCGGTGGAGACCGTTTCCGGATTGCTGTTCACCATCACGGTGGCGAAGCCGCTGTCCCGCAGGGCGAAGGAGGCGTGACAACAGCAGTAATCAAATTCAATGCCCTGGCCGATGCGATTGGGCCCCCCACCGAGGATCATCACCTTGCGCCGCTCCTCCGGTCGCACCTCGTCGGCCGGCGGCTGGCTCTCCAAGGTGCCGTCCTCTCGCAGGCGGAACAGGGGCCTTTCGTAGGTGGAATAGTGATAGGGCGTGCTGGAGGCGAATTCCGCGGCGCAGGTGTCCACGGTTTTGAAGACCACGTTCACCCCCAGCCCCTGGCGGTGCCGCCGCACGCTCAGCTCATCACTGCCCGTGGCCCAGGCCAACTGGCGGTCGGAGAACCCCAGCCCTTTGAGCTCCCAAAGGGCTGGAGCGTCCAGTTCCGCCAGGCCCCGGCCGTTCAGCAGGCGTCGCTCCGCCTCCAGCAGGCCCCGCAGCTTGGCCAGAAACCAGGGATCGATTCCACTGAGCTGGTGGATCTCGCCGTCGTCGCGCCCCGCCCGCATGGCCGCGCGCACGGCCCGGATCCTGTCCGGGGAGGGCACCCGCAGCTGACGGTCGAGATCCTCCGCGGCCGGTTGGTCATCGCTTTTGTCGCATCCCCAGCCGGCCAGGCCCGTTTCCAGCGACCGCAGCGCCTTTTGGAGCGACTCCTCAAAGCTGCGCCCGATCGCCATCGCTTCCCCCACGGATTTCATCGAGGTGGTGAGCACAGGCGGACTGCCCCGGAATTTTTCAAAGGCAAAGCGGGGAATTTTGGTCACCACATAGTCGATGGTGGGTTCGAAGCAGGCTGGCGTGGCCCCGGTGATGTCGTTGATGATTTCGTCCAGGTTGTAGCCCACGGCCAGGCGGGCGGCGATTTTGGCGATGGGAAACCCCGTGGCCTTGCTCGCCAGGGCGGAGGAGCGAGAGACGCGGGGGTTCATCTCGATCACCACCACATCACCGTTGGCAGGATTGATGGCGAATTGAATGTTGCTGCCCCCCGTATCCACCCCGATTTCACGAATGATCGCGATGGCCTGATCGCGCAGACGCTGGTATTCGCGATCCGTGAGGGTTTGGGCGGGCGCCACGGTGATGGAATCCCCAGTGTGAACGCCCATGGGATCGACATTTTCGATCGAGCACACGATCACCACGTTGTCGGCGTGGTCACGCATCACCTCCAGCTCGAATTCTTTCCAGCCCAGCAGGGATTTCTCAATCAAGATTTGGGAGACGGGGGAGGCTTCCAGCCCGCTTTTGCAGATGGCGCGAAATTCCTCCGGGTTGTAGGCGATGCCCCCGCCCGATCCACCGAGGGTGAAGGCTGGCCGGATGACACGCGGATAGCTGCCGATGGTTTCACCCACCGTTTCCGCCTCCTCCAGGGTGTTGGCGATGCCGGAGGGACACACCGAGACGCCGATGCGCTCCATGGCCTCCTTGAACAGCAAGCGGTCTTCCGCCTTGCGGATGGCCTCAAGGTTGGCGCCGATCAGCTCCACGCCGAAGCGGGCCAGGATGCCTTGATCCGCCAGGGCCACCGCCAGATTGAGGGCGGTCTGGCCTCCCATGGTGGGGAGCAGGGCATCGGGGCGTTCCCTCTCGATCACCCGGGCCACCACCTCGGGCGTGAGGGGTTCGATGTAGGTGCGATCCGCCAGATCGGGATCCGTCATGATCGAGGCGGGATTGGAGTTCACCAGCACCACCTCAAAGCCTTCGGCCCGCAGGGCTTTGCAGGCCTGGGTGCCGGAATAGTCGAACTCGCAGGCCTGCCCAATCACGATTGGCCCCGAGCCCAGCAGCAGGATGCGACGCAGATCCGTGCGGCGGGGCATGGGGTGAGGAAGGGCAAAACAGACCCAGCCTCTCATGCGTGCGGCTTTCCCCTCCCTTGGCTCACCCTTTCGCGGGGTTGGATCGCTAATCTGCTCAGCGAGCCACGATCCCCATTCCACCGCCGATGAGCGAACTCCAGCGCCTGAAGGGGCTGCTTCCCCCGGAAATGCAGAGCTGGGTGTTCGTGGAAGCCGCGGCGGCGGTGGACCCTCCCCTGATCACCCTGGAGGAGATCGGCAGGGATGAGGTGGAAATTCAGGTGGATCTCGATACCTGGGACAAATTGGCCCTCGACCACCGCAATTTGCTGTTTTGGCATGAGGTGGGCCGGATCCAAAACGATTCCATTCCCAGGGATGGCTGGGAGATGGCGGCCCTGGCCATCGGCCTGGGGGGGGCCATCGGGGAGCTTTGGGTGCAGGATGGCTTGCTGCTGCTGGTGGCCGCGGGCTTGTCCGGCTTCGCCGGCTACCGCCTGTATTTGAAAAACAATTCAGAAAAGCGGCTGCAAGACGCGATCCAGGCCGATGAGCGGGCCATTGAACTGGCCTGCCGCTTCGGGTACAGCCTGCCCAATGCCTACAAGAGCCTTGGAGGGGCCCTCAAAGAGCTGGTGGAGCAGAGTCGGAAAAAGCGCAAACGGGCCTTCTACGAAGACCGTCTGGAGGCCCTGCGCAAGAGCGCGGGCAAGGCCAGGGCGGAGATGGCCCAGCAGCAGGGGTCCAGACAATCCCTCAGCAGCGAGAATGTGTATGGATGACACACCCAGCGCCGCTCTGGCCCAGTTGGCGGCCGAAGCCTGCGACGACCGCAAGGCGGTGGACATTCGCTTGATCCGGGTGGAAGACATCTCTTCCCTGGCGGATTGGTTTGTGATCTGCTCGGGGTTGTCTGATGTGCAGGTGCGAGCGATCGCCCGCTCGGTGGAGGATCGGTTGGAGCGGGAGGCCCGTCGCTTGCCCCTGCGCCGGGAGGGCCAGTCCGAAGGGCGCTGGGTGTTGCTCGATTACGGCGAGTTGATCGTGCATGTGCTCACGCCTCAAGAACGGCACTTCTACGATCTGGAAACGTTCTGGGGCCATGGAGAGCAGCACCGTTATGTTCCCGCCGCCCCCGCGGCCACCCCGGTCTCTCCCCTGGCGTCTCCCCTTTCGCCCTCTTGAGCAAACGGCGTGAACGATCCATCGATCGCCTGTCCCGTCTCCCAGGATCAGCGCCCTCTGGAGGAATACAAGCAGCTGGAGCGCTCTTGGTTTTTTTCCTGGCCCGCCAAGGGAGCCACCAACTTGCTGCGCTCCTTGCTGGTGTCCTGGATGGCCACGGTGCCCTTGGGGTGGATGGTGGCCAGCGGCAGTTGGAGCCTCAAGGATCACCCCCTTCGGATTGGGGCCGCGGCCCTCACCCTCGGTTTGGGGCTGCCCCTGGTGTTGCTGCTGCGCCAGTGGCTGGGTTGGTCCTATGTCAACCGGCGGCTGGTGTCGGAGCGGGTGGAATACGAGGAATCCGGCTGGTATGACGGTCAGGTTTGGGAAAAGCCCCTGGCCTGGCGCCAGCAAGATCTGTTGGTGGCCCGTCACCAGGTCGATCCGGTGCTCCAGAGGCTGCGGCGGGGAATTCTCTGGATTTTGCTCCTGATGGGGGTGGGAACCGGCCTCTGTCAGGCTCTCTGAGGTTCCACCCCTCGGCTTTCGCCGCATCCCTTCGCCCACCATGTCCCTGTCGTCCAGCTTCTCTGGGGCCAACCGTTCCCAGGTGCCCCCACTGAGGGTGCGCCTACTGCGGGATGGCATCCCGGAATCCACGCACCGGGTGCATGCGGTGGTGTGCGATCAGCGGGGGCGGGTGTTGATGCGGGCCGGGGATCCCCAGCTTCTGGGATTTGTGCGCTCGGCCCTCAAGCCCTTTCAAGCCACGGTGTATGTGAGCAGTGGAGCGGCGGAGCGTTACGGGTGTGGAGAGCGTGGCCTGGCCATTGCCTGCGCGTCCCATGCCGGCACCACGGGCCATGCCAGGGAAGCCTTTCGTCTCCTGTGGGGAGCCCAGCTGGAGGTGGAACAGCTGCAGTGCCCGCCCCCGGGGCCCGGTCTGAGCCCCTTGCGGCACAACTGTTCGGGGAAGCACGCCGCCTTCCTTTCCACCTGCCGTCTGCTCCATTGGCCCCTGGAGAGCTACTTGCGGCTGGACCATCCCCTTCAACGGGAGGTGTTGAAGCGGGTGGGCGAATTGCTGGGGCTCCCCGCCGCCGAGTTGGTGGCGGCCCGGGATGATTGTGGCGCCCCCACCTTGCGGCTTCAGCTGGCCCAGATGGCCCTGCTGTTCGCCCACCTGGGGGCGGGCACCCAGCCGGATCTGGAACGGCTGAGCCGCGCCATGCTGGCCCATCCGGAGCTGGTGGCGGGGGACGACCGTTTTGACACGGAGCTGATGCGCCGGGCCCACGGCCAGGTGGTGAGCAAGGGGGGGGCGGAAGGAATTCAATGCCTCAGCCGGGTGGGCGAGGGCTTGGGCGTGGCCATCAAAGTGGAGGATGGCCATACGCGCGCCAAGCAGGCGGTGGCCTTGCACCTGCTGAAGCAGCTGGAGTGGCTCACCCCGATGACCTTCGAGGAGATGGACCAGCGCTTTCTGGTGCCCGCCCCCCATCTCCGGCTGGAGGTGCTCGGAGATCTGCGGTCCTGAGGCCCTCCCCCTTGCCCTGGTATCATGGCTACATAACGCGGGGTAGAGCAGTCTGGTAGCTCGTCGGGCTCATAACCCGAAGGTCGCGAGTTCAAATCTCGCCCCCGCCACCAAATCAACCAACCATCTCAGGCAGTTGTTTGCTGTGAGGAACCCATCAACTCCACTCCAGGGGTTGATTTTTTTTGATCATCCGGTTTTGACGCTGGAGGATCGTTAGGTCCTGAACACCTTGAGATAAAACTCGTGCAGGCGTCCCATGTCCCAGTAGGGGGTGGGCTGGTTGTCGGTGAAGCAAGCGGCGTGCTGGTACTGTCGAAACAGGTTGTCGTCTTGATCAATCTGGATAATGGCATCAATTAATTCTTCAGTGGAGTCGTAATCCATGGCGTTGATGTAGGAGTGGGGAGAAAAATCAACGGCCACATCTGGATTCCCCCAATAGATGGGAATGGCGCCGGCCAATAAGGGATCAAGAATTTTTTCAGTGGTGTAGCCCAAAGAACTTTCATTCTCGAAGGCGATATTAAACTTGTAATGATGTAAAAACTTGATCTTATTATCAACAGTGTATCCCGTATTGTTCATCCATCTTCCGGCGGAATCCACGGTTTTGTAGCCGCTGAGCGCCTGGAAGAATTCGTTCCTTTTTTGTGGCTTGCCATTGCCAAAGATGAAGCTGCAAAAACGTTCCCTTGGCTCGGGAAATGATTCCATTTTGGTCCGATCCAGCAGGAGGCCCAGCATGGAGTCTGTCCCTTCGGCGAGGCCTAGGCCTCGGGATTGGTACCAGGCGTGATAGATGTAAACAGGTAGGCGCAGGTTGCGGGGGTCGGGCGTGGGATCAAAGCTGATGGCGTAATCACAGCTCTGAAAGTCGGGCTTGACGTTTTCTCCAGTATAAAATAACTTGCGGCAATGAAATTTTTTATGCTGGTCACCAAAGACCGAGTAAATCAGGACATCAGGCCAAAAGCGGGTGAGTTTGTACTGGATGCCGAGGAGGTCGAAGGTGTGGGTGAAGAAATTGTTTTTCGGATTAAAATCGGCCCAAAAATCAACAAACCATAAACGTATCATGTCAATTGCTAGCCAACAAAGTCATTCTTTTGCCAGGATTGTAAATTGAGCCCGTTCGATCTGGCAAGACTTTCCCTGGTCGCGGTGCATTGATGGCTTCACAAACGGGGTGGCCCGCTCCCTTGGATCCGGTGGACGCGGTGGTTGTGGGAGCGGGGGCCAGCGGCGGGGTGGCCGCGATGGTGCTGGCGGAAGCTGGCCTGCGGGTGCTCGTGCTCGATGCCGGCCCCGATCTGGATCGAGCCCGCGCCCTGGGGCGGGAGCCCCTCAACAGCCTCCGCCGCATGGCCTTTCTGGCCAGTGGACGGAACCGACTGCAGGCCAACCACCCCGGGTATTGGAAGCACAACCCCGAGCTGTTCATCGATGAACGGCGCCATCCCTACCTCACCCCACCGGCGGCCCCCTTTCTCTGGAGCCGGGGTCGCCAGGTGGGTGGCAAGAGCCTCACCTGGGGCGGGATCACCCTGCGGCTCTCCGACTACGAGTTCAAGGCGGGTCAATGGGATGGGAGGAGTCCCTGCTGGCCCATTGGCCACCAGGATTTGGCCCCCTACTACTCCCGTCTGGAAGGGTTTCTCGGGGTGCACGGCCAACGGGATGGCCTGCCCCAGTTGCCGGATGGCCACACCCTCGATCCCCTGCCCCTCACTCCCGGGGAACGGCATTTGCGACAGGCCGTGGGTCGGGAGTTGGGCCTGTCCCTGATCCCCTCCCGCGGCTTCGCCAAGGGCAATGGCCAGGGGGGGGCCAACGGCTGGCCCCGCTCCAGCGCCCAGGGCTCCAGCCTGGCCAGGGCCCTGGCCACCGGGCGGGTGCGGGTGCGCCCCCTGGCCACCGTGAGCCACCTGTGGATGGACCCTGCCGGAGAGCGGGCCAAAGGGGTGGTGTTGCTGGACGGCCCCACCGGGCGGGTGGAGCGGGTGGGCGCGGAGTTGGTGGTGCTGTGCGCCTCCACGATTGAAACCCTGGGGATTCTGCTGCGGTCCCAGATGGGACTGGATGGACCAGCCCTGGTCGATCCCTCCGGTGGTTTGGGCTGCCATTTGATGGATCACATCTCCACCAGCCGCTTTTTCAGCCTGCCGGTGGAGGGCCCCCCCGGGGCGGTGGCCGAACTCTCCGGGGCCGGCAGCTGTTTTCTCCCCAACACCTTCTTCGGTGAGCGGGCCGCCGCGAGCTTTGCCCGCGGCTACGGCATCTGGGCCGCCGTTCAGCGGTTTGATCCCCCCTTCTTTCTCAAGCGGCGCCCGGGGGAGGCCCTGGGGTTTCTGATTGGCCATGGCGAGGTGCTTCCCTCCATGGAGAATCGGGTCAGCCTGTGCTGGGATCAGCGGGATGGCCAGGGGTTGCCCCTGCCCCTGATCAGCTGCCGGTGGGGCGCCAATGAACGGGCGATGGTGGCCCACATGGAGGCCCGCATGGAGGCTGTGGTGGCGGCGGCCGGGGGCGTGATCCAGCCCCTGGAGGATCTGGTGATCTTCCCCCTGTTGGAGCCGTGGTTCAAGGGCAGCCCAGCCACCGGGGACGCCGCCGCGCCGCCGGGCTACTACATCCATGAGGTGGGGGGAGCCCGCATGGCGTCCGATGAGGAGGCCGGGGTGGTGGATCCGTGGAATGCCTGCTGGCGGGCTCCCAATGTGCTGGTCACCGACGGAGCCTGTTGGCCGAGCTCCGGTTGGCAGAGCCCCACCCTCACCCTGATGGCCCTCACCTGGCGCGCCTGTGAGGGGGCCCTGCGTCGAGGACGCTAGGTGAGGATGTGCTCACCACTGGACCGAGGTGGTGTCCATCACCACAGAACAGGGGGGGGGATGTGGTGAAGATGGTGAGGCGACCTAAATGGGTCGGGCAAGGGAGAAAAGTTCAAGCGGAGGTTGGCCCCTTCGCTTTTTTTTTGGGGTGAGTCGCTCCTCTCCCCAGCCCTCGCGGTTTCCCTTGTGATTCCTTCGCACTAACTGTGATTCCTTCGCACCAACTAGGGCGCGGCTGGGCCAAGTTGTCAAGGCTTGGAGAACAGCCCCTCGAGATAATGGTCGCGCACGATCCGGTCGTTGGACCCATTCTGGAACAAGAAACAGGCCAGAGCTGAGGTGATCACGCTGTATTGGTCCCAGTGGGGATGGTTGCTGATGAACTCCCGCATTCCCTGAAAGAGCGCTTCTGGAACTTCAGCTTCCAGGCTCACATGGGCCGTGGAGGGTTGAGGGGAAAGGTTGGCATGTTCCCCGATGGAAGGGGAAGGGAGAGCCCCGGCTTCCGCCGTGTCAATCATCCTCTCCTTCTCCGATTCCTTCACAGGTGGCGGGGCGACTTCCAGCCCAGTAGGCCACAGCGAAGCGGGTTTCGTCAAAGCCCCTCGCTGGGGGGGCCTTGCCGGGCTCCCGAGCTGAGATCGCCTCCGCCCATTGCCTTTCCCTCCGGCGGGTCGCTCACGTCGTCATCGCCGGGGGCGCCGCGGGTGGCTTGTCAAGGGCCCGCCGCGCACGCGAGCGGTTTCCACAGGTCAGGCTCCACTCCAGCGACTTGGGGGGGACGGATGGGGAAAACTGGGCCGGCCGCTGGGGGAAACGGGGCCGGGATGGGGAAAAACTCGATCAATAGCGATCTCTTAACCTTTGCTCCACAAATCGTCCATCGCTAACTTGAGACCCAAGGCCCCTCAGGAATGGCGCAAGGTTTGGGGGCCCAGGGGGTGATGGGCGTGGGGATAGGGAGGGTGATGGTGATGGTCGGCCGAGTCGCTCGGCGGGGACGGAGGGGCTTCGCTCTGGCAGGCTCCCGTGCATTCCCGCTCGCAGAGATCGCAACTCTCCATGGAGCCCTCCACGTGATGGTGGTGGCTGTGTTGGGGATAGCCCACTTCCGTTTCAAAGCCCAACACCTGGGCCCTGTATTTGCACAGTGAGCAATTCATGGCGTTTGTGCCTTCCAGCACCTCCACGAGTCGGTCCTGAAACGTCGCCAGCACCTGGGGATGGTCGCCTAAATAGGGAGCGTGGAGCATTTGCACCTCCGGATGCTCAGCGGCGACGGCGTTACTGTGCTGCACGATGCGACTGACCAAGACGCCAGAGAACAGGAAATAGGGAAACACCACGACGCGCCGATAGCCCAATTTCAACACCTGGCGGAGTCCTGGCTCCACCAAAGGGAAGGTCACTCCGGAATAGAGCGTTTCCCCCCAGCCAAAGCCAAACCCCTCCACCAACATGCGCGTGACCTTGGCCACATTGGAGTTGGCGTCGGGATCGGAGGAGCCCCGGCCCACCACCACCAGCAGGGTGTCGTGGTTGGGCACGGGCTCTTTGCCCTCCCGTCGGTCTTGGCTGTTGGCCTCCTCCAGACAGCCCCGGATGCGGGCGCCAGCGGCCTGGATCATCCCCAGATCCACTCCCAGCTCCCGCCCGTAATCGATCCGGAGGCCCGTCGCGGCGGCAAAGGTGTTGAGGACGGAGGGAATGTCGTTTTTGGCGTGACCGGCGGCAAAGAGCATGGCCGGCAGGGCCAGGATGTGTCGCACGCCTTCCTTTTGGAGCCGCTCCAGCCCCTCTCTGAGGATCGGCCGGGCAAATTCCAGGTAACCGTGGGCCACGGGCACCGGATGGAGCCGTTCTTCCAGTTGCCGCGCCAGGTGGGCGAATTCGGCGACGGCGAAGCGATTGCGGCTGCCGTGGCCACAAATCATCACACCGATGGGGCCATGGGTTGTTCGCGGGACGATGGGAAGGGAAGAGGTCATGGGGCCATCCACAGGAGCACGACCCTATTCCGCCTAGATTCGCCCCAGCTGTCATGGGTGCTCGCGCGCCGGCAGACCCTTGACTCTCCGACTCCCTCCCTACCAGCCCCTGCCCCCTCCGAACCCGAGCCAGGAGTTGTTGCGGGTGCGGGTGGCTGATCTGCGACCCACCCAGATGTGCGTTGGGCTGGCGGAGGTGAGGAGCCGGCAGCGGGATTTTTCCGCTGAACCACTCGAGGAGCGCCTCCGGTACCTGGCCAGCAAGCCCGTCCCCCTGGTGATGAACGTGGAGGGAGAGCTCTGGATGGTCGACCGCCACCACAGGTTGCGGGCCCTGGTGGAGCTGGATCCGGAGGCCACCGCGTTCGGCTATGTGGTGGCGCGCCTCGCCGAGGCCTCACCGCGGGACGTGCTCCAGCACTTGCGGCTCCGGGGCTGGCTGTATCTGTACGACGGCCGGGGTCTGGGCCCGCTCCCCCCCAGCGCTCTCCCCCAGCGATTGCTGGAGTTGATCGATGACCCCTACAGGAGCCTGGTGTGGAAATTGAAACGGGAAAAGCGCATCGCCCCCCAACCCCTGATTCCCTTCCATGAGTTCCGCTGGGGCGCCTGGCTGCGGAAGCGCCCCCTGCCCCCATTCACCTCCGACCGTTTGGATCCCGCCTTGCCCGCGGCCCGAGCGTTGGTCGCTTCTCCCGCCGCGGCGAAGCTGGCGGGTTGGCTTGGCCCGCTTGGGCGATGATGGGAGCCAATCCGATTTCCCCCCTCCGGCAGATGCCCTTGAAAACCAGAAGTCAATCCCTGTCCAAGGAAGAGGCTGATTGGGATGACGCGGATGAGGATTCGCTGATGGATGAGGAATCCTCCACGAGGGTTCGCCAACGCTTCATCCAGTTGTTGACCTGGGGATCACTGTGTTTATTTTTTATCTTTCTGGTCCGTCTTGTTGCCCTATTGCTGGAGAGCAAGCCGATGGATCCAGTCTGGCAGACTGAATTTGTTGAGGTGATGGTGAATCAGGGTGTGATTGCCTTCCTGGGCTTTGTGCTCTTTCATTTTGTCGTGATGCTCAAGGGAAAAGATCGCAAGTTGCGCCGCCAATTGCGTCTGATCAGGAATCTGGCCGTGATTCCCATGGTGGGCTATGTGTTGTTGGTGCCCCTGCAGGTGCTCAGCTCCATCCGTGAAATTTCCACGGCCCGTGCGGCGAAGGTGGATTTCATGAAACAAAGCACGCGCCTCTCGGAGGCACGGGAAGCCATCCTCAAGGCCAAGAGCGTGGAAGAAATCAACGCCAATCTTCGCCTCCTCAAGCAACCTGGTCTCAGCGAGACTCAGCAATCCTTCCGCTTTCCAGACTTGCGCGAAACGTTGCTCAGCGATAACACCTCCAAGCAGGCCGCCCTGTCACGCGAGCTCGAAACTCTGGGCTCCAGTTTTGATTCCATCGGCATGGTGATCAGCCGCATGGGGGCCGCCTTGGGATGGGCGGCTGCCTTCGCCTCGGGAGCGGTGCTCTTCGGCTCCCGCAAGACGGTGGTGCAACAGCTGCGCCGCGAGTGAAAGGGCGCGGGTTCAGCGGCGGTTGCGGGGGGGGTGGCCGTCGCCCGCCAGCAGTCGCTCCTCCCAGCGGCGGCACTGACGATCCGCCCCCCACGCCAGGAACCCGGCCGACAGAGCCAGCACCAGGGCCCACCACGTGTGCCACCAAGCCAGGGGAAACAGGGCCAGCCAGGGCACCAGGGGGATCCAGGGGCGGGCCCGGCGCAGGTTGGCCAGGGCGCCGGAGCAGGCCCGGCAGTGCTCCGTGTGGCTGTGGTGGCGCTCCATGAGGGTGTCGCGATCCAGCCTGGGGGGAAGGGGTTGGTCGGGGACGGGGGTGCCGCCGTGCTCCATCACCCACTGGTGCAGGGCCATCACGTACCGATCGGCCTGACTGGCGAGAAAGCAGCTCCGGCTGAGGTTGGCGCTTCCCCCCCGTTGGGCGAGCGCTCGTTCCTGCCAGTGCAAAAAGAGCTGGTCGTCCTCCAGCACCACATGGTTGGCCAGATGTTGGAGCCAGATCGGTCGCAGCCGCAGGAGCAAGGGGGGCAGGGCAGAGCGGAACTGGAAGGGGAAGCGGGCGAAGACGCGGCAGAAACCCGGACGGATCGGGGTGGCGTAGACCACCGTGAGGATGCGGGCAAACGCGGGGGCGGTGAGGTCGTGCCACATCAGGCATGGGGCCGTAAACGTGGTGGCCTGGCTGCCGAGCTTGCCCCGGCGCGGCCCCTCCTCCCAGATCCCGGAGAAGCCGGAGGCATCGGAGCGCGTGAGTTGGAGATTCACTGGCCCGGCGTTTTCGCGCCGCCCCACCGTGGCGTGGTGGGTGAAGGGCACATGGCTCACGTC
The DNA here is from genome assembly GCA_046309395.1 of Cyanobacteriota bacterium. Classification (GTDB taxonomy): domain Bacteria; phylum Cyanobacteriota; class Cyanobacteriia; order PCC-6307; family Cyanobiaceae; genus Cyanobium. Next base: position 3,452 of record JBKCPG010000020.1, on the reverse strand, counting down.
GAGCACGTTTTCCAGCAGGGTGAGGGCGTCGTAGGGAAGGTCGCGGAAGGTGTCTTGCACCACCCAGGGACGCTCGCCAGGGGCGGGGTGCTCCTCCAACTGGGGCACCAGGGGCAGGGCCACCGAGCCGCTGAGGTCGGGATCGCCCGCGAACACAAACAACAGGCCCTGGCCGGTGGCGGTGGCGTAGGCGCGGCAGCGGCTTCGGGGGCTGTCCAGGCGGGCGGAGCCCCCGTCGTCGACGGAGGCCTGGGGGATGGCGGTGCAGTGGCCATCACCGCGAAAGGTCCAGCCGTGATAAGGGCATTCCAGTTCGCCGGCGTCGTTGAGGCGGCCCTCGGAGAGGGGCACGAGCCGGTGGGGACAGACATCGGCGAAGGCGCGCCAGCGCTCCTCGGCCTGATCCCACCAGAGCACCAGGTCGTCGCCGAGGAGGGTGAAGGGGGTGGGCCGAGCGGGATCGAGATCGGCCACATAGGCCACGGGATACCAGCTGTGGCGCCAGGGGGACGCGGAGACGGGGCTCATGGGCGGCATCGGGAATGCCGGCGATTAGCGAGGCGCGTCGGCAGATGACCATGATGGCGCCGCGGGTTGGGGAGTGCCGCCTGGCGGGCGAGGGGCGGGGCGGTGTTTGCTGAAGTGCGCAGCTGTTCGCGGTGGTCAGCCGACCGTGATTAGAATGTAAGATTAGGGTGAAACATTCCTGGTGGCAGGTGAGTAGACAGGTGTGTAATCATGGGAAGTCAGCTGAAAAGTCGGGAGGAGTTTCTGCCATGAAGCAGTTAGTTTCATGGCAGAATAGTCTCGTGAAAGGGGATGTCATGAACACACTCGAGCCCTCTCCAGCTGGGTTGAACGGTTGTCTTTCGCGATTGGCCAGCGAGGCCCTCCAGCACCGAGCGGTGTGTCATCCCTATTTGCGAGCGATGGCCACCGGAGCGCTCCCTGATCCCCGGGCGGCCCTGGCCGACTTCGCGCGTCACTATCACGGCTATTCCTCCCATTTCCCTCGCTACCTCAAGGCGCTGATCTCTCGATTCGATCAAGAGGCTGATCGCCAAGCCCTGCTCGCCAATCTCAGCGAGGAAAGCGGGTCGTATGCCCCGGACGAGCTGGCCCACCTCGCCCGTTGCGGCGTGGCGCCGGAGTGGATCGTCAACGTGCCCCATCCAGAGCTGTTTCGCCGTTTTCGGCGGGCCCTCGGGGTGGAGGATGCCGATCCAGAAACGGACCATCTGGAAGTGGTGGCCTGGCGTGAGATGTTGCTCGCCGTGCTGAGCCAGGGCACGGCCGCGGAGGCGGTTGGTGCCCTGGGATTGGGCACCGAGGCCATCGTGCCCGCCATCTATCCCGCTTTCGCGCGGGCCCTGGAACGGTTGGGCGATGTGGCTCCCCGCGATGGGGTGTTTTTTGTGCTGCACACCTTGGTGGACGATCACCACCAAGCCAGCCTGAGGGCCCTGGCCCGGAGGGTGGGGGCCACGCCCCAGGGGCGTCGGGAGTTGGCGTTGGGGATGACCAAGGCCCTGGCCCTGAGGGATGCCTTTTGGAGTTGGCTGCACCAACGGGCCCTCGCCATGGAGCCCGCCCAGCCCCTGAGGTCCTTGCCATGTTGAGCACCCGCGACCTGTACGACGCCAGCGCCTCCAGCTGGAGCCGGGAGGGGCCCCTGCTGTTGAGCGATTTCACCGCCCGGCCCCGGGTGTTGGAGGTGTTGGGCTCGGTGCGCGACCAGGAGGTGTGGGATCTGGGATGTGGGGAGGGCTACATGGCTCGGGCGCTGCTGGGGGGTGGCGCTCGGCTGGTGCGGGGGTTTGACATCTCCGAGCGCATGGTGGCCGGGGCCCAGCGGGGGCTCGCCGCCGCCGCACCCTCCGGCGAGGCCCGTTTCGAGGCGCGAGATCTGGCTGATCCGGCCCAATGGCCGGCGGGGAGCTGTGACGCGGCCCTGGCGGTGTTCTTGTTCAATTACCTCACCGTCGAGCGGATGGAGGGGGTGATGCGCGGGGTGCGCGGGGCCCTGCGGCCCGGGGGGCGATTCGTGTTCACCGTGCCCCACCCTCTGTTTCCCTTCCTGTGCCGCCAGCAAGCCCCCTTTTATTTCGATCCAGCAACCCATCCCTACACCCAGAGCCGCGATGTGGTGTTTGAGGGCCGGATCTGGCGGCGGGATGGGGAAAGCAACGCCGTGCGCTGTGTGCACAAAACCCTGGCGGATTATTTCGGAGCCCTGGCGCGCGCGGGCTGGTCGGCGATGCCTGAGGTGGAGGAACTGGGCGTCACCACCAGCTTGCTGGCGGAGGATCCCCCCTTTTTCGGCCCCTTGGCGGGGCTCCCTCTTCATCTGTTGTTTGCTTTGAAGGCATGAGAACGCCGCGCTCCACCACGGCGGGATGGACGGCGGCCGAGCTGGCGGCCGATTCAACCTGGACCTTCCAGGCCGATGGCCTTCTGGAGCGGGTCCTTCAGACCCTGGGCGACTGGGCGAGGGAGCGGGAGGACCCGGCTGAGGCCTTGGTCGCCGCGGGATGGACGGCCCCCGAGGCCTGGGGAGGGTTGGGGGTGCGGCGTTGGGCCGCGCCTTTGGTGGCCCAACTGGAGCGGGGGCGCGGCGTGGCGCGGGTGACGGGACTCCAGGGGCTGGAGGAGCGGGAGCTTGAGCTGGTGTTTTTGGCCATCGGGCTGGCGCTGGGGGCGCCGGATCGCACCTATGGCTTGCTGTACAGGGTGCGCGACACGGGGGCGTCGCACCTGGATCGACCCATTCCCGTCTCCCAAACCCGGGCCGCCACCGGCATGCACACCGACAGCTCCCGGCGGGCCATCCATCCGCGCTGGGTGGGGTTGGCCTGCGTGCGCCCCGCGGCTTCCGGCGGGGCCTCGGCGGTGGCCTCGGCCCGGGCGGTGCACGGGGATCTGCTCCAACGGCATCCCGCCGCCGTTGAGCGGTTGCGCCAGTCGTTCCTTCGCGATGTGGTGACGCCGGGGGGGGCGCGGGATCAGGAGGAGATCAGGGCCAATGCCTTTCCGATCTTCTCGGGCCCGCCCGCCGATCCCATCCTGCGCTACATGCGCTATTGGATTGAGACGGGGCAGCGGGTGGCGGGTCTGCCCCTGGGCCCGGAAGCCCTGGCCGATCTCGATCGGCTGGACGCCGCCTTGAACGCGCCCCGGTTCCGTCATGAGTTTTCGCTGGAGGCGGGGGAGTTGTTGTTTCTCGACAACCACCGCGTCGCCCACGACCGCACGGCCTATGTGGAGGCTCCCGACAGCCCGAGGCTGATGCTGCGGCTCTGGTTGAACGAGCGGGGCGGGCGGCCGCCGGGGGAGGGTTAGCCCTCGCCCCCTTCACCGCCTTCGCCCCCCTCATCTTTTTGGGAGCCGTCTTCCATGGAGTCGTCGTCCTTGGAGCCATTGGGCGCAGGCGCCGGCTGGCCAGCGGGGGCTGA
>JBKCPG010000019.1:0-2765 GCA_046309395.1 Cyanobacteriota bacterium | reverse complement strand
TGACCAAGCCGATCCCCTCCGTCTCCGAGTCTGTTTCTATGCGCCAGCCCGCCCAAAGGGTGCCCATGGCAGAGGCCAAAAACAATCTCTCGGCTTTGGTGGCCCGGGTGGAGCAGGGGGAGGAGATTGCCATCACCCGGCGTGGGGTGCCGGTGGTGCGGTTGGTGCCGGAGCCAGGGGGAAGCGACGGTTTGGGTGGGCGCAGCCAACAGGTGCAAGCAGCCCTGGCGCGACTGCGGCAACTGGGGGAAGGCATTGCGCTTGAGGGCAACTTGAAGGCCATCGCCCGTGAGGGCCTAGATGGTGTGCACTGATGGTTGCCACCCCCTTTGTGCTCGACAACTCCGTGTTGTGCGGCTGGTTTCTGGCCGCTCAAGCCACCCCTTACACTGAAGCGGTTGCCCGTCAGCTGCCCCAGAGCACAGCCCACGCCCCTTGGCTGCTGCAGTTGGAGTTCACCAATGTGCTCCGCACCGCCTGCCGCCGTGGCGGGCTGACGTTGGCATCAGCCCGCGAGATCGTCGACCAGGTGGCCCTGCTGCCGATTCGCATTGACCCTTCCCCGCCGCCGCCAGCCTCCCTGCTGAGCTTGGCCCTGCGCTTTCAACTCACCAGTTATGACGCTGCTTATCTGGAACTTGCCCTGCGACTGCAGCTGCCCATTGCGACCAGGGATGAGGAGCTGGCGGAAGCAGCCTGGGCTGCAGGAGTAGGGGTTTTGGCTGTCTGAAAGTGGCGATTGAAAGCGGCACCTTATTGGTGCATTGGAGCTGATGAATGCCTCTAGCTTCCTCTCTGAAGATCGCAAACACAACCTTTCGGTGCGCAGCGCAACGCGCAGCGTCTAGTCTGTGGAGAAAACTGGGATATGGCAGAGCAAGACCTCAGCCCAGTTGTAAAAAGATATGAATTTGATTCGCTGCGGCTTCTGCTCCTAATCATCAATAGAGAGCTGGTTTACTTTTGTTCAGCGATGGAGAAGCATTATGGCGGACTTAGGGTTCTAATCCAATGACAGCGGCAGATTGTTCTAACAATACGACCTGGGCGACTGAAGACCTCCTGGGAATATCAGGCCTCCAATCGATAGGTGCAACCAACAAGTAGTGACGATCATTGAACTACAGGGCGTTTTCATGGTCCTTGCGTTTCCAATCAAGAGGTGTCACCAACGAGTGGTGACACCTGAACGGTGCTCTCAACAAGGGCAAGCGTGGACTGTTTCCAATCAATAGGTGTCACCAACGAGTGGTGACACGGGAAAACGCCGGGCAATATCATCACATTTAACCATCCGTTTCCAATCAATAGGTGTCACCAACGAGTGGTGACCGCCTCCAGCACAACCCTGCGGTAAACCAGGGCAAAGTTTCCAATCAAGAGGTGTCACCAACGAGTGGTGACAGCGGCCCCCGAAAGGGCTTGCGCCGCAGGCGATCCGAAGACCGTTTGCGCACCCCCCCTACCTTGGTGGCGCGTGAACGCCCTGTCAAGCCTGTGGAAAACGCTGAAAGGCGTTGCGCTGCAAGGCCGCGCGGCAAACAACGCAAACACTGGGGTTTTCAGCGAATCCAGGGGGGGTGCGCGGAACCGGAAAAGGCCAACAGCCAAGACACCGCAGTGATCCATCCCATCTGCCCACTCCGCGCACCCCCCGGGGCCTCTGCTCAAGCCCCCCGCTTGCTACACCAGAAGCCTCACGGCCAGGGCCCATGGCCGTCCTGCTCCCGATCTCCACAGTTCTGTCTCCCGAGCGCGCACTCGATGTGGTGTTTGTGCAAGGCCTGGGGGGCGATCCTCTCACCATCTGCCACAGCGGGGACGACGCATCCACCTCCTGGCCCCACTGGCTGGAGCAAAAGATCCGCATCGAGTGAGTGGGGCATGGGTATATCGCCCAACCCGTATCCCCGTCGCGGCTTTGTTCGAGATCCTGGAGGGTGGCTGAGCGAGATCATCGTCCGGTTTCCGAGAGTTACCCAAGGGCTGGCGCAGCTGGTCAGCGAGCGCGCCGCAAAGCACGACGGCGACCGGAGGATGAGTACGGACCGCCCGTTCTCGGGTCAACCGATTTGGGAGCATGAATTGGAGGGGTACGACCTGGGAGTTGTCTCTTTCAGTTGTCGGATCAGCGCCTGGCTCCAAATACAGTCATCTGTCTGATCGGGGGGGATTTGCCAAAAGGACGTCATCCCTGGCGATGAGCCAGCCAGGCTGTGAGATCCGCTGGCCCCTGAAAATCAAGGAGCGCATCGGCCAAGGCTTCCAAATCGGCCAAAGGCAGGGACTGGATACGGGTTGCCTGCTCGGGGGTCAAGGGGCCGCAGCGGAGTTTCAGTTGGCGCAAGGACATGGCAGCGGCTTCAGCTTTCCGGCCCTGTTGCTGCCCCTCCTCCAGCCCCCGCCCAAAGATCTCCTTGTAGGCGACGCTGTTGGTGAAATCGTCGAGCGTGATCCCTCCCATGGCGCAGATCTCAGTGATGGAGCGGCCGTTGAACCTTGAAAGCAGAATAGCCGCGATCACGTCATCCAGGTCATTTGCTATTGGCGTGGCGGCGGCTTGCTGACGGATGGCGGCAGAGGATGCGGGCAGCTCCTCCTCCGGCAGCAGGAGCAGGCCAAGGGCCTTCTGCAGGGGCGGGGCCGTAGGGGGCATCCGATCTGGAGCCAGCTCAATCCAGAGCACGCGCTCCCTGAGGAATTCCGCCACCGGAACAGGGTCACCAAAGTTGAGCTTCCGTGAGGGGCAGAACACCAGAACGCGC
>JBKCPG010000018.1:0-3701 GCA_046309395.1 Cyanobacteriota bacterium | reverse complement strand
GGCTACACCACCACCCAGCCGCTGGTGCGGATTGAGGAGGATTGGCCGATGAACTACGCCGATGTGGAGGGCGGCACTCCGCTGGCCAACCTGTTCACCGACGCCCTGCGCAAGGCCACGGGCAGCGCCATCGCCTTCACGGCCAACGGCATTATCCGGGCTGGGCTGATCAAGGGCAAGAGCGGGATCCAGACCGTCTACGACGTGTTCACCTTGGCGCCCCTGGGGGCCGGAATCGTGGATGATACGGCCGGCAGCGCCATGGTGACGACCTGGTTGACAGCGGCCGAGCTGAAGAACCTGTTGGAGTTCTTCCTTGTGGATGACCCCAACCACCCGGGTGAGTACTTTCCCCGCGTGTCTGGTTTGCGCTTCCGCTACGACCCCTCCCGTCCCCGCTTCGATCAAGTGGTAAGCCTGGAGCTGGGCAGTCTGGCGGGCGGCTATGCACCCCTCGATTTGGGATCTGATCGCCTGCTCAGTTTCTCCACCAGCCTCTACGCGGGGCTGGTGATTGCAGCGATCCCGAAACTCAGCAAGGGAGCCCTCGCCCTGCAACCGAAGCTGGCCGATGGTTCCCCGCTCACCAGCCGCACCGAGGCGATCGCCGACCCCCGCTTCTCCACCGGCCCCTATGTGCTGCCGGTGGGAGTCAGCCTCGATCGGGCCAGCACCGCCCTCGACCCGGCCCGCCGCGAGATCAAGGAGTGGCAGGCCGTGATGGATTATCTGCGCGACCTGCCGGATCGGGCCGCGGACGGACTGCCGATCCTCCGCAAGGATGCGGCGGCCCGGGAAGTCCGTGGGATTCGCTTCTAGGAGCCTCCATGTCCCCCTCAGCCGTCTGCATGACCGTCTCTCCCCCTCCCGGCCGGCCTCCGGCCCGGGGCATGGTGTGGATCCCGGGAGGCACCTTCACCATGGGCTCCGATGCCCATTACCCCGAGGAGGCTCCGGCCCATCGGGTGGTGGTGGAGGGTTTCTGGATCGACCGTTCGCCGGTCACCAACGCCCAGTTCCAGAAGTTCGTGAAGGCCACGAGTCACGTGACTCTGGCCGAGAGGCCGGCGGATCCGGCGGCGTACCCCGATGCCCGGCCGGATCTTCTGGCCCCCGCCTCGGTCGTGTTCGTGCCGCCACCGGGGCCGGTCGGCAGCGGCGATCACTACCGCTGGTGGCGGTATGTGAAGGGAGCGAACTGGCGCCATCCCGAAGGACCCGGTAGCTCGATCCGGAACCGCGAGCACCATCCCGTGGTGCATGTGGCCCATGAGGATGCCATCGCCTACGCCACCTGGGCCGGCAAGCAGCTGCCCAGCGAAGCGGAATGGGAGCGAGCCGCCAAGGGCGGCCTTGAAGGGGTTGAGTTCGCCTGGGGGGAGGAGCTCCACCCCGGCGGCAGGCCCGCGGCCAACACCTTTCAGGGGGACTTTCCCCACCACAACAGCTTGCTTGACGGCTGGGAACGGACCTCGCCGGTAGGGAGCTTCCCGGCCAACGGCTACGGCCTGCTCGACATGATCGGCAACGTATGGGAGTGGACCGACGACTGGTATGCCGATCACGGCATCAGGGTGGCGGCCCACAAGGCAGCGGGTGGCTGTTGCGTGATCGCTTCCCCTCGCGGCACCTCGCGCCAGGACAGCATCGACACGGCCTCTCAGCACGCCACCATCCCGCGCAAGGTGGTGAAGGGCGGCTCATATCTTTGTGCGCCGAGTTATTGCCGCCGCTACCGCCCTGCGGCCCGTATGGCGCAGGGCATCGACACCTCGACCTGTCACATGGGTTTTCGTTGCATCGTGAGGATCTGAACCATGGCTGTTGAAACCTTGAACAGCTGGCTGGAGGACATGGCCGGAGCTCTGCGCTTTCTGATGGAGAGCGTGTCGGTGGTGTGCGTGGCCATCGGCTTCCTGGCCGCCCTGGGGGAATCCCTGCGTCTTCTCGGCAGAGCTCAGTCGCAGGGTCAACGACTCAACCGCATCCGGCTGCGCTTCGGCAGCAGGCTGTCAATGGCGCTGGAATACCAGCTGGCCGCCGACATCGTGGCCACGACCACGGTTCCTTCTGATGAAAATCTGATCAAGCTGGCGGCTGTGGCCGTGATCCGGACCTTCCTCAATGTCTTCCTGGGCAGGGAGGTTGAGGCGGAACAGAAACTGGAGGATGCCAGGCGCGAGCGGATGGCCAACCCGGCCACAACTGCTGGTTGATGGTAAATCTCACCAACGAACTGGCCAAGGAGCGCAACCGGGCTGCCGCCGAGCGCACGATGATGGCCTGGATCCGCACCTGCCTCTCGCTGATCAGTTTCGGCTTCGGTCTCGACAAGATCATCAATGCGATCAACCGCAGCCGTTTTGATAACAGTGACCATGCCGGCCTGAGTGTGCGTCTGGTGTCGATTGGCTTCGTGTTGATCGGCGTTCTGGCGATGACGGCGGCCACCCGGCAACACCTGCGCATGCTCAAGCTGATCCGGCGTGACGACTTCGTCTATGTCGATCAAGGATCGATCACGGTTTTCACCGCGGTTTCACTCACGGTCATCGGCATCGTGGCGTTTGCCTTGCTGGTGACTGGTACTTCAGTTGGATGACTCCCATGCCTCAATTCGCAGCATTGCTGGTCACGTCGACCATCATGACCCTCATGTTCAGCCTCGGACTCGGGCTGAAGGACTATCCGTTCGTCCTGCTCAGAGATCGCCCTGGTTTTTTCTGGCGGGTCCTTTTCGGCACCTGTGTTCTGGTGCCTCTGGCCGGCCTGGCGTTGGTGTTGTTGCCCTTGCAGGCTGTGTTGACCCGTCCTGCCTGGGTGGCCATGGCGCTGATGTTGGTGTGTCCGAGCGCTCCACTGATCCTGTTCCGGGTGCGCGGTAGTGGCGGCACGGCGGAGCTTGCGGCGCGGCTGCAGATCGCGGCGGCGCTGCTGGCCATCGTCTCCATCCCCCTGCTGGCCATCGTGTTCAAGGTCAGCCTCGGCCTGTTCGGCTGGGAGATCGACGGCTGGGAGATCCACCCGGCCAAAGTGGCGGTTCAGGTGCTGCAGGTGCAGGTCCTGCCTGTGATCGCCGGTGTGCTGCTGGGGCAGTGGCAGCCAGGGCTGGCCCAGCGCTGCAGCAGTGCTGTCGGTTCCCTGGCCAGCCTGCTGCTGCTGGTGATGCTTGTGGCCTTGTTGGTCTTGAGCGGTAGTCAGCTTGTGCCCTTTCTGCGGCAGAACCTGGTGGCGCTGGCCGGCATGGCGGTGCTCAGCGCGCTCAGCCTGGCGATCGGCTACGGCCTGGCCCGCAAGGATCCCTTGGAACGACGCACAGTGGCCATGGTGACCGGCATGCGCAACACTGGCCTGGCCGTCCAACTGGCCATGACTTACCGGGCGGGGATGCCTGGACTGATTCCCGGCATCCTTTCCTATGTCTTGATCACAGTCATCGTCTCCACCATCTTCCTGCGCTGGCAGCGCCGGGAGATGGCAGCGGCTGCCTGATGACTACTGGGGAGGGACCGGGTCAGCCGTCCTGGATGGCGGTCTTTGGCACGGTGCTGCGGTTGCCATTGCGGATGGCGTGATAGCCGGGGGAGAGGATCTCCACATCCGCGGCGGCGAAGTGATCCTGCAGGGCAGCGAGCACCTCCGAGAGGGTTTGGCGGTAGGTGGCCGGATCTCGAACGTAGGCGTTCAGCTCGTAGCTGATG
>JBKCPG010000017.1:0-11308 GCA_046309395.1 Cyanobacteriota bacterium | reverse complement strand
GATGCAAGCGGGAATCAATCTGCCGTCAAGGGTTCAGCAGGGCTGAAGTTCGCCTTGAGCCGTCCCGGCCTCTGAACACATACCACTCTCTTTCAAACCGCCGCACAATCCGATCATTCCTTGGCCGTGCGCGAGGCCGCTCTTCAGGAGCTCGCTCGCGGTTGGAAAGACCTCCCAGGCACCCTCACTCTCCTTCAAACCGCCGCACAGTCCGATGAGCACTGGCGCGTGCGCCAGGCCGCTCTTCAGGAGCTCGCTCGCGGCCGGAAAGACCTCCCAGACACCCTCTCTCTCCTTCAAACCGCCGCACAATCCGATAAACATCACTACGTGCGCCAGGCCGCTCTTCAGGAGCTCGCTCGCGGCTGGAAAGACCTCCCAGACACCCTCTCTCTCCTTCAAACCGCCGCACAATCCGATAAAGATGACTACGTGCGCCGGGCCGCTCTTCAGGAGCTCGCTCGCGGCTGGAAAGACCTCCCAGACACTCTCACTATCCTTCAGACCGCCGCACAATCCGATAAAAATGACTACGTGCGCCGGGCCGCTCTTCTAGAGCTCGTACGCGGCTGGAAAGACCTCCCAGCCACCCACGCCCTCCTCCAGGTTGCCGTGAAAGTCGTTGATGGCGATCAGCCGTAGCTGGATGGGCTCGGCGGGTGGGGTGGCGAGGCTCGGGCTCGCGGCCAACAGGGTGAGGGCGGCGAGGAGGTGGGTCATTGGTCCTTGCTGGGGTCGGCGGGGGATTTTTCTAGGGATTGGAGGAAGGCTTGGATGTCTGGGAGGTCTTTCCAGCCGCGAGCGAGCTCTTGAAGAGCGGCCTGGCGCACGTAGTAACTTTTATCGGATTGTGCGGCGGTTTGAAGGAGAGTGAGAGTGCCTGGGAGGTCTTTCCAACCGCGAGCGAGCTCCTGAAGAGCGGTCTGGCGCACGGCCTCATCGTTGTCGGATAGTGCGGCGGTTTGAAGGAGAGTGAGGGTGTCTGGGAGGTCTTTCCAGCCGCGAGCGAGCTCCTGAAGAGCGGCCCGGCGCACGGCCCAGTGCTCATCGGATTGGGCGGAGGTTTTGAGCCACGCTTCCGTTTCTTGCTTGTCACGCCAGACGCCGCTCACCAGCCGCACCGCTCGCTGGCGTACCGAATCCACAACTCTTCCCTCATCGCCCCAAGGCTCATAAAAGTGATTCAGATCAAATCGAGTCAGCGCCCGCAGCCGTTTCAGAACGAGGTCATCCACGTCGCCAAGCTCCTGGCGCTTGCGCACCTCCCCCACGCAGCGGGCCGCCAGGAAGATCGTTTCACAGGTCTGGTCGGGGTCTGGCCGCTCGAGCAGCCAGAGGAGAATCTCTTTCAAAAACTTGGGTTCAATGTCTCCAGCCACCAGGGTGAGCACCTCATGCCAGGTCTCATCCGCCCAGTGCCCAAAAATCTCGGCTTTGAGTTGCTCCAGACTGAGCGTTTGCTCGCTCTCAAAACGAGCCACGATGGCAACGGCGCAGAAATACTCCAAAAAGGTGCGGTGCACAAAGGCATAGTTGTCGCCGCCCACCGAGCACAGCATGAAGTTGCGGCCCCGCAATTGCTTGATCAAGGCCCGTGCCACCCGATCGGGCCGCGGATCGGCAAAGCCTCGCAGCCCCTCGATCAGGGTGCGCTCCAGGTGGCCTTCCTCAATGAGGTTTCCGGCGAGGCCCTTTGGGCTGGCCTGCAGACTCCAGGCGATCCGCATCAACAACTCGCGCTTGTCTTTGTAATTCAGGTGCGCATTCGCCAGCGCTGGATCCGATGTGAAGGCGGCATCCGTTTTCCACTGATGCAACAGCAGGCGCGCACACTGGTTGTACAGCTCGGAACGGTCGCGGGGCAGCTCCTGCGTGCGGTTGAGGATGGCCATCATCGTCAGCAGCAGGGGATTACCAGCCAGCTGATGAATCGCGGGGGAGTGGGCCAAGGCCTCGGTGAGCTGGGCCTGTTTTCGTTCCCCTTTCAGGCCATCCTCATAGGCCGCCTGGTGCCAATGCCGCAGAAACGTCTCGATCTGTGCGTCATCCAGCTCCTGCAGCATGTACTGGCGAAAGCCCTCATCCCCCCAGCTCTGGTGTTGGAAGCCGATCACCCTTGAGCTCACCAACACCTGGGCGGAGGGATAGGTGTCAGCGAAGCGATGGATCGCGGTCGCCACCTCCCGCCGCAACACCGGATCGAACACCTCATCCAGCCCATCAAACATCACCCGGCTTGGGTTGTGCCGCAGCCACCGCTCCAGCCCCTCCTTCTCAAACTGCCAGCGAATGCTCTCGGCTCGGCTCAGATACTCCAGGAAGCCCGTCACCTCCCCCTGATGGCGCAGCCGGGCGTAATCGCGCAGCTCAATCAGCAGGGGGAGCCGCGTCTCCCCGTCCATGGGACCCATCCGCTCGGCCCACCGCAACACCAGCGCCTGCAGCAACAACGATTTCCCCGAACCTGGATCCCCCAGCACCACCACTTTCCGCGATGAGGGATCCTCCACCACCTCGAGAATCGGACGGGGGGATTGGCTGATGTAAGCGCCGCGAAGCTTTGCGAGCTCCTCATCCTCCAGCTCCTCGCCCTCCAAGGTCTTCAGCTCCCGCAACCGCCGCTGCAGCTCCTTGGGCAACTCCCAGGCCCTTGGCAGAAACTCCGCGCACTCCTTGGCGTTCTGGCCGATGAACACCCCGCTCACCCTCACCTCCCGCTGGCCGCCGCTGGTGGCATCCACCTCCTCCAGCTTCAGCCGCCAGTATTTGTTTTCCATCGCCTGCCGATACCCCTCCAGCTCCCCCAGGCTGAGGGCCGCCGCCGGCCGGTTGGCCAGGGCCACCGCCTTCTCCTTGGCGGAGGGGGCCAGCCTCCTCAGAAAGGGCCCCAGATCGTCATGGGCCTCCCCGTAGGCCAGGGGCCGCAGCCAGGGCGCCCGCGCCAGCTTTTCATGGAAGGCGGCCTCCTCTGTGGCGCGGCAGAGCAACACGTGGCGCGGATCAACGTCCTGGAGCGCTTCCTTCCCCCATTCGATCAGTTGGCTGAAATTCGGATCCAGCACCGTGTTGCCGCAGCCGATGAACATCACCGTGCGTTGGATGAAAAATCCCCGCAGAACACTTGAGGCATGGGCGTTGTCTTTAACGTTGTTGTAAGACGACACCCCCAGCACGATCGATTCCGGGTCCTCGAAATGGCCGTGGAGATGGATGATGGCCCGCTGTTTGCCCCGCAGGATGTCTTGCACCGCGTCGGCTTGTTTCCAGGTGATCGGCCCCTGGCCAGTCTGTTGCTCCAGGAGATGGTCGTAGTTCAAGGTCGTCAGCAAGCCTGGCAGGGCGGCAACGGCGTCCAGAACATCTGAATCCTGGATCTTGAGCTGGCCAATCGTTTGTTTCAACCAGCCGCGGAAGGTGCCCTCACTCTTCGCTGTCATCCGCCTTTCGATGGCTTCAGCGGCATGGATCATCAGGTCGGTTTCACCACTGTTGATCTGGTCGATCAGCAGATCGACGACCCTTGGCGTCGCGGCTTGGAGGGTGCCGAGATGCCGCGCCCCATGCTCCAGCAGCCCCTTCCACGTCGCCACCTTGTGCCCGTCCACCTCCTGATTGCCGCAGGCGGCCACCGACACCCCCGACCCCACCACGATCACCACGGTCCCGGAGGCCAGCTCGGCTTTCAGCTTGGCGATCCGGGTGGAGGGATCAATCATCGGGCCGCCCTCCCCGCTCCAGGCCCGGGTGGATCAAGGCCACCGCGTCGCGGTGCCGGCCAACCCCCATCTGAGCCATCCCATTCGCCGGTGTTGATCCAGTTTAGGGACGCTCTGGGGATGGTTTCGCCCCTGCCCGCTCGCGTCGCGATGGGCCCCATTGGGTGGGGATCCCCTCTCGGCTGGCAACGCTTCGCCCGCCAGGAATGAATGGACCACCAAATCGAGGGAGACGCGATAGAAAGTGATCCAAATGTCCGTTCCAGCGGGTGTGTGAGGTGGCGATGAGGGCCCACCCAATCCCCCCAAAGCTCCACGTAGCAAGGAAGACTGGAAACCACGCACACCGTTCTTAGATTTCTATTCAATCCGCAAGTCGGCCCGCCATGTTCAGCGGCCTTCAAGAACGCCATGCCCGGCCGCTGCGCTGGCTGCTGGTCACCGGTTGGCTGGCGTTGCTGATCTCCCTGTTGATCCCCGCCAGTCCCATCCCGGGCAACCGACTCTTTTGGGGCACGGTGGTGCCATCGGGGCTGTTGGTGATCGGCGCCCTCAGCCATGAACTCTGGCGGCGCCTCTGCCCCCTCGCCTTCGTGTCACAGCTGGCTCAGGCCCTCGGCCTGCGGCGCACCCGGCCGGGCAAGGGGAACCGCCCCGAGCTCGTGATGGTGGACCCCGACTCCTGGCTCGGCCGCCACCATGTGGAACTCCAGTGGAGCCTCCTGATCGCCGGGCTCTGCCTGCGCCTGCTGGGCGGCAACAGCGATCCCACCTGGCTGGCCGTCTGGCTCCTTCTCACCCTCCTGGCGGCGGTGGCGGTGGGCTGGGCCTACGGCGGCAAGAGCTGGTGCCAGTACGTCTGCCCCATGGGCCCCGTGCAAACCGTGCTCACCGGCGTGCGCGGCCCCCTGGGCACCACCGCCCATGTGGGAGCCCCCTCCAAGATCACCCAGTCGATGTGTCGCACCATCACCGACGAGGGCAAGGAACGCAGCGCCTGCGTCGCCTGTCAGACCCCCTGCATCGACATCGACGCCGAACGCCAGTTTTGGCACAACCTCGAGCGCAAACGGGGCCTGGCCTGGGCCTGGTACTCCTATCCCGGCCTGGTGCTGGGCTTTTTCGCCCTGATGGAGTGGAGCGGCCATGGCGGCTCCCAGGTGGTCCATCCCCTCGGCTACATCCGCTCGGGCCAGTGGGCCCTCGACCGCGAGCTGGTGAGCCGGGCCTGGCAGCCCTTTCCCCATCTGGGTCCGCTCCCGCGGCTGGTCTGGATTCCCCTCGCTCTCACCGCCGCCGCCTGGCTGTCGGTGGCTCTCTGGCGGGGCTTGGAGGGGATCCTCCATCGCCGGGGCGGGCCCGCCGGCTCGCCCGCCACCCGGGAGCGGGCGGTGTCGCGCGCCCGACTCCTGGCCTCGTTTGTGGCCATCAACCTCTTTTTCTGGTTCGTCGATCCGCTCCAGGGCGCCCTCGGCGCCGGTGGGGGCCAGGCCCTGCGCTCCCTGGTGCTGCTCCTCACCTCCCTGGGCCTGTTTCGCGCCTGGGGCCGTGAATCCTCCACCTACCGGCGGGAAAGCACCAGCGACAGCCTCCGGCGCCAGCTGCGCGACCTGCCGGGCCTGGAGCCCGCCCTCGACGGGCGCGACCTCGACGCCCTCTCCCCCAGCGAGGTGTTCACCCTGGCGAAGGCCCTGCCGGCCGTCGGACGTCTGGAGGCCCGTCGGGTGTATGGCGAGGTGATGGCCGACATGCTCCGCGGCGGCCGGCTGGATGAGGCCCAGAGCCTGCTGGAGCTGCTGGAGCTGCGGCAGTGCCTGCGGCTTGATGACGACGACCACCATGCCGTCGTCGATCTCCTCGGCAAGGACCATCCCGAGCTGCTCAGCAAGACCAGGCTGCAACGCCAGACCGACGACCTGCGCCAGGAAGCCGCCCGGGTCCAGCTCCAAGACTTTCTTCACCGCCAAGGCCTCACCGTCCTCGATCGTCAGCGCCTCAGCCCGCGCCAACTCGAGGATCTCGACCGGCTGCGCCTCGCCACCGGCTT
Organism: Cyanobacteriota bacterium; assembly: GCA_046309395.1. Lineage (GTDB taxonomy): Bacteria > Cyanobacteriota > Cyanobacteriia > PCC-6307 > Cyanobiaceae > Cyanobium. The sequence goes on along the minus strand of JBKCPG010000017.1, from coordinate 5,545 downwards.
GGAGCAGGCGGCCTGGGAGACGGCGTTGGAGTCGCTCGGGCCCCGGGGAGAGATCGAGCGCCAGCGGCTCCTTCCCCTGCGCCACACCTGGCTGGAGGAGACGGGCCTGCTCGCCTGGCTCGACACCCAGGTGGAGCTGGATCCCCCGCTGCGCCCCCTGCGACGGGTGCTCGCCCGGCGCCTGAACGACCTTCAGGAGCGCCTCTCTCCCCGCCTCGCTGACGCCGGCCTCGATCCCCTCCCCGCCGCCATGGCCCCCGCCGGAGATCTGGGCCGCGTGTTTGATCTGCTCTGGCGCGATCCCGATCCCGACACGGCGGCCTGGGTGCTCATGCTCGAACGGCGGCGCCAGCCGGACGCCGCCGCCCGGCGCTCGCGGGATCCGCGATTGGATCAGGCCACCTCGCCCTTCCTCCAAAGCCAACTCCGCGGTGAGCCCGTGAGCCTGGAGCTCGTGCTGGACGCCCTCACGGATTGGCCGATGTTCGATGATGTGTCTCCCGGCGGCCTGCTCTGGCTCGCCGAGCGGGGCAGCCTGAGGCGGGTGCCGTCCGGCGAGCTGGTGATCGAGCGGGGCGCCGTTAGCGACCACCTGGCCCTGGTGCTTGAGGGAGAGGTGACGGTTCAGCTCGTCAACCGGGAGCCGGTGGCGCTGGGGCCCGGCAAGGCCATCGGGGAGATCGGCGTGCTCACCCACCAGCCCCGCACCGCCACCGTGACGGCCGGGCCCCGCGGTTGCCACCTCTTCGTGCTGCCCGCGGCGGCCTTGGAGGAGCTCCTGCGCCGCTCCGACACCTTCAGCCGCGCCCTGCTCGCCCAGCTGGCCCAGCGCCTCGCGGCCACCACCCAGGCGGTCCCGGGCTCCCTCCTCAGCGCCGCCCCGCCAACACCGCCCGCAACTTGCTCTGAAGAATCAGCCCCGCGCTCACCAGCGTGATCCCGTTGGCCACCATCAGCGGCCCATCGCCCCGCAACACCCCATAGAGCCCCCACAGCGCCACGCCGCTGGTGAACAACAGATACATGCGCAAGGAGAGGGCCGCCGTGTCGCCGCCGCGCAGGGTTTTGGCCGCCTGGGGCAGAAAGCTCACCGTGGTGAGGGTGGCGGCCGCGTAGCCCAGGGCATCGATGGGGGCCGGCACGGCGAGGAGGGCGGAAGACGCCCAGCGATCCTGCCAGGGCGCGCCCTTTGAGACCATGGGAGCCTCCCATCCCGCCCGCCGTGACCGAGGCCGCCCTGCCCAAGACCTACGACCCCTCCGGCACCGAGGCCCGCTGGCAGGCCGCCTGGGAGGCCTCGGGCGCCTTTCACCCGGATCCCGCCACCCCCGGCGAGCCCTTCTCCGTGGTGATTCCGCCGCCGAATGTCACCGGCAGCCTGCACATGGGCCATGCCTTCAACACGGCCCTGATCGACACCATCGTGCGCTTCCAGCGCCTCCGCGGCCGCAACGTGCTCTGCCTTCCCGGCACCGACCACGCCTCGATCGCCGTGCAAACCATCCTGGAAAAGCAACTCCTCGCCGAGGGCGGCAGCAAGCATGATCTGGGCCGCGACGCCTTCCTGGAGCGGGCCTGGGCCTGGAAGGCCGAAAGCGGCGGCACCATCGTGAGCCAGCTGCGCCGCCTGGGCTATTCCGTCGACTGGCGCCGGGAGCGCTTCACCCTCGATCCCGGCCTCAACCAGGCCGTGGTGGAGGCCTTCGTGCGGCTCCATGAGCGGGGGCTGATCTACCGGGGCGAATATCTGGTGAATTGGTGCCCCGCCTCCGGCTCGGCGGTGAGCGATCTGGAGGTGGAGGTGAAGGAGGTGGAGGGCCACCTCTGGCACCTGCGCTACCCCCTCACGCCCCTGCCCGGTGCGGACGACCGGCCCGATCACCTGGTGGTGGCCACCACCCGCCCCGAAACCATGCTCGGCGACACCGCCGTGGCGGTGAATCCCTCCGACCCCCGCTACGCCCCCCTGGTGGGCCGCACCATTGAGCTGCCCCTGGTGGGCCGTCCGATTCCGATCGTGGCCGACGCCCACGTCGACCCGGCCTTCGGCACCGGCTGCGTGAAGGTCACCCCCGCCCACGACCCCAATGATTTCGCCATCGGACAGCGCCATGGCCTGCCCCAGATCACGGTGATGGCCAAGGACGGCACGATGAACGAGGCCGCCGGGCGTTTTGCCGGACTGGATCGCTTCGAGGCCCGCAAAGCCGTGGTGGCGGCCATGGAGGCCGAGGGCTTGCTGGTGAAAACCGAGCCCCACCGCCACAGCGTGCCCTTCTCCGATCGGGGCAAGGTGCCGGTGGAGCCCCTGCTCTCCACCCAGTGGTTCGTGCGCGCTGAGCCCCTGGCGGCCCACTGCCGCCAGGCCCTGGAGCGGGCCGAGCCCCGCTTCGTGCCTGAGCGCTGGAGCAAGGTGTACCGCGATTGGCTCACCGACATTCGCGATTGGTGCGTCAGCCGCCAGCTCTGGTGGGGCCACCGCATCCCCGCCTGGTTTGTGGTGAGCGCCACCGGCGGCGTGATCACCGACGCGACGCCCTATGTGGTGGCCCGCGATGAGGCGGAGGCGCGGGCGAAGGCGGAGGCCGCCCATGGCGCGGCCCACGCGGTGGCGGGGCGGGAGCTCCGGTTGGAACAGGATCCCGATGTGCTCGACACCTGGTTTTCCAGTGGCCTCTGGCCCTTCTCCACCCTCGGCTGGCCCGGGGAGCCGGGCCAGGCCCCGCCCGCCGATCTGGCCCGCTGGTATCCCACCAGCGTGCTGGTGACGGGCTTCGACATCATCTTTTTCTGGGTGGCGCGCATGACCATGCTCGCCGGAGCCTTCCTGCCCGAGGCTGGCCCGCCCTTTCGGGAGGTGTACATCCACGGCCTGGTGCGCGATGAGCAAAACCGCAAGATGAGCAAATCGGCCGGCAACGGCATCGATCCTCTGCTTCTCATTGAGCGCTACGGCGCCGACGCCCTGCGTTTCGCCCTGGTGCGGGAGGTGGCCGGCGCCGGCCAAGACATTCGCCTCGACTACGACCGCGCCGCCGACACCTCCGCCACGGTGGAGGCCGCCCGCAACTTCGCCAACAAGCTCTTCAACGCCACCCGTTTCGCCCTGATGAACCTGGGCGGCGAGACGCCAGCCTCCCTGGGCGAGCCCGATCCCGCGGCGCTGGAGCGGGAAGGCCGGCCCCCGCGGCTGGCGGATCGCTGGATCCTCTCGCGATTGGCTCGGGTGAATGGCGAAACGGCGGAGCGGTACGGCTCCTATGGTCTCGGTGAGGCGGCCAAGGGCCTCTATGAGTTCGCTTGGAATGAGGTGTGCGACTGGTATCTGGAGCTCACCAAGCGTCGCCTGCAGGTGCCCGCCGATCTGGAGGGGGAGGCCCGGGAGGCGGCGTTGGCGGATCAGCGCACGGCCCGCCAGGTGCTGGCCAAGGTGCTCAATGAGCTGCTGGTGATGCTCCACCCGCTAATGCCCCACCTCACGGAGGAGCTGTGGCATGGCCTCACGGGCGAGCCCGCTGAGACGTTCCTGGCCCTGCGGCCCTGGCCCGCGCTCGACGATGGGGCGCTGGACGCCGAGCTGGAGGCGAGCTTCGCCGAGCTGATCGAGGCGATCCGGGTGGTGCGCAACCTGCGGGCCGTGGCGGGTCTGAAGCCCGCCCAGCCGGCGCCGGTGCGGTTCATCACGGGCCGCGAGCCGCTGGCGGCCCTGCTGCGCCAGGCCACCCCCGACATCACGGCCCTTTGCCGCGCGGCCAGCGTGGTGGTGCAAACCCCCCGGGAGGCTGAGGCCGACCGCCTCGCCAGCGGCGACGGGCGCTCCCTGGCGGCGGTGAGCGGCGAGCTGCAGGTGCTGCTGCCGATCGAGGGCCTGGTGGATCTCGACGCCCTGCGCGGCCGCCTGGAGAAAGACATCGCCAAGGCCGAGAAGGAGATCAAGGGCCTCGCCGGCCGCCTCGCCAACCCCAACTTCGCCGACAAGGCGCCACCGGAGGTGGTGGTCGAGTGCCGCGCCAACCTGGCGGAGGCCGAGGCCCAGGCGGAGTTGGCCAGGAAGCGGTTGGCGGAGGTGGGGTGAGGGTTCAGGCGCCGCCGATCCGTTCCGCCAACCGAGCCGCCAGGGCCAAGCACCCGGCCTTTCCCTTCCAGAGCGGTTCCAGCCGCTCAAGGGTGAACTCGGGAGTCATCAATGCCCGGGCCGCCGCTCGGTAGCCTGGGCCGGCCCGCCCCCAGCCGCCATGGATGACGGTCTGCCGCTCACTCTCACCCTCACCCTGGAAGGCGTGGCGGAGGCAAGCGCGGAGGAGAGGCGGGCGGCCGATGCCTTCATCGCCGGGTTGGTGGCGGATCTTCGGGGCATTGAGGGAGTGGCGGCCAGCGCCCCGGCGGGGGACGACGCTGAGCCTGGCGGCAAGGGGTTGGGGCCCCTGCTTGGGGTGTTGACCGCCGAGGTGAACGGGCGGAACGCGCTGAAAGCGGTGCGCTACCTGCGCTCCCGGCTGCTGGATCGGTCCCGGCCGATTCGCTTGAAGCTCTCGCGCAAGGGAGGCGATGGCGCCGAGTTGGCCGTGGAGCTGGAGGGCTCGGCGAAGGATCAGGAGGCGATCGACGCGCTGTTGACCCGCCTGGAGGCCTGCGTGCGAAGGCTGAGCTGAGATGGCTGGCAAGCATGCCCTGTTGATTGGCGTCAGCACCTATGGGGAAGGCTTGGCGCCCATCCCCAGCGCCGCGCTGGATGTGGAGGCGCTCCAGGAGGTGCTGCTGGATCCGGATCTCGGGGGAGTGTCGCCCGAGCGGCTGCGGGTGTTGAAGGATCCGGGCTATACCGCCATGGCGAGCGCGATTGAGAGCTTTTTCGCCAACAAACATGCCGAGGATTTGCTGCTGCTCTATTTTTCGGGGCACGGCTTTCGCGATGAGCGGCGGCAACTTCTGCTGAGCACCGCGGAAACGAGGAAGATCGCACGGGAGGGTGGAACCAGCGTGCAACGCTCCACAACCCTGGCCGCCCGGGACGTGAGGGACTACATGGAGAGCAGCCGCTCCACCAGGCAGGTGGTGATTTTGGATTGCTGCTTCAGCGGCGCCTTCGCCGAAGGCATGGCGGCCAAGGATGAGGGCACCATGGCGATTGAGGAGATGCTGGGGGGGAAGGGGCGGGCGGTGCTCACCTCCTCGGACGCGATCGAAACCTCCCGCGCTCCGGAAAGCGGGGATGGCCTCTCGGTGTACACCCGTTTCCTGGTGGAGGGCATCCAGACCGGCGCGGCGGATCGGCATCGCCGGGGCTGGTTGGACGCGGAGGATTTGCATGTTTATGCCGAAAGCCGAGTGCGGGAGCTCGCGCCGACGATGACGCCCCAGTTTTTCCCCACCCGTGACGGCCACAGCATCCGGGTGTGCAAGGTGCGCCGTGAGCCGAGCGTCGCCTATCGGCGGAAGGTGCTGGAGCTGGCGGAGAAACGGGGGGGGCTGATCTCACCGGCGGGAGACGAAATCCTGGCGCATCTCAGGGAGGAGCTGGCTTTGGAGCCAGGAGTGGCCGAGC
>JBKCPG010000016.1:0-6923 GCA_046309395.1 Cyanobacteriota bacterium | reverse complement strand
GGCCGGGGAGGCGGGCCCGAGGATCCCCAGGCTGGAGGTCACCCGTGCGGTGAAGGTGTGGGTGGTGCCAGCGGAAGGGGCAAGGGTGGGCGTGAACGTCCAGGTTTGGCCTGACACCGCGGCGGTGCCCACCAGGGTGGTGCCGCTGTGGATGAGGAGGGATTCCCCGGCGGCCAGGGGGGCGGAGAGGGTGCCTGTGAGGGTGGGCGTGGTGTCGTCGGTGCGACCGCCAGCGGCCACCTGGCCTTGGAGGATGCCGACGTTGTCGCTCACCCCGGTGATGGCGGCGGTGGTGGTGGGGAAATCATCATTTGTGATCGTGCCTGTGGCGATCGCGGTGGTGATCACCGCTCCGTCGCTGGCGTCAGAGAGCGTCACGGTGAAGGTTTCCGTCAGTTCGACGCTGGCGTCTCCCTGGACGTTGATGGTGAGGATCTTGAGCGTTTCGCCAGGGGCAAAGGTGAGCACACCCGAAGGAAGGGTGTTCCCCACCACATCCCCGGCGTCGGCCGGCGATGGCCCGGATCCAGCCACCCCCCAGGCCACCGTGGTGGTGCCGGTGGTGTCGCCTGAGCGGCCGACTTGAAACAGAAACGGGGTGGCTCCAGATTGTCCCTCCCCCAAAGGCCCTTGCGCGGCCGCGATGGAGAGCCAGGTGGTCCCGCTTGTGCCAAGGAAAGCGGCCACATCCAGTCGACCCCCCGTCACGGTGAGGCCCGCCAGTGAGGGCGTCGGCGTCGTGGTCGTCAGCAGGGCCGTGCGGATCTGCGCCGCCGTCGCGCCTGGATGGCTGGCGGCGTAGAGGGCCACGGCGCCGGTGACGTGGGGTGTGGCCATCGAGGTGCCGCTGTAGCTGGCATAGCCTCCCCCTGGAACGGTGGAGAGGATGCCAGCTCCTGGCGCGCCAAGATCCACCGTGCTGCTGCCGAAGCTCGAAAAGTTGGCCAGCGCTCCGGTGCTGGTGATCGCGGCGACGGCGATGACCGCGTCGTAGCCGGCCCCCAGGGCGTTAGGCGTGCCAAAGGTGGTGTTGTAGCTTGCGGGATAAAATGACAACACATTGTTATTGCTGGATGAATTGCCAGCCGCCGCGATGAAAAGGATGTTTTGCTTGGCCGCCCGCAGGATCGCCTCATGAAGAGACTGGGAGTAGCTGCCACCTCCCCAGGAATTGTTGCTGGCCACAATGTTCAGCCCATGGCGCAGCTTGAGGTCAGTGAGGTAGTCGATCGCTTGGATGGCGTCCGAGAGATAGCCCCCTGACCGGCCTAGAAACTTGGCGGAAATCATGGAGACGCTCCAATTCACCCCCGCTACGCCGATGCCATTGGCCCCCGCGGCGCCAATGGTGCCAGCGACATGGGTGCCGTGACTATCGGAGCCGTAGTCGTAGACGCTGTTGTCTTTGTTGTAGAAATCCCAACCATGGCGATCATCGACGTAGCCATTGCCATCGTTGTCAATCCCATCGATCGGGTCAAATGGATTGAGCCAGACATTGGCCGCGAGATCGGGATGATTGTAATCGAGTCCTTCGTCGATGATGCCCACATACACAGAGTTGGAGCCCGTGTAGCCCCGGTCCCAGGCCGTTTCAGCCTGGCTGCCATAGACATTGGTGCTGGCGGCCGGTCCCACCGCCGTGGGCTCATCACGGCCATACATCCCCCAGAGGGAGCCGGAGACGTAGCTGGGGTCATTGCTCACCAGCTGCGACCGCAGGCGCTGATCCTCTTCCGCGAAGCGCACCCCGGCCGTGTGGCGATAGGCGTCCAACACCCCCTCCAAACTGGCTCCCTCCGCCAGCTGGATCACCTCCAGCACCCCCTCACCCCGGGCCTTCATCGGGGCGGTGTGAATCAGTTCCTTGCGGGTGCCGCCAATTCGGGCCAGCGCCTGGCTTCGCTCCTCCTCCGTGGCGTCGCTGGCCCACTGCGCCAGGAGACGTGGCCGCGGGCCAGGCCCGGTGGGGACCCCGGTCTCCGCTGGCGGTGGAGGGGCGTCATCGGCGAACCCCAGGGCCACCACCCAGTCGGAGGAGGCGACAGGGGCTGGGGTCAACCCCGCCGTTGGCGGCGGAGTGGACGGCCCCGTTGACCCACCGCCCCCCTCTTCCGGGGCGCTCCGCGTTGCCGCGGCGACCACCGAGCTCGGGGCCTCTCCAGGGCCCGGGGAGGGAGAAGAGACCCCAAGGGCCCTGAGGCTCAGGGCGGAGACCCCTGAAACGGAGATTCCCGAGGAGGCTCCCCCCGCTGGAGCGGCCCCCGTCAGAAGCCAGTCCTCGGACGAGGACGACCGTCGTTCGGCCCCATCGCCCAACTCGTCCTCCAGCGACCATCCCTGCGGAACGGCGGATACACGTGGGGCGGAGCTGGCCATGGCGAGGGGGAAAACGGAATCAGATCAACCGGTGCGCTTCCGCGGCGAGCTCCTGGTCAGATCGTCTTTTCACCATACGCATCTCACCCCGAATCCGCTCAAGGGCCTGGCCTTCCCCTAGCGTTGCCCTCACTCACTCAAGGCCGCCGCGGTTGGAGGATCCCACCACCTGGTTGGACGCTGCCCTGCCCCTGCTGCGCGGTCCCCTGGGCGCCCTGCTGTTCATCCCCCTCTACGCCCTCTGGGTCACCCTGCTCTTGCCCGGGGTGTGGGCTTCCATGTTGGCTGGCGCCCTCTATGGCACCTGGTTGGGCAGTGTGGTGGTGTTCGTGGGAGCTTCCCTGGGGGCGATTGTGGTGTTTCTGCTCGGGCGCACCTGGCTGCGCGGTTGGGCCCGACGCCGCCTGGAGGGGGCTCCCAAGCTCCGCGCCGTGGAGCAGGCGGTGAGTCGGGAGGGCCTGAGGCTGGTGGTGCTCACGCGCCTTTCCCCCGCCTTTCCCTTCAGTCTCCTCAACCTCGCCTACGGCCTCAGTGAGGTGAGCCCGCGCGACTACACGATCGGCCTGATCGGCATCCTGCCGGGCACCGTTCTGTTTTGTGGTCTTGGAGCCCTGGCGGGGGATGTGGCCCGCTTCCACACGGTGCTCAGTGGCGAGGCGGATCTCCTCACCTGGACCGTCCGCGTGCTCGGGGTGATCGCCACCTTGGCGGTGGTGTGGCTGGTGAACCGGGTGGCCCGAGACGCCCTGCGGGCGGAAGCGGACCACTGAGCCCGGGGCTTCTGGAAGCCAGGGCTCCGGCCAACGGCTCGCTTGGGATTAGGAGGGAGGCGACGCTGACGTCGCGTCCTCGGGTGGTGGCAGCCGCCAGTCGCGCAGGGCGGCCATCAGCACAAACCACCAGCGCCGGAGCCGGGCCCAGAACCCGCGGCGATGGGCCAGCTCCAGGTACTTCCCCCGCCCGCACTCGGTTTTCACCCAGCGGGCGATCTCCGGCGGCAACGTCCTCTCGGGTCCCGAGGCTGGTGGGGCTGGCCCAGCATCCGGGGCGCGGTGGGTTGGGGTGGGCGCGGTGGCCTCAGATTCGGCGGAGTGCATCGGCTTTGTTTTTGAAATCGCTGAGCAGGAGCTGCAGGTAGGTGACCTTGCGTAGCTTCACATTCGCCGTGAGCGACATGCCCACTTGGAGCGGCAACTTGGTGCCATCCTTCAGCTGGAGCGACTGGGAGTCGAGGGCGATGTCGACGGGAACCCGATAGAAATTTTTCAGCTGATCAGGTGGCAGGGCATCAGAGCCAATTCGCCGCACCCGTCCTTTGATCACTCCGAAGTCGGAGGAGGGAAAGGAATCAATGCTGATGTCCGCCGGACGATTCACGCTCACAAAACCGATGTCTTTGCTAGGCACCTCCACCCGAGCCTCCAGCTTGTCCCGTGGCACCACTTTCAACACCGGTTCGCTCGATTGGGCCACAAAGCCCTTCGCCTTCGGCTTGAGCTCAAACACCACCCCATCCACCGGGGAGGTGAGGGCCTGGTAGCGGATGTTGACGTTGAGCTCGATCAGCTTGCTGCGCAGTTCCGCCAGCTCCGTCTGCAATTGGCGGATGCCCTGGCCCAGGATCGCCAGCTGGCGCATCCGCTCCACCCGCGCTTCCTCCAGTTTGCTGGCCACCTCCTGCACTTTGTTGCGCTGGGTGAGGTACTGCAATTCGGCCGTGGCGCCCTCCCGGTTGAGCACCTCCAGCCGGTCGAGCACCTCTTGCTCCAACCCCAGGCTGCGGATGAGCATGCGCTGCTCGGTGTCGTTCACATCCAAATAGCGGCGCAGCTCCTCCACCTTCAACATCCCCTGTTGCTCCTTGTAGGCGATGCTTCTGAGCAGACTTCCTTGGCGATCTTTGGTGGCTTCGGTGTCGAGTTTGAGCAACACCTGGCCCTTCCTCACCTGATCCCCCTCCCTCACCAGAATCTCGTCCACCACCCCGCCAACGGGCATGCGGATTTCCTTGACCACCCCGAGGGGCTCCAATTTCCCCGGCGCGGTGACGATCTCCTCTGTTTTCGCGAGGGCCAGCCAACCCAGGGCAAAGGCTGTCACCCCCATCAGGGCCCAGGTGATGCTTCGGGCCCAAACCCTCGATTGCCGCAGCACCACGTCCTCACTGTCGCCGATCGAGAAGAGGGGTTCCTGGTCCCGTTCTCGCGTGGTGGTGAGCGATTCCTCCGGCGGGCGCCGGTCGGGGGGAGAGATCATCAGCTGGCCTCCTGTTGGCGATAAAGGGCGTAATAGCGGCCACGGAGGGCCATCAACTCCTCATGGGTGCCCGATTCCACCAGGGCCCCCTGGTGGAGCATCACGATGCGGTCGGCCCGGCGGATGGTGCTCAGGCGATGGGTGATGAAAAACACCGTGGAGTGCTTCATCGTCTCCCGCAGGTTGTCGCACACCTGGCGCTCCGCGTCATAGTCGAGGGCGCTGGTGGCCTCATCCATCACTAGCAGCCGGGGATGGGCCAGCAAGGTGCGGGCGATGGCGATGCGTTGCCGTTGCCCCCCGGAGAGGGATGCCCCCCGTTCCCCCACCGGCGTGCTGTACCCCGCCGGCAACTCCATGATGAAGTCGTGGGCGGCGGCGGTGCGGGCGGCTTCCACGATCGCCTCGCTGGTGGCCTCTGGATTGGTGAGGGCGATGTTTTCGCTGATCGTGCCTGAAAACAGCAAGGGCTCCTGGGGGACGATGCCGATTTGTCGCCGCAGGGAGTAGAGCTCCACCTTGGCGATGTCGTATTGATCCACCAGGATGCGGCCCCGGGTGGGGGCATAGAGGCGCGGCAGCAGCTTCATCAAAGAGCTTTTGCCGCTGCCGCTCTGGCCCACCACCCCCACGAAGGTGCCGGGTTCGACGCTGAGGTTGATCGAGGTCAGCACCTCCGGTCCGCCGGGAACGAAGGAGAAGCTGACGTTTTCAAACACCACCTTTCCCTCAATCGCGGGAAGGGGGATGTTCCCCTTGTCGGCGACATCGGATTCCTCCGGGGTGTCCACCACATCCGCCAGCCGCTCGAACGAGACCCGCAGTTCCTGGATGGACTGCCAGATGGAGGAGAGGCGCAGCAGGGGCTGGGTGACATAGCCGCTAATGATGCGGAAGGCGATCAGCTGGCCCAAGGTGAGTTCGCCCTTCAACACCATGCTCGCCCCCACCCAGAGCACCAGCAGCTGGGAGAGTTTTTGCAACACCTGGCTGGTTTCGTTGAGGAAGGTGCCGGTGATGGTTTTGTCGAAGGTGCGGGAGATGTATTTGGCGTAGAAGTCTTGCCACTTCCAGCGGCTCACCATCTCCACGTTCTGGGCCTTCACCGTTTGAATGCCACTGATCACCTCCACTAAGTGGCTCTGGGTGCGGGCGTTTTCCTCGGCGGCCTGCCGGTATTGACGGCGGAACAGGGGAGCGCCGAGAAGGGTGATGCCGATCTGGATGGGCAACACCGCCAGGGCGATGAGGGTGAGCACCCAGCTGTAGATCACCATCACGATGATGTAGATCACCGAGAACGCCGCGTCGAGAATGGTGATCAGGGCCTGGCCGGTGAGGAAATTGCGAATCTTTTCCAGCTCGGCGATGCGGGTGCCCAGCTCACCCACCGGCCGTCGATCGAAATAGTTGAGCGGCAACCGCAACAAGTGGTCGATCACCTCGGCGCCCAGCCTGAGATCGATGCGATTGGTGGTGTCGGAGAACAGGAAGGTTCTCAAGGCGCCGATCACCCCCTCCATGAGGGTCACCACCACCAGGGCCATCCCCAGAATCTGCAGGGTGTCGAGACTGCGCTGCGCGATCACCTTGTCGATGATCACCTGGATCAACAGCGGATTGGCCAGGCTGAAGAGCTGCACCACAAAGGAGGCCAGCAGCACCTGCAGCAGCATTCCCCGATAACGCTTCAGGGCCGGCCAGAACCACCCCGGACCGAAGCGCTGCTCCGGGGTGGCGGTGCTGCGCTCCAGCAACAGCAGTTCCAGTCCCTCGGGGTAGGTGGCCTGGATCTGGGCGGGACTCAGCCGCACCCATCCCTCCCTCGGCGAGGCCAGGGTCCACCCTTGGGCATTGCTGTTCACCAAGATCGCGAAGCCCTCTTTCCAGGGCACCAGGGCGGGGGTGATGACGCGGGTGGCGGCGTCCGCCCGCACCCGGGCCCCGCTCACCAGAAGCCCAAGCATGGCGGCGATTTGACCGCAGAGCTGGAGATTGGGCCGCTGCCCCTGCTCCATCTTCTCCCTGAGGATCTTTTCCACCGCGTCGCGGCGGAACGGCAGCTTCAAGAGCTTCGCCAGCATCTGGAGGCAGGCGCTGGTTTCGCCCACCGTCCCGCTGGCGCGCACCAGGGTGAAGCCCCTTTGGTGCCCTGGCTGGCCGAGATCCAAGCCCGTGGGTTGGGGCAGGACGCCGCTGGCCAGGTGGTCGGTTTCGTCCAGGGCGGGCAAAGCGGGCTCGCTGGCCACCTCCGTGAGGAGGGCTTCCGGCAGCGCGATCAGCCGAGG
>JBKCPG010000015.1:0-18972 GCA_046309395.1 Cyanobacteriota bacterium | reverse complement strand
CCCTCGCCCCTGAACGCCGATCCCTCCCAGCGCCCCCCCGGGACGGCACCCTGGAGGGACGCCGGCTCAGCATCCACGGGGTGCCCCAGCGGGCGGCCTGGCTCTGGGTGGGCGCCCCTGATCAAGCCCCCCGCCAGCTCTGGCTGCCGCTGGAGGTGTTGCAGGGCCAGTTGGGATTCACCGGCCGCCCCCGCGGGGACGGGGCCTTGGAGCTGGAATGGTTTGGCCGGCGCCAGCTCGTGCCCACCGCCCTGCAGAGGTCGCTGGGGGATGAGGTGGCGATTGATGTGGCCTCCTTCCTCTCCCCCGATGGCCTGGTGGCTGAGGTGGACGCCGACGAACTTCGCCTGCGCGTGTCACCGCCCCAGGTGCGACAGGTGCGCTCCAGCCTTGCCCCCCCGGGCAGTCGTCGGGTGGTGTTGGATCTGAGCGGCCCCGCGGCGGTGCGGAGCGGAGAAGGGAGGATCTGGCTCGCGGCGGAGGTGCCAGGCACCCTTTCCGCCGACCTGCTCCGCCTGGGCCTCAGAGGTCAACGGGAGGGGGAGGGCTGGGCCCTGGTGGCCGCGGCGGCTCCCCAACGGGTGTTCACCCTCGGCCAGCCCGCCAGGGTGGTGATCGATTTGGCGGCCGCCACCCCTCAGGCGGAAGGGCCCGGGGCGGCGCCCCCCGGGCGCCCGGGGGTGGATCCCCGGCTCCAGGCCCTGCTGGGTTCGGAGGTGTTTTGGAGCCAAGACTTCCGATCCCTCGGAGGCCGGCGGCTCCGCCTCAACAGCGTGCGGGTGGATCCCCTGAACAGCTCCCTGGAGTTGCGCAACCTCAGTCGCGGAGCGGGGATGGAGGGGCTGGCCACCCTCTCCCAGCTGGCCCAGCGTTACGGCGCGTACGTGGCCATCAACGGGGGCTACTTCAACCGGGTTCGACGCTTGCCCCTCGGGGCTTTGCGGGATCAGGGCCGATGGTTGTCCGGTCCCATCCTCCATCGCGGCGTGGTGGCCTGGGAGGCCGGCGCCTTGCCCCGGTTTGGGCGCCTCAGCCTTCAGGAATGGGTCAGCGATGACAGTGGCCGCCAATGGCCGATCGACTTCGTGAACAGCGGTTTCGTGCGCCGTGGCCTGGCTCGCTTCACCCCGGACTGGGGCAACCGGTATCGGGCCCTCAGTGGGTCGGAGCGGGCCGTGTCGCTCCGGGATGGTGTGGTGTCGCGCCGCTACGACAGTGCCTGGCTGGCGGCGGGGGTGCCCCTGGAGCCCGGGGAGGAGTTGCTGGTGGCCCGTGCTGGCGCCCCCCTGCCCTGGAGCCCCGGAGATCGGCTGCGACTCATGAGTCGGCCCAGCAATGATTTGGGGGAAGCGGCCAATGTGATGGGTGGGGGTCCGTTGCTGCTTCAGGACGGGCGCGTCGTGTTGGACGGCGCCGCCGAGGGGTTCAGTTCCGCGTTCCTTCAGCAAGGAGCGCCGCGAACGGTGATCGGCAGCGATGGTCGCTTCCTTTGGTTGATCACCTTGGAGGGGGTGGAGGATGAGGGGCCGACATTGGCGGAGACCGCACGTCTGTTGCGAGCCGCTGGTCTGCGCGACGCCCTCAACCTGGATGGGGGCAGTTCCACCGGCTTGGTGATGGGAGGGCGGCACACGGTGAGAGGGCGCGGAGTGGTGTCCGGCGTGCACAACGGCCTGGGGCTCGTGCCGAAGGCGGCCAGCCCGGAGACGGCTCCCCAGGCGTTTTAAGGATCGGCTGCCAGAGTGGGTGGGTCGCTCAGGATGCCGTGCCCAGGGGCCAGAGCCTTCGTCTCACTCCCGCCGCCGCCGCGGAACTGTGCCGTCAGGCCGCGGTGGCTGGCACGCCTGGGATGATGCACATCGATCTGCACGCGGGCTCCTGCGAACAGTGGGTGATCCGCCTTCGTGCCGGCCACCTGGCGGGTACCCCAGTCGCTCGGGCCGACGGCATCACCCTCTATGCCCCGAGCCAGCAACAGCGGTTCCTGGCGGGGCTCCAGCTCGACTTTCGTGGCGATCTCAGTGGCTCTGGCTTCGTGGTGAGGGCGTCGGAAGGGATCCGCTGCTGCGCCTGTGGCGCCGCGTTCACCCCGCTGAAGGGGGGGCTGGACCACGGGGAAGTAAGGTGATGGATTGACATCAGTGGTCGGACGTCCGACCGCGATTCCCAGAGCAGTCCTTCGGCCCTCGATGCCCACCATTCAGCAGCTGATCCGCACCGAGCGGCAGCGCCTCACGCGCAAAACCAAGTCCCCCGCCCTGCGCGCCTGCCCCGAACGGCGTGGCGTTTGCACACGCGTCTATACCTCCACCCCCAAGAAGCCCAACTCGGCGCTCCGCAAGGTCGCCCGGGTGCGCCTCACCTCGGGATTTGAAGTCACGGCCTACATTCCTGGCATCGGTCACAACCTCCAGGAGCACTCCGTCGTGCTCATTCGTGGGGGCCGGGTCAAAGACCTGCCTGGGGTGCGTTATCACATCATTCGTGGCACCCTCGACACCGCGGGTGTGAAAGACCGCCGGCAGGCGCGCTCCAAATATGGCGCCAAAACTCCCAAGGATTAATTCCTACCCCGTCGTTTTCTCTCGCTGCCCTGACCCACTTCCATGTCCCGTCGCAACGCCGCTGAAAAGCGCCCAGTCCTTCCCGATTCACAGTTCAACAGCCGACTGGCTTCGATGATGGTGGCCAGGCTGATGAAGCATGGCAAGAAGTCCACAGCCATGCGCATCCTCTCCGATGCCTTCACCTTGATCAATGAGCGCACCGGCGGCGATCCCCTGGAGCTGTTTGAAACCGCCGTTCGCAATTCCACTCCTTTGGTGGAAGTGCGGGCCCGTCGGGTGGGCGGAGCCACCTACCAGGTGCCGATGGAGGTGCGCCAGGAGCGTGGCACCGCCATGGCCCTCCGCTGGCTGGTGAGTTTTTCCCGAGCCCGCAACGGCCGCAGCATGGCCCAAAAGCTCGCTGGTGAGTTGATGGACGCCGCCAACGAGGCTGGTAGCGCGGTTCGCAAGCGTGAGGAAACCCACAAGATGGCGGAAGCCAACAAGGCGTTCGCCCACTACCGCTACTGATCGCGACCCTGAGCCGGATACCCAGGGCGGATCCGGCCCAGTCCCAACCAGCTCACTCTGTAGAGTATCGCCCGTTTTTCCCCCGCCTATCTCCCGGAGACGACCCCCGTGGCCCGCGCCTATCCCTTGGATCGTGTCAGAAATATTGGTATCGCGGCGCACATCGACGCCGGCAAAACCACCACGACCGAAAGAATTTTGTTCTACTCCGGTGTGGTGCACAAGATGGGCGAGGTCCATGACGGTGCGGCGGTGACCGACTGGATGGAGCAGGAGCGGGAGCGAGGGATCACGATCACGGCGGCCGCCATTTCCACCAGTTGGAAAGACCACCGCATCAATATCATCGACACTCCTGGTCACGTGGATTTCACCATCGAGGTGGAACGCTCCATGCGGGTGCTGGATGGAGTTGTGGCCGTGTTCTGCGCGGTTGGTGGGGTGCAGCCCCAATCGGAGACTGTGTGGCGCCAGGCCGATCGTTATCACGTGCCTCGGATCGTCTTTGTGAATAAGATGGATCGTACCGGGGCTAATTTTCTCAAGGTTTACGACCAAATCAAGGATCGGCTGAAGGCCAACGCCGTGCCCATCCAGTTGCCCATTGGCGCGGAAGGCGACTTGAAAGGCATCATTGATCTGGTGCGCGGCAAAGCCGTCATCTACACCAACGACCTGGGCACCGACATTCTTGAGGAGGAGATCCCCGCTGATCTGAAAGATCTCGCCGAAGAATGGCGGATGAAGCTCATGGAATCGGTGGCCGAAACAGACGAAGAGTTGCTGGAAGCGTTTCTGGAAAATGGTGAGCTGACTGAAGAGCAGTTGATCACCGGAATCCGCAAGGGTGTGGTTCACCATGGGATGGTGCCCATGTTGTGTGGCTCGGCGTTTAAAAACAAAGGTGTTCAGCTGGTGCTCGATGCTGTTGTCGATTACTTGCCGGCGCCTGTGGACATCCCTCCCATTCAGGGGTTGCTTCCTGATGGCACGGAATCCTCCAGGCCTTGTGAAGATGAAGCCCCCTTCAGCGCACTGGCCTTCAAGGTGATGGCTGATCCCTACGGCAAGCTCACCTTTGTGAGGATGTACAGCGGGGTGCTTCAAAAAGGAAGTTATGCGCTGAACTCCACGAAAAACCGTAAGGAGCGTATCTCCCGTCTCATCCTCTTGAAGGCGGATGAGCGGGAAGAGGTGGATGAGCTGCGGGCCGGTGATTTGGGTGCTGTGCTGGGTCTGAAAGACACCACCACGGGAGACACCCTTTGCGTGGAAAGCGACCCCATCATTCTGGAATCCCTCTTCATCCCAGAGCCGGTGATTTCGGTGGCGGTGGAGCCGAAAACCAAAGGGGACATGGAGAAGCTCGGCAAAGCTCTCCAATCTCTCTCGGATGAAGATCCCACCTTCCGAGTGTCCACGGATCCGGAAACCAACCAAACCGTGATCGCGGGCATGGGTGAGCTTCACCTGGAGATCCTTGTGGATCGGATGCTCAGGGAATTCAAGGTGGAGGCCAACATCGGAGCCCCCCAGGTTTCTTATCGGGAAACCATCAGGTCGAGCGCCAAAGGGGAAGGTAAATTTGCCCGCCAAACAGGTGGTAAGGGGCAATATGGACACGTTGTGATTGAAATGGAGCCTGGTGAACCGGGCTCGGGATTCGAATTCGTTAATAAGATTGTTGGCGGTATTGTGCCAAAAGAATATATTGGTCCCGCAGAGCAAGGGATGAAGGAGACTTGTCAATCTGGCGTGATCGCTGGATATCCGATGATTGATGTCAAGGTCACGATGGTAGATGGCTCCTACCATGACGTCGACTCCTCGGAGATGGCGTTTAAGATTGCCGGCTCCATGGCCTTCAAGGACGGTGTCAAGAAGTGCAATCCCGTTCTTCTTGAACCGATGATGAAGGTTGAGGTTGAGATCCCCGAGGATTACCTTGGCTCAATCATCGGTGATCTCTCCTCCCGCCGTGGCCAGGTCGAAGGGCAATCCGTCGATGATGGGCAGTCCAAGGTCCAGGCCAAAGTGCCCCTAGCCGAAATGTTCGGCTATGCCACCCAGCTCCGATCCATGACTCAGGGTCGGGGTATCTTCTCGATGGAGTTCAGCCATTATGAGGAAGTCCCTCGCAATGTGGCTGAGGCCATCATCTCCAAGAATCAGGGCAAATCCTGATCTTCAACCCCATCAACTCAAACCCCTAAACCCCCCGATTCTTTATCATGGCTCGCGAGAAGTTTGAGAGGAACAAGCCCCACGTCAACATTGGCACCATCGGCCATGTTGACCATGGCAAAACCACCCTCACAGCTGCCATCACCAATGTTCTTTCCAAAAAGGGCATGGCGAAGGCCCAGAAGTACGACGACATTGATGGTGCTCCCGAAGAGCGTGAGCGTGGGATCACCATCAACACGGCCCATGTGGAGTACGAGACCGAAAAGCGTCACTATGCCCACGTGGATTGCCCCGGGCACGCCGACTACGTCAAAAACATGATCACCGGGGCCGCCCAGATGGATGGCGCCATCCTGGTGGTGGCGGCCACGGATGGCCCAATGGCCCAAACCAAGGAGCACATCCTCCTGGCCAAGCAGGTGGGCGTGCCCGCCCTTGTGGTGGCCCTCAACAAGTGCGACATGGTGGATGACGAGGAAATCCTCGAGCTCGTGGAACTGGAGGTGCGTGAGCTGCTCAGCGGCTACGACTTCCCCGGTGACGACATCCCCGTGATCAGGGTTTCCGGGCTCAAGGCTCTGGAAGGCGACAAAGAGTGGGAAGGCAAGATCGATGAGCTCATGGCGGCGGTGGATGAGGCCATCCCCGAGCCCGAGCGTGAGGTGGACAAGCCGTTCTTGATGGCCGTGGAGGATGTGTTCTCCATCACTGGTCGCGGTACCGTGGCCACGGGTCGGATTGAGCGTGGCAAGGTGAAAGTGGGCGAGACTGTGCAGATTGTGGGCATCAAAGACACCCGCGAAACCACCGTGACTGGTGTGGAAATGTTCCGCAAGTTGCTCGATGAGGGCATGGCTGGAGACAACGTTGGCCTGTTGCTCCGTGGCATCCAGAAAGAAGACATCGAGCGCGGCATGGTGTTGGTCAAGCCCAATTCCATCAAACCCCACACCAAATTTGAAGGTGAGGTCTATGTGTTGAAGAAAGAGGAAGGGGGACGTCACACCCCATTTTTCGCTGGCTATCGGCCTCAGTTCTACATCCGGACCACGGACGTGACCGGCCAAATCACCGCCTTCACCGCCGATGACGGCACTAATGTGGAGATGGTGATGCCTGGCGACCGCATCAAGATGAGCGCTGAGCTGATCTGTCCGGTGGCCATTGAGCAGGGCATGCGTTTCGCTATCCGCGAAGGAGGACGGACCATCGGAGCCGGTGTGGTCTCCAAGATCGTGGAATGAGGATCTGAACGAGGCAAGGCGGGTGGGGTTCCCCACCCCCTTCCTTCCCTCCACTGAACCTTGACAACCCATCCAACCGCTTCTTCCGGCCCTTTCCCGCCATGACCACCTCCATTCCCCAGCAAAAGATCCGGATCCGTCTGAAGGCCTTTGATCGCCGCATGCTGGATCTCTCTTGCGACAAGATTATTGAAACCGCTGACCATACGGCTGCCACAGCCATTGGTCCGATCCCCCTTCCGACAAAACGGAAGATTTATTGCGTTCTGCGTTCACCGCACGTGGATAAAGATTCCCGCGAGCACTTCGAAACCCGCACCCACCGTCGGATTATTGATATTTATAGTCCGAGTTCCAAGACCATTGATGCCTTGATGAAGCTGGATCTTCCCAGTGGTGTTGACATTGAGGTGAAGCTCTGACCGAGGGCGCACCTCCCCGATGGACTTTCTAGGATGGATGGGTTCGGTGCTCCGAAGAGGTGCGAGGAGTGATTCCAGCCCATCGCGGCCCTCGGTCCATTGATTGGCTTGCCTCAACCGCCAGGTGCCCTCTGTGACCGATCTTTCCGTGAGGGAACTTCCCCTGTTCCCCTTGCCCGATGTGGTGTTATTTCCTCAAGAAGTTTTACCACTGCATATTTTTGAACCCCGCTATCGCATGATGCTCCGCACCGTGATGGCGGAGGATCGTCGTTTCGGTGTATTGCGTTGGGATCCCCAGCACAAGCAGCTCGCCACCATCGGCTGTTGCGCTGAGATCTTGCATTGTCAAGGTTTGGAAGACGACCGCAGCAATATCGTCACCATGGGCCAGCAGCGCTTTCGTGTGCTCAAAATTTTGCGGGAAACCCCGTTCCGTGTGGCCATGGTGAGTTGGATCGAAGACGAGGTCTCCAACACCGCGGAAGAACTCCAGGCCCTCACCCAAGAGGTCACCCAGGCCCTCCGGGATGTGGTGGAACTCACCGGAAAACTTGTGGGGAAAACCACCATTCTCCCCAATGATTTGCCGGATCTGCCTCGGGAACTCTCCTACTGGATCGGGTCCCATCTGGGCGGCCCTGTCGCCGACCATCAGCAGGCCTTGCTGGAGATCACTGACACCGGTGAGCGGCTGCGGGAAGAACTCAATCTGCTTGATCAAACCCGACGGCAGTTGGCCGCCCGGACGGTGCTCAAGGACACGTTTTCTTCCAGTGACGGCAACGAGGCCAACGGGTGAGGGCGCCGCTTGCGGGCCACCCGGCCTGGATCCCTGGGGCCTTGCTCCTCCTGGCGCTTGCCCTGGTCGCCGGTTGCTGGCTTTGGCTTCGATCCGCTCGTCAGTTTCGAGGCTCCCAAAGTGTCGCCGACGCCTACGACCGCTGGACGAATGACGCCCTGTTGGAGCGTCTTTGGGGCGACCATGTGCACCTCGGCCACTACGGCGACCCGCCCAGACGCCGCGATTTTCGTCAGGCGAAAGTGGACTTCGTCCATGAACTCGTCCGCTGGAGCGGTCTGGACCGTCTTCCTCCAGGCAGCGCTGTGCTGGATGTGGGATGTGGAATCGGCGGCAGCGCCCGAATCCTGGCCCACGACTATGGCCTTGATGTGCTGGCCATCAGCATCAGCGAAGCCCAGATCGCTCGTGCCCGGGCCCTCACCCCTCCCGCCCTGGCTTCTCGCTGTCGCTTTGCCGTGATGGATGCCCTTCAGCTCGCGTTGGCCGATGGGAGCTTTGACGCGGTCTGGAGCGTGGAGGCCTCCCCCCACATGCCCGACAAGCAGCGCTACGTCGATGAGCTGTTACGGGTGTTGAAGCCCGGTGGCCGGCTGGCCATAGCCGATTGGAACCGACGGGATCCCGCCGATGGCGCCCTCTCCCCCCGGGAACGTTGGGTGATGCGGCAATTGCTTGAGCAGTGGGCCCACCCGGAATTCGCCAGCATCCCCTCTCTCACCGCCAACCTCCGCCACAGTCCCTGGAACAGGGGGCTCCTTGTGGAGAGCGCGGATTGGACCGCCGCCACGGTTCCCTCCTGGAGGGAGTCGATTCTTGAGGGTCTGCGTCGCCCCGGGGCGGTGCTTGGCTTGGGACCCGGGGCGGTGCTTCAAGGATTGCGGGAAACCCCCACCCTTCTGATGATGGATTGGGCTTTCCGCCATGGCCTGATGCGCTTCGGGGTGTTTCGCGGTCAGGTCCCCAGGTCCGCTCCCTCCGCCATTTCGGTGTCCATTGGATAGGTCCCAAAAAGGGCCAGGTGCTCACACAGGGGGCGGAGTTGATCCAGCGCCTGCCTGAGAGCCTCAGCATCCCCACCAGGCAGCACCAGGTCGACAAAAAAGATGTATTCCCCCATCTCCCGTTTGGAAGGGCGGGATTCGATGCGGCTCATGTTGAGCCCATGGGCCGCGAAACACACCAGGGCTTGGAGCAGGGCGCCGGGTTGGTTGGATCGCAGGGAGAAGGCCAGGCTCGCCAACGGGCCGGTGTCCTCTCGTTGGCTGCGCCGCAGCAGAAGAAAGCGGGTGCAGTTGCCTGGCACATCGTTGATGGGATAGGCCAGCACCTCCAGGCCATGGGTTTGGGCAGCCTCCTGGGAGGCGATGGCCGCGCGAAAGCGGCTCCCTTTCACAAGGCGGGCCGCCTCCGCCGTGGAGCTGGTGGGCAGCTGCAGGGCGCCAGGGAGATGGGTCCCCAGCCAGAGGCCGCATTGCGCCAGGGCCTGGGGGTGAGAGAGCACCTCGCTGATGCCCTCCAAGGGCCCGCTGCCTAGGAGGGCGTGGCGAATGGGCAACACCAGCGCTCGTCGCACCGCCAGTTCCGGATGCTCCCACAGGGCGTCCATGCAGGTGCTCACCCCGCCCTCCACGGAGTTTTCCACGGGCACCACCGCCGCTTCGCAGGTCCCAGCGGCGAGAGCCTGGATCACGGCTCGGATCCCCTGTTGGGGCGTCAGCTCCGCTTCCATTCCCTCCAGGGCCGCCAAGCGTTTGGCGGCTTGCTCTCCATAGGTGCCGGCGGGACCCAGGTAGGCGAGGCGCATGGGGAAGCGAGGGGCAATCCGTAGGATCATGCCCTGCCGGCTTCCCCTGGCCATGGTGTTGGCCTTCAGTTCCAGCCAGCGGCTCATCCTCCCCATCCAAGAGGGCAACCCCCTGCTTCCGATCTACCTCAGGGAGGAGCAACGGGTGGTGGCCTCTCTGCTCGACCCGGCCCAGCTCCAGTCCCTCGGCCCGGGGCACTACCGCTACAAGGTGACTCGGGTGCAGGTCTTTCAGTTGCAGATCCAACCCATCGTGGAGCTCCAGACCCACCATCGGGGCGACCGGCTTGAGCTGGAGGCGGTGGACTGCCAGCTGGAAGGTTTGGGCCTGGTGGACGACTTTCGACTCACTCTCAGCTCCTGGCTGCAACCCTCTGATCAGGGTCTGGAGGGGGAGGCCACCTTGGGGGTGACGGTCAGTCAGCCACCCCTGTTGAGATTTGTGCCGCCCCGGGTGTTGGAAGCCACCGGACGTTCCGTGCTGAGCGGAATCCTGCTGGGCATGCGCAACAGGGTGCGGCTGCACCTGTTGAACGATTTTCATCAGTGGCGCGGCGGCCAGGGCCAGGCCTGAGGGGGGCCAGGCTTAGGGCCGCGGGAGAGCGGGGGGAAGGGTGCCGCGCAAAAAAGAGCGACGATGCAGGTCTGTCGGCCCCCGCTCCCGCAGGGCCTCCCGGTGCTGGGCGGTGCCGTACCCGGCATGGCGCTCCAGCCCGTAGCCGGGGAAGCGTGCCGCCAGTCGGCGGATTAGGGCATCCCTTTCCTCCTTCGCCAGCACACTCGCGGCGGCAATGGCCGCACACAGCCGGTCTCCGCCCACGAGGGTGCGTTGGGGGCCAGGCCAGGGTCGCAACGGCAGCACACCGTCCACCACCACCCATCGGAAAGGATGAGGCAGCCGGTGAAGGGCCCGACACATCGCCAGCTCGGTGGCGCCTCGGATGCCCAGGCGGTCGATTTCCGCCGCACTGGCCTGGCCCAGGGCCCAGGCACCAGCCTGGCTTCTGATGAGGGGCACCAACGCCGCCCGACGGCGGGGGCTCAGGGCCTTGCTGTCGGTGAGGCCCGCGGCGCTGAGGCGGATCTCCGCCTGTGGGGGCAGGATCACCGCGCCGGCGAACACCGGCCCAAACAGGCTGCCGCGACCCACCTCATCGACGCCGGCGAAGGTGTCGCCAGCCGGGGCCGCGGGGCTCACACCGTGGCGGACGAACGGCGGCGACGGCGTCGCGGATCGGCGGATTGATCATCGCCCACCCCTTCCTCAGGGACGTCCTCAGAGACGTCAGCGCTGGCCGGTTCAGGGCTGGCGACGGCCCGCCGGTGGGCGGGCACCTCCACCGTGACGACTTCCGCTGGAGTGGCCAGGGACCGGGGTGGAGCTTCGATCTCCGACTCTCCCTCTCGGGCCGGGGGGGCCATCTCCGCTAGGGAGGAGCGACTCTCCCCCCCGCGGCCCCGGCGCCGTCTCCGAGATCCGGAGGCGCTGGATTGCTGACGAGCCTCCTCCAGCACCGCCTCCGGGTCGCAACCTGGCCTCACGACACGGGTCACCAGGTTGTCGATCGCTGGCTGGGGGTCGAGCAGCAGAGCGGGGTTGAAGCCCATCCAGCCGTACACCTCTTCCTGGTTGGCATCCATGGGGACGGCCACGAACTCCAGGTCTTGCCGACGCCCCCCCGTCTCGATCTCGGGCCGTGGGGTTTCGGGCCCTTCACCATTGAGGCTCGCTCCATTGTCGCTGGCTGCCAAGGGAACCTCGGCGCTCTCGCCACCCCGGCCCCCGCGGCCGCCCCGTCGCCTGCGGCCGCCGGCCGCCTCGGTTGGGGCGGCCGGGGTGGCCTCGGGCCTGGCCGATGGCACGGTGCGCACCACTCCCGGCAGGCTGGCCAGGGCTTGCAGGGTGTCCTTGCCAGGAAGGACGGCCACGTGACCCAGGCCGCCGCAGCTGGGGCAGGTGCGACCGAATAATTCGTAAATGTTCTGGCCCTGCCGCTTGCGGGTGAGTTCCACGAGCCCCAGTTCGGTGAGTTGCGCGACTTGGGGCCGTGCTGAATCGTCGCGGACGGCCTGGGTGAAGTGCTCCAGCAGCTGAAGCTGGTCGCGGCGCGATTCCATGTCGATGAAGTCGATGATGACGACGCCACCGATGTTGCGCAGTTTCAGCTGACGGGCGATTTCCGTGGCCGCTTCGCAGTTGGTCCACAACACGGTTTCCCGGGCGTTGGCCGAGCGGGTGAACGAGCCGGAGTTGACGTCGATCACCGTGAGCGCCTCGGTGGGCTCGATGATCACGTACCCCCCGGAGGGCAGATCCACCCGCGGCCGCAAAGCGTCGCGGATGGCGGTGTTGATGCGGAAGTGCTCCAGCAACTCGGTGGATTCCTCATGGAACTCCACCGTGAGTTGGGTTTGGTCGTCACCCAGGAACCCATTCACCCGGGCCACCGCCTCGGGAGTGTCCACCACCACCCGCACCACCTCAGGACCGTAAAAATCCCGGAGCACCCGGTGGATGAAATCCTCATCCCGGTTCAACAACACCGGAGGCGTGGCCGTTTCGGCGGCCTGCTGGATCGCCTCCCACTGGCGCAGCAGGGCTTCGAGGTCGTCAATCAGCAGCTCCTCGCTAATCCCTTCGGCTTCCGTGCGGATCAAGAGGCCAGAACCGGGCGGTTTGATGAGCACGCCCAAGGCCCGGAGCCGGTTGCGTTCCCCCTCGCTGTTGATGCGGCGGGAGATGTTCACCCCCTGGCCATGGGGCTGCAGCACGAGAAACCGGCCGGGAAGGCTCAGGTTGCCCGTCAGTCTTGGCCCCTTGCTGCCCGTGGGCTCCTTCATCACCTGCACCAACACTTTTTGGCGGGGTTCGAGGAGCTCGGTAATCCCGGCGCCACCCTTGCGCAGCCGGAGAGGGCCGAGATCGGAAATGTGGATGAAACCGTTTTTTTCGCTCTCGCCGATGTTGACAAAAGCCGCGTCAATTCCTGGCAGCACGTTTTCCACGGTGCCAAGGTAAACATCACCGATCTGGTAGCGGCCCTGGGCCACCACCAGCTCGTCGACACGGTCGTCACTGAGCACCGCGGCGATCCGCAGCTGCTCGGCGATCACGATCTGCTGGGGCATGGAAGGGAAAATGTCTCAGAATGCCCTGAACGGGGAGGTCAGGACGAGGGAAGAAATGCTGGTGGGGCCTTGAGTCTGACCCGATCAAGTGCCCGGACCCTGGCGTCGGGGAGCCAGGGTGGGAGAGCTGACCCGTAGAAAAAGGAAGATTCCGACTGGACAAGGCCCTGGAAGCCCGTCAGTCATGGAACCCAAAAGGCGAGATTCCTCGCGGATGGGGCAACAACCCGTTTCGTAAAATGGATCAACAAAGCTTCCAAATTGGCTGGCCTCGAAGGGCGCCAAACGAGAGGAAGGTTGGAATGGCTGGTGAAGAGTTCGGGCGCGCCACCCTCTCACCAAGCGCTTTCAATGTAGCACGTTGCTCCCTTCTTCACTGGTGGTGTCTTCCTCTTGGGCCCGGGGGCGAAGCAGCAAGGCCTCTCGACGGGGCCTCCCCAGCCGTAGAGGGCGCTCCAGGTGTTCGCTGAGCCAAACGCGCACATGTTCGGGCCGCACCCCAAATCCCTGGGCATCGATGGCGCTTTCCATCCAGAGCTCCACCGCCTCCCCTTGCCCGGGGGAGCCCTCCAGCCCCGCCAAGGTGATCTCCCGGAGCGCGGCTCGGCAGTCCCGTTTGCGCGGGCGACCTTTTTTGTCGCGGTCATGCCACCACCATTCCTCCTTCCGCATCAAGGTCCGCAGCGCCCCTTCCCATAGGTGGGCCTCGGGCCAGGGCATCGAGGAGATCCCCTCCTCGGCGGGACTCAGCACGAAACGCCAGCGAGCTCCCTCCACCTCTTGAGACAGGCTCTGGCCGCTGAGGGGTACGGAAGCGCAGGACAGCAGGCGCAAGCCTTGGGGCAGCTCCCGTTGCAGGAGGCGACGGGCGAGGGCGGGATCCACCGGATGGACCAAGTCCAGATCCAGCCATTCCCCCAACCCCTCCACTCCCAGGGGCAGGGGGAGGGCGACGCGCAGGTGGGGCATGGGGTGATAACCGCCGCTGAAACTCACCGGTAGCCCGGCGCGGCGCAGGGCCCGATCCAGCAGCCGCAGGGTGTCGAGATGGCTGATCCAGGCCAGGGAGTCGGTCTTGCTGAATTCCACCCGGAGGCGACAGGCCCGCTCGATGGGGGGCCTCCTGGCCGGTTGGGCCGGAGGCACCGGCGGTGGCGGGATCACCACGTTGTGTCCCAGTTCCGGCCCGCACACCCCGCAATGGCCGCAGGCCGCGAAGGAACAGTCCGGCACCTCAGCCGCCGCCAGGGCTCGTTTGAGATCCTCGGCCAGCCAGGCTTTGTCGATTCCCGTGTCGAGATGGTCCCAGGGGAGCGGTTGGCGGCAGAACGCGTCGAGATCGCCGCCGTTCAGCGCTTCGGCGGCGGCCCAGTCCCCCAGCTCCAGCGCCCGATAGCGCCCCTCCAGCCCGACCGCCGCGATCGCGGCGGGCCAGGCGGCAAGGCTTCGCTCCGCCGATTCAAACCACGCGTCCAGGCCGGCCCCAGCTCTCCAGGCCGCTTCGATCACCGGGGCCAGTCGCCGATCGCCCCGGCCGATGAAGTCTTCGATGGCGGCCAGGCGCGTGTCGGTGAAGTTGCATTTCACCCCCCTCGGGCCCCGCAGCGCTTGCCGGAGCAGCTCTTGACGCCGCCGGATTTCCGCGTGGCTCACGCTGTGCCATTGAAAGGGGGTGTGGGGCTTGGGCGTGAAGGTGCTGATCGTGAGGTTCAGCTCCAGCCTTCCGAGGTCGGCGCAGCCCTCCCGCAGGCGGCGGCAGGTGTCCGCGATGCCCAGCACATCGTCATCGGTTTCACCAGGCAGCCCTACCATGAAATACAGCTTCACCTTGCGGTAGCCGTTCTCCATGGCCGTCCGGAGGCCTCGCAGCAAATCAGCGTCGCTGAGGCCCTTGTTGATCACATCCCGCAGCCGCTGGCTGCCGGCCTCCGGGGCAAAGGTGAGCCCCGCCCGACGGGTGCCCCCCAAGATGTGGGCGATGTGGTCATCGAATCGGTCCACCCGTTGGCTGGGGAGGGTGAGGCTGATGTTGTGCTCGGCCAGCCGGTTGCGCAGCTCCACCCCCACCGCTGGAAGGGCGAGGTAGTCGCTGCAGCTGAGGGAGAGGAGGGAGAAATCCGCGTAACCCGTGCGGCGCATCCCCTCTTCCACCGCTTCGATCACCTCGTTGGGCTCCACATCCCGGGCCGGGCGGGTGAGCATGCCCGGTTGGCAGAAGCGACAGCCGCGTGTGCAACCCCGACGGATCTCCACCGTCAGCCGGTCGTGCACGGTTTCCAGGTGGGGCACCAGGCCCGTGGCGTAGTGGGGCATGGGGGTGGCGACGCGACGCCGAACCCGCCGCGGCAGATCGGGTTCCAGGGGCACGATCGTCACCCCATCGGCGCCGGGGCCGTAGAGGGCCGGCACATACACCCCCGGCACCTGGGCAAGGTCCCGCAGGAGCTGGAGGCGGCTGAGGCCGGCGGCGCGGCCCTCCGCCACCACCAGGCCGATCTCCGGCAGCAGTTCCTCCCCATCCCCCAAGGCGATGAAGTCGAAGAACGCCGCGAAGGGCTCAGGATTGCTGGTGGCGGTGGGCCCTCCCGCAAAGATCAGGGGGGGCGCCGCCGGATCCGCCAAGGGCAGATCTCCCCGGGAGGCCGCGTGGAGGGGCACCCCCGCCAGATCCAGCATCTCCAGGATGTTGGTGCCCCCGAGCTCATAGCTCAAGCTGAAGCCCAGCAGATCAAAGGCGGCCAGGGGCCGCCGACTCTCCACCCCAAACAACGGGAGACCCCGCCGCCGCAGGCGGCTCGCCAGATCGGCGGCGGGCAGGTAGGCCCGATCACAGAGCTGGCCGGGCACCGTGTTGAGGATGGAATAGAGAAGGATGTGCCCCAGGTTGCTGGCCCCCACCTCGTACACCTCGGGATAGGTGAGGGCCCAGCGCACGCCAGCCGCGGTCCAGGCCTGGTTCCAGTCACGGGGCCTCACGCCCATCTCATGGCCGAGGTAGCGGCCGGGCTTGCTGATCTCCAGATCGATCAGGCTGGCCACATCCACCACGGCCGTGGCAAGAGAGGAGACGGACACAGCAGCCCCGGTGGCACAAACTGGATCGTAGGCAGCTGGGCGCGTGGCGGGTCCGGGCGGGGCGCCATAGGACAATCGCGCCCAGTTCCCCCGAGCCCGCAGCGGGCCGCGCGCGTGTCATGGTCCAGGTCAACGGCAACTACCTCAAGCTCAAGGCCGGCTATCTGTTTCCGGAGATCGCCCGGCGGGTGAAGGCCTTCAGCGCGGCCCATCCGGACGCGGCGATCATCCGCCTCGGCATCGGCGATGTGACCGAACCGTTGCCCGAGGCCTGCCGCACGGCGATGAAGGCCGCGGTGGACGCGATGGGCACCCGGGAGGGGTTCCACGGCTACGGGCCGGAGCAGGGGTACCTCTGGCTGCGGGAGGCGATTGCCCGCCATGACTTCCAAGCACGGGGCTGCGCGGTGGAGGCCGAGGAGATCTTCGTCTCCGATGGCTCAAAGTGCGACAGCGCCAACATCCTCGACATCCTCGGGACCGGCAACCGCATCGCCGTCACCGATCCGGTCTATCCGGTGTATGTGGACAGCAACGTGATGGCGGGCCGCACGGGAGAGGCCGACGGGGCGGGGCAGTACGGCGGGCTGACCTACCTGCCGATCAACGCGGAGAACGGCTTCAGCGCCCGCATTCCCGAGGAGAAGGTGGATCTGATCTACCTCTGCTTTCCCAACAACCCCACCGGCGCTGTGGCGACGCGGGAGCAGCTGGCCGCATGGGTGGCCTACGCCCGCGCCAACGGCAGCCTGATCCTCTTTGACGCCGCCTATGAGGCCTTCATCCAGGATCCCTCGCTGCCCCATTCGATCTATGAGATCGAGGGCGCGCGGGACTGCGCGATCGAGTTTCGCTCCTTCTCCAAGAATGCCGGCTTCACCGGCACCCGCTGCGCCTTCACCGTCGTGCCCCGGGGCCTGATGGGCACGAGCGACAGCGGGGAGCCGGTGGAGCTGTGGGGCCTGTGGAACCGGCGCCAGAGCACCAAGTTCAACGGTGTGAGCTACATCGTGCAGCGCGGAGCCGAGGCCGTTTATTCCCCCGAAGGTCAGGAGCAGGTGCGGGGACTGATCCGCTTCTACATGGAGAACGCCGCCATCATCCGCCGGGAGCTGGCGGCGGCGGGCCTGGAGGTGCATGGGGGAGAGCAGGCTCCTTACGTGTGGGTGAAAACTCCGGCGGGAATCGATTCCTGGGGCTTTTTCGACCTGCTGCTGGGCCAGGCCCACGTGGTGGGCACGCCCGGCAGCGGATTTGGAGCCGCGGGGGAGGGCTACTTCCGCCTGTCCGCCTTCAACAGCCGCGCCAATGTGGAGGAGGCGATGGCGCGAATTCAGGCCTCCCTCGCCGGTTGAGGCCCGCGGGGGCCCGGGCCAGCGCCAGCGAGCCCCCGTTCCGTTCCCGCGGTGGACGGGTCAGAGGCGCACCAGCTCCCGCTGAAGTTGCTCGCGGAAGAGGGCCACGGTGCTGGCCAGCCCCTCCGCGAGGGGAATGCGGGCGCGCCAGCCAAGGGCGGCCAGGCGGCTGACATCCAGCTGCTTGCGGGGCGTGCCATCCGGCTGGCTGGCATCCCAGAGGATCTCGCCCGTGAACCCCGTCGCCTCCGCCACCGCCTCCGCCAGAGCGCGGATCGTGAGGTCAACTCCCGTTCCCACATTGAGATGGGTGAGCGCCTCGCCATCATCGGCGCGCGGGGCGGCGGGATCGTCGGGATTCCACTGCTCCAGCGCGAACACACAAGCCTCTCCGAGATCATCGGCATGCAGGAATTCCCGCAAGGGGGAGCCCGTGCCCCAGCAAGTGACCGTGGGCTCGCCCCGCTCCACCGCCTCATGGAAGCGGCGAATCAGGGCGGGGAGAACGTGGCTGTTGGTGGGGTGGTAGTTGTCGCCGGGGCCGTAGAGGTTGGTGGGCATCAAGCTGATGGCGTCAAACCCGTGTTGGCGACGCAGGGCGTCGCAGAGCTTGATGCCCGTGATCTTGGCGATGGCATACCAGGCGTTGGTGGGTTCCAGGGAACCGGTGAGCAGCGCCTCCTCGCGAATCGGCTGGGCGGCGAACTTCGGGTAGATGCAGCTGCTGCCCAGGAACAGCAAGCGCCGAACCCCCTGTCGCCAGGCGCTCTCGATCACGTGGTTTTGGATCTTGAGATTGTCGAGCAGGAAATCAGCTGGAAACGACTGATTGGCAAGGATGCCTCCCACCCGGGCCGCGGCGAGCACGACCACATCCGGCCGCCGCTGCTCCATCCAGGTCGTCACCGCCACCGGGTCGAGCAGATCGAGCTCCTGGCGGCTGGCGAGGAGCAGCTCTCCCCCCTGGGACGCCTCACCGAAGCCGCGTCGTTGCAGAGCCCGGCAGATGGCGCTGCCCGCCATGCCGCGGTGACCGGCCACAAAAACGCGATCGCTGGGATGCAGGAAAGCCATGGGGGAATCGTCGTGCCCCGATCTTCCCACCCGTGGGAAACAAAGCCAGGGCGCTGCGTGCCACCTACGATGAGTCACCCATTCCAGCGTCCGTTCGTCCTCTGTCCTTCCTTTTGGGCCATGGCTGATCAACCGTTTGTCCTGCCCCCCCGGGAGGCGTCCAGCCCCCGGGCGTCCCAGGCGCCAGGCCGGGAACAGGGGGGTGCCGCCGTCATGGAAAAAGCTCCGGAACGGGTGCGCAAGCCCTCGCCCCGTTACCGCGTCTTGCTGCACAACGACCCGGTGAACACGATGGAATACGTCGTGAAAACCTTGCGGCAGGTTGTGCCGAGCCTGAGTGAGGACGACGCGTTCGCCGTGATGATGGAAGCGCACCGCACCGGCGTGGGCCTTGTGATCGTGTGCGACCTGGAACCCGCGGAGTTTTATTGCGAAACCCTCAAGGCCAAAGGCCTCACCAGCACGATCGAGCCCGAGGAGTAGACGTGCGCTCGGGGCCCACCTGGCTGGGCACCGTCCTCTACCCCCTCGCCCTCGTCAGCCTGTTTCTGGGGCTGCAGCTGCTGGCCCGCGCCCTTGGCCTGCCCGAGACCGCCTGGCCGCTCTTCGCGGCGCCCTGGGCCCTGCTGGCCCTGCTGATGAGCTTGCCCTCGCGGCTGCGGCGGGTCTGGCGAGAGCCCGCGCCCTGGCGACGCCTGGGGGTGGTGGCCCCAGGGGGAGCCGCCCTCCGGGCGCTGCTGAGGGGCCTGGGGGGAGCCGCGCTGTTGCTGGGGCCGATCAGCGTGCTGCTGCTATGGAGC
>JBKCPG010000014.1:0-5055 GCA_046309395.1 Cyanobacteriota bacterium | reverse complement strand
ATCTCGAACTCATCGCCGGGCTGCAGGCCCAGCTGGGCGGTGTAGGCCTTGCCGACCAGCAGGTTGCCGTTGAACTGGACCTTGGTGACGAAGCTCAGGCTGCGGCCAGGCCGCCCTTTGCCGCCGCCGCTGCCGGCACCCAGCTTCATGCCTTTGGCCTCCAACGGCGCCTCGTAAAAGGCGGTGAAGTTCAGGCACTCGGTCCCGTCCTTCTTGGTGCTGACGTAGCCGCAGCCACGCACCAGATCGGATTTAGAGACATCGCCCAGCTCCTTGACTTTGGCGAGCAGTTCAGTTCCGGTCAGCATGATGTGGCGTTGATCTACGAGCTAGAGGTTCAGGCAGTGCTGAGCGGCAGGATCCGCACCCGTTCACGGCGTTCGTCAGCAACCACCAGCGCCCCTTTCTCGAGTTCGCTGCCGTAGGTCCTGAGTAGTGCCAGCACCAGGGGCCCTATCGCTTCCGGTAGCACCTTCAGACAACGCACCTGCAGGAGGGTGGGGCCAGAGGCGCCGCTGAGGGCGAGCATGGTCCCAAAGTCCAGATCGTGGCTGAACACGGCGTAGGCGTTGTCCAGGGCCCACTGCATCAGGGCCGTATCAGGTGCTCTCGGATCACCCACTTCGGACCAGTGCACCGCCTAATGCCCGGCCGCTACCAACAGGGGGATCCATTCGGTGGACAGGTTCATATCGACCAGAATCCAGGTCGTCAGCTCAGGATCAGCACCTCTTCTCTCTCCACCATCCGCCAGGCCGCGTACGCCAGGGCCTCATCGATGTCGGCAGGTTCCAGCAGTGGGTAGGCCTGCAGAATCCGCTCGCGGCTGATGCGGGGGAAGGCCATGGGGTCATCGTAGGCAGAAGTCCCTGGAACCCCAGCTTCGGTTCTGGAGCACAGCAGTCCCACGTCGGTCTCGCTGATCAACCAGTCGCAGCTGATCAGGGGTTCGCGGCATTTCCCAAACCCATCGAGGGCTGATGCGGCGGCTCAGCACATCGTCACCACCCCCTCGAACTGGGCGAAGGCCGGATCGGTGCTGGCCAGAACGAGGTCGTCAGACCTGGCCTGGGCCGCCAGCAGGCGATCGAAGGGATCGCGGTGCGGCACATCCCAGAGGCCGGCCCTTCGAGCCACGGCACCGCTGATCGGCAGATCGACCGCCGCCAGACGATGGAGGGCCATGGCGTAATTCTCGACGACGGATCGGGCGTGTTGCAGTTTTCCCAGTCTCCACTTGGTCGCGATCTCCCAGGCGGAGGCGGCGCTGACGACGAGCGTGTTGTCGCTGTCCTCCAGGGCGTTGCGCAACTGCAAGGAGAGCTTCTGGGGTTCCAGCAGAGCCCAGAGCAACACATGGGTGTCGAGCAGCAGCTTCATGCGCCCCAGCGCTCCAGCTCGTCGTGGGGCAAGGGCTCGAAGATCGCCTCATCGACGCTTCCCTTCAGGAAACCGAGCTGGCGGCGGGGGCTGGGATCGAGCGGTACCAGCTGGGCGATGGGCTTGCCATGGCGGGCCAGCACGATGCGCTCGCCACCTCGACCCGGGCCAGAAGGGGCGAGAGGTGTGTTTTGGACTTCTGAACGTTGACGCAGCTTGGATCCATGGCCAGGCCTGGTCAGCCTGATCAGGCTAGCTGAAGGGCCATCAGAGGCCAACTTCATCGCGCAGCTGATCGATCTGTTCGTTGCTCATCAACCGGCTGTCCCGGGCGGCAAAGGGTCGGAAGCCGGCTACAGCCGAGGTTGATTCGCCAGCGGGCGGGCCGTGGAGGCAGGCCAACTCTTTGGCGGTCGGCAGCCCGTTGTCATCCATGTCGAGGGCGGTTCGGACGGGCTTAAAAAGGACGGAATAATCTTACATCAGCTCATCGCCCAAGATCAGAAGCGAGTGAGAAATGAGCCGACCAATCATCCTTGCCGCCCCATCTTCCGCATCTGGTTATAGGGCAGCCTCTGAAGAAGAGGGAAAACGAGACTGAAGCTTGCAGACAAAGTAATTAAAACTTGGAGACTTATTACGGCCAAGATCCATCAGCGCGCCAATCGCATTCGCCCATTCATGCTTTTTGCCTCCAACTGCCTGACGAATCAGCGCTTTTGACCCGCCCGGATGAACGGCGTTAGCAAGAACTTCCCAGGTTCCACAAATGCTATCGGGGATGAATGCGTTTAGAATCTCTGTGCGTGCCTTGGGATATGCTGACACGACAGCTTCAATGTCTCCAAGCAGCCATGCCTCACCCTCTTCTATGGCAAGGCATAAGATTGTATCTGGCTCGTTAATGGATCCGGAAATACATTGCATGATTGAATCACGAAACTCCTTCAGACATCGTCGATCAAGGTCGCAGACGATGACAAGTACAGCCGGACAGGTTTCTGGATACTTCGAAAGTGTCTTTCCGTAGCCACGAACCAGCCTGGGAAGTTGATCAAGCAAGATTCGCTTCTTGGGATCACTGCCCGGCTTCAGCCCAGTCGGCATCCTCCCCCCAAGACCATTGTAGTGATTAATTTTATATGAATTACTGTCGCCAATGACTTTGGGCACAATGTGATCAAGCAAAGCCTTGCCTGAGCTATCTTCAACCAAGATTTCAAAGTGGGTCATTTAGCGCTTGTCCAAATAATCGCTATACCAAAGTCCGCCTAGCGGCAGACCTTCCTCCACTAGAGAGGCAATAAGTTGGTCATCACTGGCCCGTTTGATGGTTGAGTAACCAGATGAGTCCTTCTCAAGTATCCAAACCTCTTCTGGGGACAAAGCGTCGACAAAATAGGGTTGATGAGTAGTAATGAAAATCTGCGAGCCGTCCTTTCTTCCAGTTGCATGCTCCCTGAATTCATTGGCCAGTGTTTCGAGCAACTTATGATAAAGACCGTTCTCTGGCTCTTCTACACACAAGAATGGGGGTGGCGATGGGTCTTCGAGAAGCAAGAGATAAGCAAAGACTTTCAATGTACCATCAGACATTTGCTGAGCATAAAAGGGATCTTCAAATCCCTGATCATGAAATCGAAGCAAAAGTCTTCCGTCGGGACTCCGCAGAGTATCAATATTCTTCAGCCCAGGAATTTTGGTTGCTATGCTCTCGAGAATTTGCTTGAACTTGCGCGGATGCTCTCTCTCCATAAACTGCACAACATTACCAAGGTTATCGCCGTGAATATTCAAGTGTTTTTGAGGCCCCGCGAAGGGGAGACTTCTAGCTGCATCTGGTGTAAAATAGCTCAGATACCAACCTTCGATGAATTGTCTAAACAGTGAGATTCGAGGATGTTGCTTGAGGGCTCCCAGTGTAGCGATTCCCAACTTGCGCTTATCATTCAGTTCAACAAGTTCTGTCTCACTACTCTCTTCTTCATGATCCATCCCTATCCGGAGTCCCTCCATTAGCTTCGCCAAGTCGAGCAACTCATCGTCATCTTCTTCAATTTGCATTCCGCTGCTTTCGCCCTTCCAAGCGATACCCTTCCCTTCATTGAGGATAAGAAATGAACAAGGCCATCCGGTCCTTTGCCCTCTTCGCCTCTGGCGGAGTCGCTCTTGCTTGACAAAAGGTCTTGAGTCCGAATCAAGATCAATGGAAAGTTCGTAAGTAATTGGGCGCGAACTCCTGTCTTCTTTGTAGTAGATTTCAAATTCTATGCTTTCCTTGCTTCCTTGGGAGCGGATACGATTGAATCCGCCGCGACCTCTTGCATCACAGGCTTCTTCAACGCCACCCTTAAGGCAATCGGCAAGGAAGCCAAAAGCATCAAATATCGTACTTTTGCCAACGCCATTCTTGCCAATCACTGCCGTCACAAGGGAGAGTGGCTTGGTGTCCTGAGAATTCCAGAGTTTCCCCAGAGAAACATCCTTCAATGCTCGATAGTTTTTTATTCTAAATCCCTCGATTGCGGCCATGCTTTACGTGAGGGCGTATAGACATACAGCCTACGAAAACCTGGGTCGGCCTGGATGTGAACTTTAATGAATGTGACATTGTGGCCAATGGTGGCGTACTGGCTGGAGGGAAGATCTACCCAACAAGCCCTTTCCCGCCAGAACAAACGCCATAATGGCCGCAGGCCCCAGGTGCACGTGAGCGATTCGGCAGCCAGCCCAGATCCCATCGCGCCCGAAGACGACCTGGGCAACCTGCTGCTGGAGGTGCTCCCCCCCGATGGCAGCACGATGGGGAACGTTTCGGCACGGGAGGCGTTGAGCCGGGTCGCCGAACGGCCGATCGGGGAGACGGAGTACGGGGCCATTCGTGAGCGGGCCTTCGGCTTGGGGCTGGTGGTGAAGGGTCGGGGCCGGGGCGGCTCGATCGCCTTGGCGGAGGGCATTGAGGGCGGCAGCCGCTACACGGCCCCGGCGGCGCCAGCGGCGGGCAACGGGCGAGGGCGGGCGACGAGCGGTGGCCGTGGGGGCGGAAATAACGGTGGCCGTGGCAACGGCAACGGACCTGCCCCCAGCTTCCAGATCGGCCAGAAACTCACCCTCTCCCAGCTGGAGAGCTTCCTGTGGAAGAGCGCCGACATCCTGCGGGGCAGCATGGATGCGTCGGAGTTCAAGGACTACATCTTCGGGATGTTGTTCCTCAAGCGCCTGTCGGATGCGTTTGAGGAGGCCAAAGAGGACGTGATCCGCTACTACCTGGGCAAGGGCAGAACGCAGGAGCAGGCCGAGGCGCTGGCCGAGGATCACGACGAATACGACAAGACCTTCTTTGTGCCGGAGCGGGCGCGCTGGCGCAACCTGAAGGATCTCAAGCACGACATCGGCGCCGAGCTGATGAAGGCCACCGATGCGATCGAAGAACAGAACCCGATGCTGGAGGGGGTGCTGAGCGCGATTGATTTCAACAACAAGAACAAGCTCAACGACCGCAAACTGCGGGATCTACTCTCGCACTACAGCACGTTCCGCCTGCGCAACGCCGATTTCGAGCGGCCCGATCTGCTGGGGGCGGCCTATGAGTATCTGATCAAGATGTTCGCCGATTCAGCCGGCAAGAAGGGCGGTGAGTTTTACACACCGGCGGAGGTGGTGCGGCTGCTGATC
>JBKCPG010000013.1:0-2899 GCA_046309395.1 Cyanobacteriota bacterium | reverse complement strand
GGTCAGCGCCTCGCCGCTCGCGCCGACCACCGTGACCTGCGCCGAGGATCAGTCGGGGATGATCAACCTCTACGCGGTCGCGGACGGGCATGGTGAAGAGGTGACATCGGTCACGACTGACACCGACCGTCTGGTTGCCCTGGGCCTGGCACGGGTGAACGAGGTTCTGGGGCCACTGCCGCGGGTCGAAACGCAAACCCTCCTCGACCTGGCCGCCCAAGGAAGCCAACCGCAGAGCCCCGAGGCTGGCGCTGGGGGACCGGAGCGCATGGGCGGCCTTGATCATGGCTTTGGCGTCCTTGTGGTGGTTGGCGATCACGATGGACAACATCAGGGGCTCCGCGTCCGCGAGGTAGGCATCGATCAGCTCACGAAGCACGCTGTCGGTCTCCTTGCCGATGATGTATCGCAGTTCATCCCAGGCCACAGCGTCGATCGGATCAGTTTGGCCGGAAGCGGCCACCATCTTGGTTCCTGCCGGGAGCTGGAGGGCGCTGCGCACCTGGCGCCTCACCCACACAGAGGACTGAAAGACCGCACGCCAGAAGGCAAGCATGCCAAGCCCCCAGAGAAGGGACAGCCAGCGAGGACCATGGTGCTGGTGGTGATTGACAACGGGAGCGGTGATCTCGCCCCGCGGAAGTTGCGGATCGGTGCAAGAATCTCGCAAAGAAGAAATCCTGCTTTTAATTTCACGCGCCAGTATCTTGATCGGAAAGACCTCATTCCAGCTCAGTTTAAGAAGCCAATGGAAGCCTTGCATGGAGTACGTCATGCAGAAATGACCCAAAGATGCAGACCATGACGCTTGAATACCCTTGGCCATCAATCAACTCCCCAGGGTCACTGAATCTTGATAGGCTCCGATAAACCGCAAAGCTGTTCATTGTTCAGAGATAGAGAGCGAGATTGCCTGGTGATCACCCAATGCGGATCCCTTCCCACCACAAAGCTTGAGTGCCTCTCTCACGGGAACGAAGTCCCATTGCGGGCCAGGGGGTGTCAGCAAAGCGTTCCCTCCAACCCCATCCCCGTCGTAGGTGGCAGGCAACGCTGAGGATCACTCTGAAAAGCAGTGGTCTAGGCACACTCGCGGCAGAGGGTCTGGATGAATCGCTCAGCCATGCCGTTGGTCCTGGGCGTGTATGGCCTGGTGCGGCACGCCTTGGCGAACGCCTTGGAGACATAGGCGGGAGCATTGTCGCTCATCACTCCGCGGCACTCGATTCCCTAGCCGTTGAACCAGGCCACGGCACGGCTGAGAAAGCCGATCACGTTGGCTTCCGCTCAACCGCCGGCACCTCGACATACGCCAGACTTGTGGCGTCGTCGACGGCGACATGGACCTTCTCGTACAGTACTCTTTGCATCAATAACTTGTTACTAAAAGCCAGCTCCTCCGCGCTCGACATCCGCCCCAGGAGCGCGTCGCGGTGGGGGAAGCGGCCAAAGCGGGCGATCACATCCCGGTACCGGCGGGCGAAGTCGGCGGTGCGGGGATCGCTGAACCGCTCGAACAACGGCAATGCCGCCTCCTGCACCGTACTGTCCTCGCTGTGCATCAGCGGCATCAGCCAGAACTGCCGCCGCGCCTGCTCGGGCTCCGCCTCCAGCCAGCCGCGCTCCACCGCCTTCAGGCTCAGCGCCAGGGCCCGGGAATCGCCCGCGAAGGCCATGGCGGTGTCGCGCCAGATCTGCCGAGGGAACTGATCTAGCAGCAGCACCAGCGCCAGGCCTCCAGCCGGGTCTGCACGCCAGGCGTTGAGCTCGGCGGCGATCGCCCGCCGCGTCAGCCCCTGAACGCGTTCCGGCGGCAGGGCGTCAAAGGCCGGGTCCTTGGCGAAGCACTGGCGCGGCCGGGTCCGCGGGAACCAGAAGCGCAGAACCTCGCTGGCGTGCTTCCGCTCACCATCCATCAGAGCAGGGCGGCCCGCACACTGGCCGCCTTGTTGTCCAGGCTCTGCTCCTTGTCGGTGCGGGTGTTGATGGTCTCCGCTGTGTAGACGCGGGGGCAGCCCATGGCGTGCACCGCCTGATGGCAGGCCTGGATCGCGGCGAACACCGGCTCCCACTCGCCCTCGATCGTCGTGCCGTTGGAATGAAGCTGGATCTTAACGACGCCGGCTTCTTTGAGCACCTTCTCGCGGGAGGCGATGGAAGGGGCCAGGTGCACACCCACCCCGATCGGCACTACGGACAGATCCGCGATCACTCTCATGGTCAGCCCCAGCGAATCGCCCCCATCGTGGAAGCAGCTGCCCGGTCGCCGCCATGTCCGTCTTTCCGCTGCTGGTGATCGTCCATGCCCTGGCGGCCACGGTGTGGGCAGGGGGCCA
Organism: Cyanobacteriota bacterium; assembly: GCA_046309395.1. Classification (GTDB taxonomy): domain Bacteria; phylum Cyanobacteriota; class Cyanobacteriia; order PCC-6307; family Cyanobiaceae; genus Cyanobium. Next base: position 563 of record JBKCPG010000013.1, on the reverse strand, counting down.
TCTGGCGCTGGATCTGGGGGTGCCGCCCAGAGTGCCGCGGGCGCGGAGTGCGGCCCAGATCCGGGCTTTTGAGGAGGTCTTTGAGCCGCTTGGGCTCACGGCCCTGGCCATCCAGGTGCTCACAGGTCTGGGGATGGGCTGGATCGACCTGCCGGGCTTCCAGGGCCTGCTCAACCCGGCCAACCCGATCGGGGTGCTGGTGGGGGTGAAGCTCCCGCGGCTTGCCGGCACCACCGCCCTGGCGATCGCCTTTGTGATGGTGGGAGCCCTGATCCGACTGGGCGGGCTGGGTTGAGGAGCCAGGGCCTGCTCCAAACGGGCCCCTCACTGGGCAGGCAACACGAGCAGCAGCAGGCGGTTGCCCTCCGGGTCGAGCAGCCAGGCCTCGGCGCCGAACGGTTCCCGCCGCGGCGGGTCTTCCACACTTGCACCCAGCTCGAGGGCCATGGCGATCCAGGCGTGGAGCGCGGCAAGGGCGCCTGTTGCATCCGCTTTTCGTTGCAGGCACAGCGCTAGTCGCCCCGGTTGCCGCGGCTGGGGCCGACTCCTGGACGGGGCGTAGA
>JBKCPG010000012.1:0-10939 GCA_046309395.1 Cyanobacteriota bacterium | reverse complement strand
GCCATCAACGGCATCCCAGCCGCGGTGAGCCAGTTGGAGCAGCCCTGGCGGGAAGCGCTCAACTGCTTTTTGGCCATGGCGGTCGCGGCCGATGGGATCCTCGCCCACAACGCGGCTTTTGATCGCCAATGGTTTGGCCATGGGCCGCTGCCCGCCCTGGAGAAGCCCTGGATTTGCTCCATGGACGACATCTCCTGGCCCTCGGGCAGGCAACTGCGGCCCGCCCCGTCCGTTCGGGATCTGGCCATCGCCTACGGGGTGCCTGTCTGGGCGGCCCACCGAGCGCTCACCGACTGCACCTATCTCGTGGAGGTGTTGCGGCGTTGCGAGGATTTGGAGGCTCTCCTGGAAGCGGCCCTTGAACCTCGGCGGCTCTATCGGGCCCAGCTCAGCTATAACGAACGCCATCAGGCCAAGGCGGCCGGATTCCGCTGGAACGACCCGGTGCCAGGCGCCTGGTCGAAGCGGTTGAGCGAGCGAGAAGTCTCCACCCTTCCCTTTCCGGTGAATCCCGTGCTGAGCGCCTGAGGCGAACATTGTGCGGAATTTTTACGGATCTCCGAAGCCATCCCGATAACCCACTCCCTCTTCCGCCGCCGTCGCCACCCTGGGAACATGGATCACCTTCCACCCAACACCCCCACCGACCCCATGCAGGATCGGTTGCGGCGTTGGCAATCGGTGCGCACCTGGGCCCGGCTCATCCGCGAAGCCGAAGCGCTCTGGCATGTGGACGCCCGCGTGCTTCACCGGCTCGCCGCGGAAGAACTTGTGCGGCTGGCGCAAGAGGTTCCCCCCCGCCTGAGGCGGCGCGTGAATCTCTGGCTGGAACGCTTTCACGTGGCCACCCGCCTCAAATAGGAAGCCCAGCGTGCTCCCGGGCCAAAAAAGGTCGGGGATCCTGGTCGCGGCGGTGCTGGATGGGAATCGGAGTCCCCTGGGCCTCCGGATCCACCGGGTCGCGGGAGGCGGTGGCCTCCAGGGCCTGGCGCAGGCGCCGGGCCGCGTGGAGAGGCATGTCACGGGGCACGCTGATCCGATCCCGTAGGTGGCGCAACCCCGACGCGGAGCCCGCCGGTGGGATGGGGTGGCCCCCCCCGCCGCCGCCCTTGGCCTCCTCCTGGTCGGCCACCAGGGTGGTGAGGGCGCAGCGCAGGGCTGGATCCCAGATCGCCAGGGGGAGGGGGTTGCGTTCCAGCAGGGTGTCTCGGTGCTTGAGCACCCGTGCCAGGGCCACCAGAGCGGCGTCCGCCGGCTCGCTCTGGGAGGTTTCCGGATCCGAGACGGGCTGGATGGGCCAGGGGCCCTGATCCACGCGGTTGGCGAGAGCGCGCTGGGTCCCATCGCCGCTGGCGTAACAGCCCCCCATCTGGGGAGGCAGATCGTGGGCGTGGGTGTGGAAGTCGCTCTGGGTGCCGAGGTAGGTGGACCGTTGTTCCAGGGCACTCAGCCAGCGATGGATTCCGGGGTGCTCCTGGCGCGGCGACACGCCCTTGTAGTAGACGAGCGAGGCGTTCATCCTCTCCACGTAGGGCACAAACACCAGATCCGCCGTGGTGAATGCCGCGCCCAGAAAAAAGGGGCCGCCCCGCGCCGCCAGAGCCGCCTCCATGGCCCGAGCCACGCGATGGAACTGGGCCCGGGCCCGCTCCTCGGAGGGGCCCGCGTGGGGCCAGCACAGCCACTCACACCAGGCCCGAAAGAGATCTCGCTCCAGCTGGCGCAAAGGCACCACCGCGGGGTCGGTCATGCCCGGCCCCAGGGAGCCAAACGCCCGCTCCAGCGCCTCCAGGATGCGATCACTCTCGGTGAGAAGGCGGCCGTCGAGCTCCAGGGCCGGCAACATCCCCGAAGGCACCCTCTGGCGGTACCAGGGTTCCTTGTCGCCGTAACAGTTCATCGTCACCTTCCGGACCCGATAGGGAATCCGCCGTTCCTCCAGCCACAACCACACCTTCTGGCAGTAGGGACACCAGGCGTGGTGATCGCGATAGAGGGTGACGCGGACGGACGCCTCGCTTTGGCCGAACAGCCGAAGGGTGGCTTGGGCATTGGTGGGGCCATTCACCCGGTCGGGCTCGGCTGGTGCCAGTCGCTCCAGCTGGTGCCAGGTCAAGGGAGCGGGGCTCACCCCCCATCCAGAGGGCTCCTGACGGGCCGGTTGTTGAGAAAAAACGACCATGAATTGTCTTTGTTAACGATTTTAATCGTGATCCATCCCGATCCATGGATCCCCAGCGGCGCCGGTGGGAAGCGGGCCGCCAAAAAAAAACGCCCCTCGGGGAGGAGCGGCTGGTTGGTGGGACAGGAAGCCGGTGTGAATCGGAGCGGCGGGATTTGAACCCACGACCCCCACTACCCCAAAGTGGTGCGCTACCAAGCTGCGCTACGCCCCGGCCCAACGAACGTATCACAGTGTCCCGGGGGGTTGGCCAGGGCGAGCCAGACGCTTGAGCAGCCGTCGCGTGAGACGGTCCCGGCTCATCGAGGCATAGCTCCGAATACGCTCCTCCCTCGCCAGCCGCCGCAAGCCCGCCATCGACAGGGAAGCCAAACGCAGCTCCGGCACCCGCTTCCAGGCCTGGGTGGTGACGGGAAGATCCGATCCCACCCGCCCCTCGCGAAAACCAAACAGCGCCCCTCCGGCCATCCACTCGGGCACCAGCACAAACAGCACCGCCAGCAGGCCATAGAGCTCCACCAACCCCTTGGGCAGGGGATGGAGTTGTCTGGTCTCCTCCGCCGCGGAAGGGGGGTCCTGGTCGATGGGCGGCTCTGTCATACCTCTTCACTGCGCAGGCAGGTGATCTTCATGGGCAGGCGCTCCAGCGTGAGCTCATCGCCGCGAAGAATCAGCCTGAGGTCGTCGTTGCGATAGATCAGGGCGGGACCTTCACCGGGCTCCCGAAACAAAGTGGCGCGGGAGCCGCCACTGAACAGGGCCGCCTGGGACCCGTTTCTCTCCAGCACCACACTCCCCTTCTCGGAGCAGAGATAGCGTTCTTTGATGTCGTAGTTCTCCCACCAGGGGGAGGTCATCGCCAGGGAGGGCACTCCAAGCGACGCCAGCCCCAGAAGGATCGGGAAAAGGGCCATGAAGGGGAGTCAGAGCCGAATGGGGGCATTGTCTCCGCGCAACACACAGTGGGGAAGGGTCCAGTCGAACGACTGCCAGACCTCGGGGGGCAGCAGGTAGCGGGAGCCCTCAAAGGGGCCCAGGCGCACGCCCGAGGGCTGGGCGGAGCAGTAGGGACGACTGCCGGGTTTGGCCAGGTATTGCTGGTGGTAGGGCTCCGCGTAGTACAGCGCCTTGCCGCTGGCGATCTCCGTGGTGATCGCCCCGTAACCAGCCTCCTTCAGCAAGGCGCCGTAGGCCTGGCGGCTGGCCTCCGCCAAGGCCAGGTCGCCGGGATCGTCCACGAAGATCGCGGAGCGGTATTGGCTGCCCCGATCATTCCCCTGCCGATCGCCTTGGGTGGGGTCGTGGCATTCCCAGAAGAGCTTGAGCAGATCGCTGAACCCCACCAGCTCCCGATCCCACACCACCCGCACCACCTCCGCGTGGCCGGTGCGGCCCGAGCACACCTGTTGATAGGAGGGATCAGGCACCGATCCTCCGGCATAGCCCACGGCCGTGGTGATCACCCCTGGCAGACGCCAGAAGCCCTTTTCCGCCCCCCAAAAACAGCCGCAACCGAAGCTCACCTCCCCCTGACCAGGCAACGTCGCCGCCGCGATCGGGGTGCCCAGCACCGCGTGCCGGAGGCCCTCGGCTTGCGCCGTGGGACTCTGAAGAGAAAAGCGTTCGAACACCCGCCCCGGAATCACTGGGGAGAGCCTAAAGGCAACGTCAGTCCGACCGCTTCGGCACAAAAGCAATGTGGTTGAGCAGCGTGGTGGTGAACGCGAAGAGAAGGAAGGGCAGGGAGAGCACCAGGATGAGGCCCACCCCCACCAGGGCGAAAATGGGTTTGCTGGTGCCCATCAGGGCCAGCCCCGCCGCCAAACTGACAAAAATCACCACCATCCAGATCAGGATCTGCCCGTAGATGTCGCCGAAGGTGAGGGTGCAGCGCACGTCATAGGACTGGGTGAGAGCCGACGCGGTGGGGGAAACGGGGGTGGAAGCCATGGCGAGTTAGGGGGGGCGCCCCTCAACGATGCGGCACCCCCATCAGCTAAGCGGGCTTTGCCAGCCCATGGGCGCTCTCTCAACAACACTTGAGGGCCCGGGGCCAGGAGGGTCGATCAGGCGGTTTGCAACCGTTCGGCCTGCTCCCGCTCCCACAGGCGCCGATAGGTGCCCGGACTCTCCACCAGGTCTTGATGGTGGCCTTCTTGCACCAGGTGCCCGCCCTCCATCACCAGGATGCGGTCGCAGGCCGCCGCGGCGGAGAGCTGATGGCTGATCAACAGCACCGTGCGCTGGCGCTGATCCCGCACGGCCCGGAGAATCCCCCCGGCGGTGCGGTTGTCGACACTGGCCAAGGCGTCATCCAGCACCAGGATGGCGCTGTCCAGCAGCAGGGCGCGACCGAGGGCGGCCCGCTGGCGCTGCCCCCCGCTGAGGGTGATGCCCCTTTCTCCCACCAAGGTGTCGTAGCCGTCGGGGAAGCCGCGCACATCCTGGGCCAGTTGGGCCTCCTCAGCGGCTTGGCGCACCCGCTCCATTGAGGCGTCTGGCTCGCCGTAGCGAAGGTTGTCCGCCAGGGTGGCGGTGAAGAGAAATCCCTCTTGGGGCACCAGGGCCACCTGGCGGCGCAGGTCGGCCAGGTCCAGGGACGTCACGTCGATCCCATCGAGAAAAAGCCGCCCTTCCGGCACCTCCACCATCCGTCCGATCGCTCGGGCCAGGGTGCTTTTGCCGCAGCCCACCGGCCCCACCACCGCCACCAGTTCCCCGGGCGCGATGTGGAACGACAGATCCTCCAGGGCGGGCTCCCCCCTTCCGGGATAGTGAATCGTGAGCCCGCGGGCCTCCAGGGCTCCGGCCGCCCGTCCTGGCCTGGTGGTTGGCCGAGGGGGAGACACGATCAGGGGCTGGCGCCGCAAGAGCGCCTCGATCCGCTCAAGGCTCACCTGTCCGGTTTGAAAGGTGTTGAGCGTGAATCCCAGCAGGGCGGTGGGGAACACCAGCCGCTCCACATAGAGGATGAGCGCCACCAAATCGCCGATGCTCAACCGGCCGCTCTCCAGCTGGGTGCTGCCGAGAGCCAGCAACACCAGCAGGCTGATGGACGCGATCCCCTCGATCAGGGGGAAGAGCACACTGCGGCTGCGGGCTGGCCCCAACGCCGCGTCCCTGTAGGCCCGGTTGCTGGCGGCGAAGGCTTTTTCCTCCACCGGCTCCTGGCCATAGATCTTGATGGCGCTGATGCCGGAAATGTCTTCCTGCAACAGATTGGTGAGCTCGGCCAGGGCCTCCTGCTGACGGCGCTGTTCGCGCATCATCCGGCCGCCGAATTTGCGCACGCACAGGAGCATCAGCGGATAGAGCGCCACGGCCGCCAGGGTGAGCCAAAGATCGATCGCCACCATGGCCGGCAGGGTGAGGGCGTAGGCCAACACCGTGTTGGTGAGGCTCAACACGGCAAAGCCCAACAAGCGGCGAACGTTTTCCACATCGCTGGTGGCGCGGCTCAGCACCTCCCCACTGGAGGTGGCCTGCACCCAGGCGGGCTCCTGACGAAGCAGGTGGTCGAACAGCTGTTGCTTCAGATCCACCTCCACCTGCCGGCCCACGCCGAACACGAGCATGCGCGAGATCAAGCGCACCGCCGCCATCACGGTGGCCAGACCGATGATCCACCCGGCCTGACCGAGCACCTTGGCGTAGCTGAAGCCCCCCTGGAGATCCTCCACCACCCGGCGGACGATGAGGGGAATGGTCACGCCGAGGGCGTTCACCACCAGCAGGGCCAAAACCCCCAGAAGCAACTGGCGGCGATGGGGCCACAGGTAGCGGCGAAGCAAATCGAGCCGCGGAGCACCCATCAGCGCGTCAAAACCGTGAAGCCAACGGGTTTAGCCTACGGGCTGGAAGCCAAGAGGGCCCCATGGCGCGGCACCCCACCACCGAGCGGGACGAAGGTCCCGGTCAGAGCCACCCTCTCTACAGCCTCGACAGGAGCACCGTGGACCGGTTGCTGGCGGCGGAGACCCCCGCAGAGGCGGATCTGGTGGACGCCGCTCGCCTTCTCTCCCGCTACGAGAGGTTTCCTGGCGCCTTCGACCTGCGGGACGACCTGGAACGGGCCATCCGCCTTTGGGGGCTGACCCGCGACACCCTTCACGCCCGGGCGCGGGCACTCTGGCAGGGGGGCTACAGGCCCGGGGCGACGGGAGGGAAGGCCGAGCAGGTGGGCTCGGGCTTTGATTCCACCGCCGAAAACGGGGCCTGAGCGGGCCCGTGCGACCGGGCCCCATCGGTGTGGGGATTCCAAAGGGCTCGCCAGTTTGGCCGCTGACAGGTGATAGTGGGGTGTCCCCATCACCCGGCCCGGAGTGCCTCGCACCCGGGCTTTTTCTTGAGCGCCCTTCCGCCGCCGATGACGCCCGCTCCAGCGCCTCCCACCCCCTGGCCGGCCCTGTTGGATCGGCTTCTGGCACTCCATCCCCTCTCGGGGGAGGAAGCCCAAGCCCTCATGGCGGGTTGGCTGGAAGGGAGCATCGATCCCATTCTCACGGCCGGGCTGCTCGTGGCGCTCCAAGCCAAGGGGGTGAGCGGAGAGGAGCTGGCCGCCATGGCCGCCGTGCTGCGGGCCGCGGCCACTCCCGTGGCCCATCGGCCCACCGGTCCCCTGGTGGATACCTGCGGCACCGGGGGAGATGGGGCCAACACCTTCAACATTTCCACCGCCGTCGCCTTCACCGCCGCGGCCCTGGGGGCTCGGGTGGCCAAACACGGCAACCGCAGCGCCAGTGGGCGGGTGGGTTCGGCGGATGTGCTGGAGGGGCTGGGGATCGACCCGCTCACCCCTTTGGATCAGGTGGTGAGGGCCCTGGACACCACAGGCCTCACCTTTCTCTTCGCCCCGGGATGGCATCCCGCTCTGGGGAGAATCGCCCCGGTGCGACGCACCCTGGGAATCCGCACCGTCTTCAATTTGCTGGGCCCCCTGGTGAATCCCCTCACTCCCGAGGCCCAGGTGTTGGGGGTCGCCCGCGCCGATCTCCTTGATCCCATGGCCCAGGCCCTGCTCCAGCTGGGGGTGCGGCGGGCGGTGGTGGTGCATGGTCACGGTGGATTGGATGAGGCGTCCCTGTCCGGTCCCAGTGAACTGCGCCTTTTGCGCGACGGCGAGATTCGAGCCGATTGGTTGGAGCCCGAGGCGCTGGGCTTGACCCGGGCCCCCCTCTCCGAGCTGGCGGGAGGGGATCAACTCACCAATGCCGCCATCCTGCGGGCGGTGCTTCAAGGTGAAGGCGGCGCCGCCCAGAGGGATGTCGTCAGCCTCAACACGGCCCTGGTGCTCTGGGTGGCGGATCTGGCCCCCTCCGTGGAGGCCGGGCTGGGCTCAGCCCGGGAGGCCTTGGCCTCAGGGGCCGCCTGGGAGAAGGTGGAAGCGTTGCGCCAGGTGTTGCCCAAGCTCCAGGCGACCGCACAATGACTCCATCCTTTCGCCCCACCCCATCCCCCGCCGTGCCCCAGTCCCCAGGTGAAGCCGCCTTCCTGGTCCTTGCCGATGGCACCGTTCTGGAAGGGTGGGCCCTGGGAGCCCGCGGCGCGGCCATCGGAGAAGTGGTGTTCAACACCGGCATGACGGGCTATCAGGAAGTGATGACCGACCCCAGCTACGCGGGCCAGCTGGTGACGTTCACCTATCCCGAGCTGGGCAACACCGGAGTGAACGGGGAAGACCTGGAAGCTCCAGGCCCCCAGGTGCGGGGCGTGATCTGCCGCCAGCTGTCCCCCCGCTCCAGCAGCTGGCGGGCGGAGGAGGATCTCGAGCCCTGGCTGCAACGCCATGGCGTGGTGGGAATTCGTGGCGTCGACACCCGCGCCCTGGTGCGACACCTCCGGGAAGGGGGGGCGATGAATGGCGGCATCGCCAGTGACGGCACCTCCCTCGCCACCTTTCTCGAACGGGTGCGCTCCGCCCCCTCCATGAGTGGCCTGAATCTGGCCGAGGGGGTGAGCACCAGCGCCCCTTACCGCTGGACAAGCTTGTGCGGGGCCTCCTTTGACACCCGCGCCAGCGTCCAACCCAACCGGCCCTATCGGGTGGTGGCGGTGGATTTCGGCATCAAGCGGGCCATCCTGGAGCGGCTCGTGGCCCATGGCTGTGAAGTCACCGTGGTGCCAGCCAACACCGACCTGGAGGAGGTGCTGGCCCTGGAGCCCGAGGGGGTGTTTCTCTCCAATGGTCCCGGGGATCCCGCGGCTGTGAGCGCGGGGATCGCCCTGGCCCGCGGGCTCCTGGCCCAACAGGATTTGCCGGTGTTTGGCATTTGCCTGGGCCACCAAATCCTGGGCCTGGCCCTGGGGGGACGCACCTTCAAATTGGCCTATGGCCACCGGGGCCTCAACCACCCCTGCGGGTCGCCGGGGGCGGTGGAGATCACCAGCCAAAACCATGGCTTCGCCATCGATCCGGCGTCCCTGCCCAGCGATCGCGTGCGGGTGACCCATCACAATCTCAACGACCAAACCGTCGCCGCTTTAGCCCTTCGGCACCAACCCGTGTTCGGGGTGCAGTACCACCCTGAGGCCAGCCCTGGGCCCCACGACGCCGACCATCACTTCTCGCGGTTCACCGCCTTGATGGCCGAGCGCCGGGTCGGGGCGGCGCCCGGCTGAATTGCGGCAGATTTATTGCCGGTTTCACCCAGCATCGCCAACCCCCTCTACACTGCGCCCGTCACCAGTTGAAGGGAGTTCCACCAATCGCCGACTTGCACCGACTGACCGTCTCGCTTAGAGGGGGCTGTGAGCGCCAGAAGACCCACCTGGTGTTCGCGTTTACTGGTCAGCTGGACGCGTATTCCGACAAGCAATTTACAGATTTTATTCACAAAGAGTCGGCGGGTGTGAAGCTGCCCCTGGTGATCGATCTCAGCAAAATCGACTTCATCGACTCCTCTGGTCTGGGAGCCCTGGTGCAACTGGCCAAGGAATGCAATCAAAACCACACACAATTTTTGGTGGTGGGCAACGCCCGGGTGGTGCAAACCGTGAAGCTGGTGCGGCTGGAAGAGTTTCTCCACCTTCAGCCCGATCTGCCCACCGCCCTTGACCAGCTCGCCTCCTGACGATCTTCCCTCCATCCCTCTGGGTTGCCCGACCGGTTGGCTGGCCTCTCTCTCTCCCTTTGAACCCGGGGCCGAGCTCCACACCCTCCAATTGGCCTGGCTGGGTGACGCGGTGTGGGAACTTCACCAGCGCCTGCTCCATTGCCAATCCCCCGGGCGCCCCGCCGACCTCCACAACACCGTGGTGGGCAGGGTGAGGGCCGAGGCCCAGGCCCTGGCCCTGGAGCGGCTGAAACCCCACCTGAGCCCCCAGGAGCAGGATCTGGTTCGGCGGGGACGCAACCGCGCGGGTCGTGGATCCCGGCGTCAGGCGGCCTCCCTGTACGGTCAAGCCACGGGATTTGAGACAATGGTTGGCTGGCTCTTTCTCCGGGATCCGCGCCGCCTGGCCGTCCTTTTGGATCACCTTGAGCAAACCAACCCCCTTCCCTCGCCCGCGGACGACCATGAGCCCCACCCCGAATGACTTCTCTAATCGCCGCCGTCCTGGCCGACGCGGCGATGGCCCTGGCGGACCGAGAGAGATCACCCGATCCCGATCCAGCCGGGGCCCGGTCGACCCCCGCAAGCCCACCCCGGGCGGCTTCCGCCGCCGGGGTCCGCGGAGCGAGGGGGAACCGACGGGGGAGCCGCGCCGCTGGACACGGGACCGCCGCGATGACGCCCCGGCGCCAGAGGGGTGGCGCCGCGCCGAGGGGGGTGGTCGGCCCAGAACCCCTTCGGGACCCGACCGTCGCCCATCCCGGGTGATTCGACGGGAGGTGGGGACGAGCCGCCCCTTCCGAAACCCTCGGGACGCCAGGCCCGCCCCCGACACGGAGGCGCCCCAGGGGGAGGCCCACGCCGCCGCAGCCCCCAGCGAGCTGGTGTGGGGACGCCACGCGGCCTTGGCGGCCCTGGAAAGCGGGCGACCGATCCATCGCGTCTGGTGCACACCGGAAATGCGCTTCCGCCCCACGTTCCTGCAACTCCTGCGGGAAGCCAAGGCCTCGGGGGTGTTGGTGGAGGAGGTGAGCTGGGCGCGGCTGGGGCAAATCAGCGGTGGCGCCGTGCACCAAGGCATCGTGCTGCAACCGGCCGCCGCCGACACCCTCGATCTGCCCAGCCTGATCGAGGGATGCCGCCAACTGGGGGAATCTCCCCTGCTGGTGGCCGTGGATGGATTGACCGACCCCCAAAACCTCGGGGCGATTCTGAGAAGCGCTGAAGCCCTCGGCGTCCATGGCTTGGTGCTCCCCCAACGGCGCAACGCCGGCCTGACGGGCTCGGTGGCGAAGGTGGCCGCCGGTGCCCTGGAACATCTGCCCGTGGCCCGCGTGGTGAACCTCAACCGTTCCCTGGACACCCTGCGCCAGGAGGGCTACCGGGTGGTGGGGCTGGATCCCCAGGGCAGCGTGAGCCTGGAGGAAGCCGACCTGGAAGGGCCCTTGGTGGTCATCACCGGGTCCGAGGGGCAGGGACTCTCCCTGCTCACCCGCAGGAGCTGCGACCAGCTGGTGCGCATCCCCCTTAGGGGCTCCACACCCAGCCTTAACGCCTCCGTCGCCACCGCGCTGGTGCTCTATGAGGTGGCCCGCCGCGGCTGGATGCGGGGCCTGCGGGGTGGGGCCCCCCCGCCGCGCCTGGTGCGTCCAAACGTTCCCACCGAGCCCTTGGCCCCAGAGCTCCCGGAGCCCCCGATCCAACC
>JBKCPG010000011.1:0-13380 GCA_046309395.1 Cyanobacteriota bacterium | reverse complement strand
CCAAGAACAACTGCCTCACATCTGTTGCCAAGACCGTGGGCATTCCACACAGCAACTTGAAGGTGATCCAGCAAACGAGCGATGCATCAGGAATCAGCGTTGATGTGAAGGTCCCCAAGGCCACCGCGCCCTGGGGCTGCCGCACGGATCGCCAAGGGAAGGTGCAAGACGTGCATTTCAAAGGCTCAGAAGGGGCTCTTTAATGTCGTTCGCTGTCACATTCATGGCGGGTGACGGCAGGGCTGTTCAGGATGGGTAGGAGGGTCTGCCCAGAATCTTGATCCTGCGGCAGATCGTCACCTCAATCCATTGCAACGGTGTTCGGAATGAATGTTCTCTGGTTCCTGCTCGTTGGCGTCATCGCCGGCTGGCTGGCTGGCGTGCTGGTCAAGGGGGGTGGCTTTGGACTGATCGGCGATCTGGTGGTGGGAATCATCGGTGCCCTGATCGGTGGTCTGTTCTTCAGCGGCCTCGCCGGCTTCGCCGGAGGTGGCCTGCTGGGCGGCATTCTGGTTGCCACGCTTGGTGCAGTGCTTCTGCTTGTGGTGCTGCGTGTTCTGAAGCGGGCATGAACCATTTTTGTCGCTACGTTTCAACCAGAGGTGAGGCCCTGCCTTTCACCTCTGTTTATCCCCTTGCCTAAAATCGATGAGTCTCGAAGACAAGATCAAGGCCACCGCCAAAGACGCCGAAGGACGGCTTCAAGCTGCTGCCGGCGATATCACCGGCGACGACCGCATGAAGGCTGAGGGTGAAGCCAAGCAGGTCCAATCCCATCTGATGGATGCCGCCGGCGCTCTCAAGGACAAGGTTCAGCAGGCCGCTGCATCGGTGGGAGACGCCATCGATGATCTTGCCGGCAAAGGAAGCTGATCTTCCAAAGGGAGCCTGATCTTTCAGGCTCCTATTTCCCCATTCCTCGATCAAAAATGGCCCCCGCTGCTTACAGGGGCCAAGCTTGGGGATCAGATGCCCTGCTTGAACTCAGTAATCGTGCCCTTGCCGTTGACATTGCAATAGCCGCTGATCTTCTTGCTGCGGATTTCCCAGTTGTAGCTCATGCCCCGCTTCTTAATGTCTGCGGTGCTGGTGGTGCCGTCGTCAATGCTCTGCTTCTCGGTGGAGCCGATGTTCACAAGGGCATCGGACATGGGCACATCAAATTGTTCAACGACCCGCATTTTGCAGGCCTTCCCCCAGGTCGAGATCAGCCCTGATGCAGTCTGGGCTTCGGCTTTCGGCGTGAAGCTCAGGGAGGCGATGATGCCGAAAGCCAGGAAGGCAGCTGTCGAGAGATGGCTGCGCTTGCCGTGGTTCTGACGCTTGGAGGCGATCAGGGGATCTTGTGCCTGTGGATACATTCCAACCATAATCCCTCCATGCCAACGGGGCAGCGGAAGCAAGGAGAAAGCCCTACTTTTCCTTGTCGTCCTCTGAGGGGCGCAGAACCCCAGGGGCACTAACTCCTCTGCAAAGGCGAGATCAGCTAGACAGGCGGGGCCGAGCAGAGGCTAGCAAGCCTCACCCCCGTGAGAGCTCCAGCTGCCGCGCCAGCCAGAGTTCCACATCCTCGTAGGTGTAGCGGACCAGGTTGCCCAGCTTCACGAAGGGAGGTCCGTAGCCGCTGGAGTTCCAGCTGTAGATGGTCGAGAGCGAAACTCCCAGGTAGGTGGCCAGGGTTTCGGGTGTGTAGAAGCCAGCCGGCAGGCTGGTGGTGCTGGTGTCGGCGTTGGCGGCGGCACGGCGCTTGGGGATGAACAACCAGCTGCCCAGTGGCAGTTGGTCGGAGGGCCGAGCGGTGATGGTGGGGTTCAGGCTGCGCAGGGTGGTGACGGTGGTGCCGTGGCGTTCGGCCAGCACGTTGAGGCTGTCGCCGGTGCCCACCACCGCTACCCGGTTGGGCTTGAGCGCCGCCTGGATGCGTTCGCCCAGCAGCGGCTGGGTCAACGAACCGATGCCACCGGCGCCGTAGAGGCCACCGAACTCGGTGACGGAAAAGGCCGCCAGCTGCCCGCGGCTTGGAGTGGGCAACATGCCGGGGCTGTGCAGCTCGGAGAGCGGCCCGAGCCACACCGCCCCGAAGCACGGAGCCAGCAACGCAGGCGTGGTGCCAGACACCGGACGGATGCCGGTGGTGCTCCAGCTGATGGCCGCCCCCAGCCAGTCCCAGGGTTGGGATGGCGTCAGCGCCAGCACCACCCCACGGGTGAGATAGCCCTCGTAGGTGAAGTCCCCCGTGTCGACGCCCGGTGAGTTCTCCTTGCTGGAGATCCCCCGCAGCCTCTTGAGGAACCCCTCAAACAGGAAGCGTCCTGTGCGCTCCGAATCGAGCACGCCAGGAATGGCGTTGGAGAACAGCAGGATGCGGGCGTTGGCATAGGGCTGCAACGCCGAGGGGGGCAAAGCCCCCGCACCTGGGGTGCTGGACACGGTTCAGCTCCGCTCCAGTGCTGCGGTGAACCCACTGCCCTGGCCGCTGAGCTGGGGATCCCGGCTCCAGTTCGCCAGGGTGGGAAGCATCAGCAGCAGCGCCTGGGCATGGCTGCCCCGCTGGCGCCGCAGGGCCGCCTCGATCGAAAGCCCCACACCAAAACGGATGATGGTCTCCTCGCGCAGCAGCTCGGTGTCGTACTCGATCACGTCGGCCTTCTTGACCGGCAGGGTGCCGTCGTCAGGTAGGGCATCGGCAGGAACGGCCTTGCGGCGGGTCTCGATCGGGGCCTGCAGCTGTTCGGGGCCCAGCCCCGCCAGCTCGGTGTCGATGGCGGCGATGGCATCCAGCTCCCGACGAGCGGTCGGGATCGCATCGGGATAGAGCTGCTCCAGATCCGCCATCGCATCGTTGATCGCTCGGATCGCAGGCAGCCGGGCCGGAATCGAGAGGGCGACGCGGATGCCCTCCAGGTCAGCAGCCCGCCAGCGATAGGGCGATTCGGCAGGGGTCTGGCTCATGCGGGTGCAGGCGCGGCTGACTCCTCTTGCCTCAGGGGCAGCGGCGCCGAGCGTTCTGGAGCCAGGGGCTCTAGAGCGCTGCTCCCCTCCCCCGCTCTGGTGGCCGGGCTGTCGTCCAGCGTCGGGATGCTGATGGCGTTGGCCGTGGCCAGGGCCAGCTGGTGCCGCAACTCCTCCCGGCTGATGACGCCCTTGTCGAACAGCTCGATCCATTCCTTCACCTGAGGCTGCGGCTGGATCGGTGGGGTGAGCGGGCTCACGGTCACCTGCAGGCCGGCACCGGAGGTGAGGGGTTCTCCCGTCAGGGCGCACCAGTGCTGGAGGAGGGTCGAGAACAGTGACGCCTTCTGAATCGCCATCGCCTGCAGCAACGCATAGCTCTGGGAAGCGGTAAGGCTGATCTCCATCTCGGTGCGGGCGGCACTGCGGTTCTGCGATGGGATCAACGCATCGCGGCGCATGGTGTCATCCAGGATCTGCAGCCAGGCCCGGTGCTCTGCCAATGAGCGGGCGCGGATCTCCACGAACTCGAACGAGGCGTCCGAGGGCAGGTCCATGCAGGTGTTCGGGCCGAGCACCACCGGGCCGGCCTGGCTGTTGCCCATGGCGTCCACCATCCCCTTGCGCACGCCCACCGGAAGGGCCGTGCGGCTCAGCAGTTCCTCGTATTCGCTCTTGCAGCGGAAGTGATTGAGGTACTGGTGGGCCAAGCCCAGGTGCGGCAAGTCCCCCTCCCCGAAGGCCGAGCCATCGGAGGTGTACCAGCAGGCCGGCAGCCGGGAGATCCCCTCAAAGGTGGTGACCACGGGGTCGTCGCAACGCCAGCCGCTGATGGCCTGGGGGTCAGCGCAGATCGGGTGGTGGGCCAGCTGCAGGCCGGTCACAGCATCTCCTGCAGTGACCAGCTGCAGGCTCCTGTAGTCCCAGCGGTCGGGGGCGTCCGCATCCCCCAGCAGGGTGTTGATCTGCTCGGTGACAGCCCCATCGCTGTCGGCCGTCTCAGCGCGGATGGGTCGGTTCACCGGTTCCCGCCAGACCATCCGGCCAGGGAGGCCGTAGGAGACGGGCAGCTCCCAGTTCAGGCAGTTGGCCCGGGGCACCAGCTGCAGCCGGGGCAGCGACAGCCGATCACCGCGGCGCAAGGCCTCCTGCCTGTCGCCTTCGCTGGGCCAGCTGTGCTCGGGGGGGAGCACCAAAACCAAGGCGGCGCAGTCGCGGAGGACCAATAGGTCGGCGGCGGCCAGGAAGACACCCAGGTCGGTGCCCCGACCATCCACATCGGTGAGCACCGTGGCCAGGCTGGCGGGGAGGCTGATCCAGCTGCCCCGGCTGAGCATGCCGGCGTAGGTGCGCAGGGCATCGCGGAAGAAACCCGACGGCCTGGCAGCGTCAAGGCGCTTGCGGTAGGCCGTCTCCGGCTCCCGCTCGCCCTTGGGGAGGTAGTGCTCCTTGCGGCTGCTGCCGTCGGGATCGGCGAGCAGGGCCCAGCAGTCAGCGGTGATCTGCAGATAGGGCCGCAGGGAGGTCAGAGTGGGGTGCTGAGCCCAGGGGGCACAGGAACCAGTAGCTGGCAGGGCGGGGGTTGGGGGCACTGGGCGCCGGCGGGGCTGCTGGCTTTTGCCAGCGCGGTTCCGACAGAGTCGCCAGCGTTGTGTAGCCGAATGAACAGGTGGTTAGCGGAACCGCGAACCATGGCTAACAGTGAGAGACTTGCCGCAGAAATCCTTACTAAGACTGGACTCAATGGCCATTGGAAGGAGCCATCCGGCGTGGTTCTTGGAAAGCACCGGCTATTCGCAGGTGGTTCTCGGAACCTGCCAATAACAAGTTAGCTGTCTTTCCTGTGCCAGAGTATGCACACCGACAATCAAGGAGAAAGCAAAACAATGAACGTCAGTAGAACCCTGTTACGTAATGCGGCCAGTGCCCTGCTATTGATGTCCGCGTCTGTCGCGGTTTCAGCGGAGGAGCCCAAGTACAAGGCTGACGTTCCCGGATCGATTCTTACGCCGGACAGCGTCAAGACCCGGCTCGGTACCTTGCGCTTCAAGGATGGCGCGCCGGTCGATGCGACCGTCAAGACCGTGTACGACAACCTGGATTTCATGCGGGGCGTCCAAGCCTTTCTTGACGGCATGCCAGCGGCATCAATCTATGCGATGTGCAACGGCCTGAATAAAGGAGCCGGGGTCGACGATCAGACGGTTGGCATTTTCGAAACGCTCATGGACGCCAGGTCGGTTTTTCTGACGGCCCAGACGACAACCTCCTATGTCACCCTCTGCTTTGACCTGAAAAACGGTCCGATCGTTCTGGAAGCGTCGCCCGGCCTGCTCGGACCGCTGGACGACGCCTATTTCCGGCACGTCGTCGACGTGGGCGTGACCGGCCCTGACCAGGGGAAGGGGGGAAAATACATGCTGGTTCCCCCGGGATACAAGGGCGAGTTGCCCAACGAGGGCTATTTCATCGTCCGTTCGCCCACCTATACGGTCTGGCAGTTGACCCGGATCATGAACCGCGATCTTGCGGCGGGAGTGCAACAGGTCAAGGACACGATGCGGGTCTACCCATGGGCGCAGCGTGACAACCCGCCAAAAACAAAGTTCGTCAACCTGTCCGGGCTGAAGTTCAACACGGTCCACGCCAACAATTTCGAGTTCTACGAAGAGCTCAACGCCGTCATCCAGAAGGAACCGGGCGATGCCTTGCCGGCTGAACTGGTCGGCACGCTGGCTTCCATCGGCATCAAGAAGGGCCAGCCCTTCGCGCCCGATGACAGGATGCGCGCGATCCTTACCGATGCGGTCGCGGTCGGCAACGCCACCGCGCGGGCAATCGTTTTCGCCCAGCGCGACAGGCGCGGCTTCTACTACCCGGACCGTCAGTGGAAGACCAACTTCATCGGCGGTAGTTCCGAGTTTTACAACAACGGCGAACGGATGCTCGATTCCCGTGTCCTGTTCCATTACTACGCCACTGGGATCACGCCCGCGATGGCGCAGCCGGTGGTCGGGAAAGGATCGGTTTATGCCTATGCCGAACGGGACGCCAACGGCGACTATCTCGATGGCGGCAAGACCTACAGGATCACGCTGCCCGCACCGATCCCGATGAAGGACTTCTGGTCGTTCATGGTCTACGACAACCAGAGCCGGTCGATGCTCGAGACTGACCAGAAGTCCGCTGGCCTCGACAGCAACAGCCGCGGCCTGGTGGCGAACGACGACGGCTCCTACACCATCTGGTTCGGCCCCAAGGCACCGAAAGGCAAGGAAGGCAACTGGGTCCAGACCATGCCGGGCAAGGGCTGGAACACCCTGCTGCGCCTCTATGGCCCGCTCCAGCCCTGGTTCGACAAGACCTGGAAGCCGGGCGATTTCGAGCTCGTGAAGTAGGACTGCCGCGTGATGCTCAATCAGGAACGAAACAGGACTCTGACATGAAGACAAGCCACTTTCTCTCGGTCCGCATCGCCGCTGCGGCATGCGCGACCATGCTGCTCGCCTCGGCCGCCGCTGCCGAGCCCAAGTACAAGGCCGATGTTCCTTCAAGCCTAATCACACCAGACAAGGTGCAGACAGAACTTCTCGGCGAGCTCACGTTCAAGGACGGCATGCCCAGCGAGGCCACGGTCAGGAAGACCTACGACTTCATCGATCTGTCTCGCGCCGTCGACGCGTTTCTCAACGGCATTCCGGCCACCTCCGTTTACTCCATGCTGGAAGGTCTGAAGCAGGCCGGCGCGAAACCGGGCGACCTGGTGCTGTGGGAAAACCTCTACGACGCGCGAAGCCTGCTCCTGACGCCCCAGACAACCACGCCCTATGCCTTTGCCGAGATCAACGTGAAGGATGAACCGGTCATCGTGGAGGTGCCTGCCGGGCGTCTGGTCGGTGCTGTGGACGATGCCTTCTTCCGCTGGGTCACGGACCTCGGGGTTACCGGGCCGAACCAGGGCAAGGGCGGCAAGTATGTCTTTGTCGGTCCGGACTACAAAGGTCAGCTTCCCGACGGCTATCGCGTCGTGAAGACCCCCACCTACCGCAACTTCATGTTCTTGCGCGCGCTGGTCCAGGACGGCGACCTGGAAGCAGCTACGCTGGGGCTCAGAACGCAGTTCCGCATCTATCCCCTCTCGAAGTTGAACAACCCGACCAAGGGGAGGGTGGTCAATGCTTCGGGTGCGAAGATCAACACCATCCACGCGAACGACTACGACTACTGGGCGGAGTTGAACGCGGTCGTCCAATATGAGCCGGCCGATGCCTTCAATCCTGAAGTCGTCGGCCAGTTCGCCGCGATCGGTATCAAGAAGGGCAAGTCCTTCGCGCCGGACGCCCGCATGAAGAAGATCCTCACTGAGGGCGTGGCCATCGGCAATGCAACGGCCCGATCGATCACGTTTCGTCCCCGCGACGAGAGTGCCTACTTCTATCCGGGCAAGCGCCGGTGGTATTCAAGCTTCACGGGTGGCAGCCACGAGTTCATGAACAACGGCGAACTGGTCCTGGATGATCGGATCATGTTCCACTACTACGCGACCGGCATCACCCCGGCCATGGCCAAGCCGGCGGTCGGCACCGGTTCTGTCTACGCGATTGGTGCGCACGATTCGAATGGCAATTACCTCGATGGCGGCAAGACCTACAAGGTCACCCTCCCAGGTCCCGTTCCCGCCAAGGACTTCTGGTCCTTCATGGTCTACGACAACCAGACTCGTTCGGTCCTCGAGACCGATCAGAAGACCGGTGGCCTGGACAGCAACAACCCGTCCGTGAAGGCCAATGCCAATGGTTCTTACACGATGTGGTTTGGCCCGAAAGCGCCAAGAGGACACGAAGGCAACTGGATCCAGACCATGCCTGGAAAGGGCTACAACGTGTTGCTGCGCCTGTACGGCCCGCTGGAACCCTGGTTTAACAAGTCCTGGATGCCAGGTGATTTCGAGCCAGTTACGTGAGTTTCCCTTCCAGATCATGAGTAGATCGACTCTATCGGACAGCTAACAACCGGTTGCAGCGGACCGTCCGCTACGCGGCCCGCCGCTGAACCGGAACGTTAATCCTCCCCCACTTCAAACGCCACCACCCGCTGACTGCAAGCCCCCACGATCTCCCTCCACCGCTCCGCGCTGACCCCCAGCCGCCCCGGCACCTCAGCGGCCTCTACTCCCAGCCGCATCAGCTTTAACCCTCTGGCATATAGCTCCCGCCAGCTCGCCGGCACCTTGATCAGAAAACCCTTATCGCGGAGGTAGTGATACACCTCCCCGTTGGCGTAGGTGCGGGCATAGGGCCGGAACGATCCGCGCTCCGGTGAGTAGCGGCGAGCGGCTTGGAGGATGCCGAGCATGGCGATCTGCTCCAGGTCTTCCCTGGGGTGGCCAGTGCGGCGGGAGATGTTGGCAGCCACGGTCTGAGCGATGTCGCGGTGCTGGAGTGCCAGGGCATTGGCAGCGGCGTGGGGGTTGACCGGGCGATGACGACGTGGGCGGCTGGGGTAGGCAAGGACCAGCTGCACCGCCTGCTGACTGCAGGCCGACCTGGAAGGCTTGGGTGGTCTTTGGCGCCTGGGCATGCAGCTCGCCACCACGGGAGGACGGAAGGGCAGGTGCAGCTGGCTGGCACGACAGAGGCCGCCATGGGGCCGCCCCCCCGCGGGGGGCTGATCGAGGCGTGTGGCGATGCAGGCGATGACCCGTGCCATGGCGACCCCTCAGCGACTAAAGACCATCGGCAGCGGCGCTGAGCTGTGGCCACGCCCGCGCCAGTACTGCGCCTCGATCCAGAGCACGCCCTGGCAGAAGGCATCCACCTGGTCGTCCACACCGCCACGGGGCGAGAAGGCCAGCAGCTCCTCAATCAGCGAGTCGCTGCGTCGGTGAAAGCGAACCTGCCCCGCCTCGACCAGGGGAGCAACGGCATGGGCGCGAGAGGCCTTGCTGCCCTTGGGTGGGATGGCGATCAGCCCTGGCACCTGGCGCTTGAGCAGCTGGCAGACCGCCGGGCCGTTGGCGGCGTCTTCGATCAGGACGGCGTTGGGCCGCAGGCCCTGGCGCTCAAGCGAGGCAAGGGAGGCCAGTAAGAACTTGATCACCCCCGGCAGGTCCAGCCGCTGCCGGTGGGCCCAGAGGGCCTCGATCTGCAATTCAGCCCAGGGGTCCGGTCCGCCAGCAAGGGGGTGAGTGGTATTCACACCCTTGCTCGCTCCTTGGGCTCCGGCCGCGTTGGCAGCCAAGGCCAGGCCCTGCCGTCTGGCCTCCACCGCAGGGTGCCGCTGCGGTTCCAGCTGGCCCAGCAATGCAAAACCACAGGCGTCGTTGTCCTTGCCGTCCTTGAAGCTCAGGTCGCAGCTCAGCACCAAGGGCGCGTAGCGGCGGAGCTGGCCCGAGGCGACCGGCAGCGGCGGCTGGATCCAGCCCTTGCGGAACAGCAGGCCCTCCGCCGGGCTGGGCCGCTGCTGGTAGAGGGCGTTCCACCAGTAGGAACCCAGTCGGGTGCGGATGCGCTGCAGCACCGCCAGCGGCACCCGCTCCGGGCAGAGGGGCTCCCCGGGCTGGCGCCAGTCCTGGGCTTTCTTGCAGGTATGCGGGATCTGCATAGAAATAGCCTCCGGTTCTGCGATCGCCGGCAGGTTGAGCACCGTCCAGTGCTCTGGGTTCTCCTCGGCCTCCTGCTCGAGCAGCCAGGCGGTCATGTCGTGGTGGTCCCAGCGGGTCTGCACCACCACCTGCGCTGCCGGGAGCAGGGCACCCTCTGCCGTCAGGCCTGGTTCGGCCCTGGTGAACCAGACGCTCTTGAGCCAGTCGATCAGCCGCTCCCGCTGCAGGGCTGACTTGGCATCCTCTGGGCCCTTGTAGGGGTCATCGATGATCCCCAGGTTGTAGCCCTTGCCGGTAAACGGGCCCCGCACACCTGCGGCGATACAACCGCCTCTCTGGGGCGTCAGCCAGTTGCCCACGGCCGCCGAATCCTTGGAGAGGGCGTGGCCGGTGAGGCGGTAGTAGTGGCGGGCTTCCCTGGAGTGGGCATAGGCCAGCTCACCGGAGTAGCTGGCGATGGCGCAGAACAGCTCCGGATGCCGACTCACCCAGTAGGCCGGGAACAGGCGCGACACCAGCTGGCTTTTTCCATGGCGGGGCGGACAGCAGACGATCAATCGCGTCAGCCTCCCGTCGGCCACCTGCTGCAGCAGGTCGATCAGCAGCTCGGAGAGCCGGTGGAACTGGAAGGTGGGGAAGGCAGCGCGGATGAAGTCGCGGAACTGCAGCGCCTGCCCTGTCGTTGTCACCCGGTCGGGATCCGGAACGCCCAGCAGGCCCCAGTCGGCCCACAGGTCGGTGGCGGGATCCAGCAGCAGGCCGCCATCGCTAAGGACTGAGGCTGTCGGCGTCAGCGTCGCGGCAATGCGGCCCATCAGCTTTTCGCCTCCGGCGGCTTGATCGGGGCCCGCAGCAGCCCGCCGATTTCAGCGATCACCCGGAAGGCGCCGACAGCCGCATTGAACTGTCCCGCATCCATGGCCCGGCGGGCGCAATCGTTCAGCGCAAAGATCTGCTCGGCCTGGTGTCGGCGGCGGTCGGAGATCAGCTCCTCCACCATCCGCTGCCGCGCCAGGGCCAGGTAGCGGCTGATCGTTTTGATGTTGGTGATTCCCCAGTTCTGGGCTGCTTTTTCCCTGATCTGAGCCAACGGCAGCCGCTGGGCGATCCACAGCTGGGCCTCAGCGATGCGCGTCTCCACCTCCATGTGGGTGGCCCGGGGTTTGTGGGTCTTGCTGCGGCGCCCCCGCGGCGGGTTGCCCTTGCCCACCGGCCGGCTGGGATCAGCCGCCGGCCAGACGGGCCCTCCGTTGTCGTCCTGCTGGGATGGCGCTTGCCGCAGTTCCTCCAGCAACGCCTGATCGGCATCCAGGGTCTGGGGTTCGCTGCTGCCAGCTGGCTTGGCTGGGGCACGCGTGCTCATAGCAGGCCCTCCTGCAGGATCAGCCGCACGTAGGCGGCCCACTGCTCGGGGGTGAGCACCACCCGCCAGGTGCCGCCGCGGAAGCGCACCAACGTCGCCGCGAATGGCACTGCAGCGTGCTCGGCCTGCAGGGCGGCCTCATCGGGCTTGAGGCGTGCCGCGGCAGCGGTATTCGCCCAGCTGGCCACCTGAATCACATGGGCCGGCACGCCATCGAGGTCGCCGGTGTCACCGCCGGCTGTGGTGGTGCGGCCGGCACCGAGCTTGCGGCGCACCGTCAGCCCCAACAGATCACTGAGCAGCTGGGCCGCTTCTCGCTCGGCCGCATCCCCCTTGCGCTTCTGGGGATTGGCCATCGTTCAGCTCCGGACCGGCTTGATCGTCCAGAAGGCCTTGCCCTGCTTTTCAGTGGCGGCGCCGGTGGCGACCGCCAGCCGCTGGGCCTCCTTGAGGGCCTGCTGTTGCTGTTGCAGTGGCTCGGGGTAGGCGTAGCTGGTGCGCCCAGCCGACCAGCAGAAGCTGCAGCCGTTGTGGGAGAAGGAGGCATCCAGCTCGCCGGTTTCCAGTGCCTCACTGAGCTGCTCCAGCAGCGGGGAGAGCTCGGCCTCGAGCGCCTTCTGCTGCTGCTTGAGGACCGTGATGCGATCGAGCAGTGCGTCGAGGGCGGCGCCAGCCAGGGGGGCAGCGCTGGCGGTGGTGACAGCCATCAGCAGAGCCAGCGAAGGAGGGGAGAGGCGCAGGCAAGCGACCTGCAACAAACCATAGCGGCTCGATAGTCCGAATAGATCCGCTCGGACAGTGGATCACCACGGCCGGAACCTGCTCACGTAGCCCGCCCACGCCGCTGCCCAGGCCGCCAGGCATTCCTCGCGGGAATACAGCGGCGAGAAGCGGGTCTCCCCCGGCCGGGCCCAGATCGTCTGGCCGGCGTCATAGTGCACGCCCCAGGTTGCTTCCAGGGCCATGTAGCCGCCCAGCTGGGCGCGGGTGCAGTAGCTGCCCGAACCCGGTCGCGAGAGAGTCTTGAGGTCGGCGAGCACCCGCAGGCCGCTGGTGTGCTGGATGTAGCCGGTGTCATAGGTGCCGGCCAGGTTGCGGATCAGGCAGCAGGTGGGCCGCTCAGAGGCGATCACCGTCACCTCCTGCCAATGGGGGTGGGCCAGCAGCGGCTCGATCCAGTCCCGGTAGTTGCCAGTGCGCAGGTGCTGGAGCTGCTCGTTGGCCTGCTGCTGGTGTTGGGGCAGGGGATGAAAGCAGCTATGCAGCAGGGCCTCAAGCGCCAGGTGCACGGTGTGGCCCCGCGGCTCCCAGAGGTGGCGGGTGGCCTCGATGCTGGCCATCGCCCAGTCGCTCTTGGCTGAGCCGACCACGCCGGTGACGGACACGGCGAACAGGTGGTCCCCCAGCCAGTAGCGGTGCTCCGGATCGGTGCGCCTCAGGCCTGGGATCGGCCTGAGCCAGGGGCCGGCAGCGATGGTGAGCGGACTGGTTGTCGTGTGCTGCTCCATCAACAGAGCCTCACATGAAGCACTAAAAACTTGTGATTCTTTAGAACCCGTTGCGGCGCAAGGGATCTGAGAGGATCTTGAACCCGTGAAACTTTGTGATTCTTGTGGAACCCTTGCGGCGCAACGGTTTCACAAGTTTCCAGATCGTTTCCACCCGCCGCGAGGCGTGAGAACGTCTGTGCTGGAGTGGGTTTCAAGGTTTCCGAAGTTTCCAGCCCTCTTGTGCGCTGGAGAAATAGGGCACAAGCGCCGCTGAGGGGCAGGCAGGGCCGCAAAGAATCCCAAGTTTCCGGGTTGTTTCCAGCTGCCATGAAGCGCCGGAACGCTTGCCCTGGAAGGGCTCCACAAGAATCCGAAGTTTCCATACCTAGAGTTCGAACTCACGTGCCAGCCATTCCACGCCGGCTGCACTGAGGCCATAGCGCAGGTAGTAGCTCTGGCTGCCGGTTGAGACGCGCGTGGTTGTCACCAGGCCGTCGAGCTTCCCGAGAAACCGACCGAGGGTTTTGTAGGCGCTCAGGGCCTCAGCCTCGAGATCTCTCATCAGCCGTGCTTCCGCCGGCGCCAGGTCAATGGCCTGCAGCAGCTCCAGCAGGCCCACCCCGGCCAGACCGTTGGTGTGCAGCGCCTGGAGATACCGCAGAGCCTCCTTCTGCTTCTCGCTGGCCTTGCGCACCCGCTGGGCGGCGCGATCGAGATCGCTCTCCTGCTCCTGCTGCTCCTGCAGGTCGTCGTAGGTGCCCAGCCGGGCAAAGGCCCCGGTGTTGCCGTCGATCGCCACCACCAGATCGGCGGGTGGGCCGGAGCGGGCCTCGCGCACCAGGCGGCGCTGGGGTGAATCCTTGATCAACCGATTGCCCTTGGCCAGGTAGTGGAGGGTGAGGATCGTGTTGGCCGCCCCGGCAATGGCGTTGTGGCCCGAGAGGGCCTCGGTGCCGGTGGTGTCGTTGGCC
>JBKCPG010000010.1:0-5867 GCA_046309395.1 Cyanobacteriota bacterium | reverse complement strand
GGGCACGTCCAAGCGCGCTTGCAGGTCGGCGAGGTCACGGAAGGGGGCCCGGGTCCGTTCCTGGCGCAGGCGCTGGAGCCTGGAGGGGGAGAGGGCGAGCCGCTCTTTCAGTTCGGCCGCGCCGGCCCGGTTGATCGCCACCGGCGCCAGGGGGATGGGGGCGGGTTCGCCGTACCAGCGGAACACCAGCCGGGGCAGCCACTCCCGCAGCACATGGGCCTCCAGCCGCAGCAGCCGCTGTAGGTCGTCGGGGCCGCTCAGCTGCACTCCCCCCGCCTGGAGGCGCACCAGGAGATCGGCCTGCTCGGCGGTGCAGCCCGGCAGCTGCCGCCAGTCGCTGGCGGTGGCCCGATTCACATCCACCAGGCCACCGGTTTGGGCGAGCTTGAGGGCCCGCAGCTCCTGATCGAGGAGGGCCTCCCGCTCCGCCTCGCGGGCGGCGGCCTCCCGGGCGGCCCGTTGGCTGGCCTGCTCAGCGGGCGCGGGGAGTTGACCGGTGGCGATCAGCAACCGACGGGCCAAGGGATCCAGCCAGTGCCGTGGGGCCATGGTGGCCATGCCGCGCGCGGAATGGGCCTGAAGGTAGCGGCTGGATCCCCACCCCGGCCAGGGGGCGGCTCACGACTCCACCAGATCCAGCCGCACGGCCAGCAGGGCGGCCTGCTGGCGGTTGGGCACTCCCAGCTTGCCCAGCAGATTGGAGACATGGCTTTTCACGGTTTCCGGCGACACCAGCAGCCGGCTGGCGATCTGCCCATTGCTGTTGCCGGCCACCAGCCAGCGCAACACCTCCTTCTCCCGCTGGCTGAGCTGGGGCACCTCCAGGCCCGGATTGGCGATGGTGGGGTCGAGGAAGCGGCCTCCCACCCGGAGGGATTGCAGGGCCGCCATGCCACTGCCATCGCCGATCAGGCGATCCGACACCACGGCCACCCCGTCCTTGAGCGCGTCCAAGCAGATTTGCAGGCGCTGGGAGCGGGGCGGACCCATCACCAGCAAAAGAACGCGGAGGTTGGGCCATTGCTGTTTCAACGCGGTGACCAGGGAGACGCCCGAGCCTTCCTCCAAGGGATCGCTCACCATCACCAGGTCGGGCCGCTCCCGGGCCACCACCCGCAGGATCTCCCGTTCCGTGGTGGCGGCGCCCACCACCTGCTCCGGGGGGCGCTGGCTCGCGATCGCGGCGATCAGAGCCCTGCAGCCCAGCCCCAGCACCAGCCGGTCGTCTTGAAACAGATCCCAGGCCCGGCGATGGTTGGCGCGCATGAGCGGCAGCTGGGGGGTGAGATCCATAGCCTTGGGATCGCGTCTTGTTTTGAGGGTGTGAGGGGAGGGGGCGGGTTGCGGTGAAAACGGCTACGAAACGGATGCGTGGATCCGCACTCCCACCCCTGGCGACCCGTCCTCAGAATCGATGGCGAAGGAATTGCGTCGCCCCCGTTCGCTCCATGGCCTTTTTTGATTCCGAGATCATCCAAGAGGAGGCGAAGCGCCTGTTTGCCGACTACCAGCACCTGATGCAGTTGGGCAGCGGCTACGGCAAGTTTGATCGCGAAGGCAAAAAGCTTTACATCGATCAGATGGAGGAGATCATGGACCGCTACCGCGTGTTCATGAAGCGCTTCGAGTTGTCCGAGGACTTTCAGGCCAAGGTCACCGTGGAGCAGCTCCGCACCCAGCTGGGGCAGTTTGGTCTCACCCCCGAGCGCATGTTCGAGCAAATGCGCCAGACCCTGGAGCGCATGAAGGGCCAGCTCGAACTCAACCGCTGAGCGCCGCCACCTGATCCACCAGGGCCAGCTGTCGCGGCAAGCACACCTGCCGCAGGTCGTAGCGCTCCACCACGGTCTGGCGCGCTTGCTGGCTGATCGCCTCGTGGCGCCCGGGTTCTGAGAGCACCCGCTCCAGCCGCTCCAGCCAGCCCTCCCGGTCAAAAAAGTCGACCAGAAAGCCATTCTGGCCGTGGCGGATCACCTCCCGCACCGGCTCGGTGTCGGAGCCCACCACCACCGCGCCGCAGGCCATGGCCTCCAGCAGGCTCCAGCTGAGCACGAAGGGATAGGTGAGGTACACGTGGGCGCGGCCCACCTGAAACAGCTCATGCAGCACGGGGTGGGGCACCTGCCCCACAAAATGCAGGCGGTCCAGATCGAGCTGGCCCTCCAGCTCCCGCAGCAGCACCTGGCGCCAGGTGCCTCCTCCCGCCGGCGGCTTGCCGTAGCTCACGCCGTCGGCGCCCACGATCAGCACCCGCAGCTTCGGGCGACGCCGCTGCAATTCCGGCAGCAGGCGCAGGAACGTGTGGAAGCCGCGATAGGGCTCCAGGTTGCGGGAGACGAAGGTGAGCACCTCATCTCCCTGGCGCAGGGTGACTCCCGCCCGTTGCAGCCGCACCTCCGCCTTGGGGTTGGGGCCGATGGCCCCGGTGTCGATGCCCTCGTGAATCACGCTGATCCGGTCGCGGAACACCTCCGGGGCGCTGGAGGCCTGCCAGTGGGTGGGGGCCCAGGCATGGTCGAGGTCGTGAAAGGCCAGCAGCTGGTGGGCCCGGCGCAGCCGCACCAGGCTGCGCCCCTCCCCCTCCGTCAGGGGAAATTCGGGATCAAAGGTGCTGTCGCCTCCCTTCAGGGGATAAACCCACTCCAGTTGGTGCAGCACGGGGGCGGAGGGAAACACGTCCTTGATGGCCAGCAGTTCCCCCCAGCCGGGGTGGCCGATCACCAAGTCGGGCTGGAAGCCCTCCTCGCGGCACTGGGTCGCCAGGCGTGACACCGCTTCCGCCCGCACGCACTTGGTTTGAAAATCAGCGGCCCAGTGATGGCAGGGTGGCGCCTCCTTGGGAAGGGGATAGCGCCGCAGGGCAACCTCGGGAATCCCTTTCGCGTGGGGCGCGCCGAAGGCGAGCACCTCATCGCCCCGGGCCGCCAGGGCTGGCGCCAGGTGGCGGTACTGGCCCGGAAAATTTTGGTGGATGAACAGCACCCGCAAGGTGGGAGACGTCGCGGCGGTCGCACCCCATCATGGCGGTGTCGGGCCCGCCGCTTGCCGTGGCACGCCACCGCCTGCCTACGATCCGGCCTCAGTTCGAGCCGGTGGTGTGAGCACAGAAGTGGTGGGTGAGCCAGCGGCCGTCAGTCCCCTGGCCCAGCCGGGGGCTGGGGGCGGCGATGGGTTGCCGGCCTGGCTCAGCCGGGGCATGGTCGACCTCTTTCCCCGCGCCACCGGGGCGCTGGCGGCTGATCCCCAGCACCACCTGGGGGCCCGCCTGGCCGAGGCCGAGCGCCAGGGGCGCCCCCTGCGGGTGAAGCTCGGCATCGACCCCACCGGCTCCGACATCCATCTGGGTCACAGCCTGCTGTTTCGCAAGCTGCGGGCCTTCCAGGACGCCGGCCACACGGCGGTGTTGATCATTGGCGATTTCACCGCCCGCATTGGCGATCCCACCGGCAAGAGCGACACCCGGGTGCAGTTGAGCGCCGCCGAGGTGGAGGCCAACGCTGAAACCTACCTGGTGCAGTTGGGGTTGGGGCAGCCGCCGGAGAGGGCCTTGCTGGATTTCATCACCCCTGGACGGCTGGAGGTGCGGCGCAACAGCGAGTGGCTGGCGGGGCTGGATCTCCCCGCGGTGATCGAGTTGCTGGCCCAGAGCACCGTGGGGCAAATGCTCGCCAAGGAAGACTTCGCCAATCGCTACGGAGGCGGCACTCCCATCTCCCTCCACGAATTCCTTTACCCCCTGCTGCAGGGCTACGACTCGGTGGCGATCGCCTCGGATGTGGAGTTGGGCGGCACGGATCAGAAGTTCAATGTGGCCATGGGGCGGGATCTCCAGCGCCACTTCGGCCAGCCGCCCCAATACGGCTTGCTGTTGCCCATCCTTCCCGGCACCGACGGGGAGCGGAAGATGAGCAAGAGCCTGGGCAACACCGTGGGCCTGCGTGAATCGCCCCTGGACATGTACTCCAAGCTGGAGAAGGTGCCCGACGCCGTGGTGGACGAGTACCTCACCCTCCTCACCGACCTGGAGTTGGCCGCCCTGCCCCGGAACCCTCGGGAACGCCAGAAGGCCATGGCGCTGGCGATCACCGCCAGTCGCCATGGGGAAGCGGCGGCGCTCGAGGCCCAGGCCAGCGCCCTGCGGATGGTGGGCGCCCCCGGGGATGGCGATGGTGGGAGCGGCGCGGAAGGGGGCGGTGCCTCAGGCCTGGAGGGGGGCCTGCCGGAGCTCTCCCTGGCGGGCGTGTCCTTCCCGGCGACGGCCTTTTACCTGCTGGGCGCCCTCCAGTTGTGCAAGAGCACCAGCGACGCCCGCCGTCAGATTGCGGGTGGGGGGGTGCGGCTGGATGGGGAGAAGCTCACCGATCCTCTCCGGGAGTTTGCCTCCGCCGAGGACCTGCACGGTCGGGTGCTGCAACTGGGCAAAAAAACCTTCCGGCGGCTGGTGGCCCCTGGCGTGAGGGACGAACGCTGAGGCTGGGAATGATCCCCGGCTGGCGATAGGGGGCTGACGCCGGAGGGACGATGAAGAAGAGTGTCCATGGTCGGGGGACCCAAGGTGATGCCTCTGAAGGGCTGTAGAACCAATGGATTCATCCAGGGATCCATGCCGCGAACGGTCTCTCTACCGATGGAGGAAACCTTGATCGCGGAAGCGATCCAGAAGGGTCATGGCACCATTCATTGTTTGCGGGCACCGGAAGGATTTGATAAAAACCTGGCATGGGAATTGGCCAATCTGATACGGATTGCCTATGGCGACTACGAAAAATTTGATCACAACAATGATCCGGCTGGATTGATCCAGGAACATGACACGATTTGGCTTCCTCCAGAAGGAGTCAATGGCTTGGTCAAGCATTTTTGGCTCAGTCGTGCCCGAGAAGACCATTCCAGTGGGGAGGATCTTGCTGTGGTTAAGGAGGCGATTCCCTATAAAGTGTTGGCGGTCTTTACCTATTTGGCCTTTAATCTGGCTGTGCCTCCTGAGCCCGAAGTAGATCGATTTGGATTGATTCTTGAGCGCCAATCTAGTGAGGGGCGGAGGGATCTCTATCTTGTTTTCCGAGGCACCATGGAGCCCAGTGAATGGTTTAACGATTTTCAATACAAGCAGATTCCCTTCCTGATGCCCGATCAGGGATTCTCGGGCTTGGGGGAGATCTGTCTTGGCTTCAATAAGATCTACACAGACTACAGGCCTGGTCTGTTGATAGACGCAAAAGTCGTTAACAAGTATGCCCGCTGGATTGATGAACAAGTCAGGGCAAAGGTGATGGCGGATCATCGTTCCATCTGCCAACAGCACAAGTTGTCGATGAAGGACACGGTGCATCAGAAGTTGGATGCGCTTCTTGAGGCCGGCGCTCCACCCACTAGCCTCCATGTGACAGGACACAGCTTGGGGGCCGCCCTGGCGACCATCTGCGCCCTTCACGCCTCGGTGTTGTGCGAGAAAAAAGGCGTTGCCTGCCCCGTCGATCTCTATACCTTTGCCTCACCACGGGTGGGTGATTCGCGCTTCGCGAAAGCCTGTGAAGAAAGGATCCAGGCCTTCCGAATCGCCAATAGTGAGGATGTTGTTCCCGGAATTCCGCCCGCTACCCTGCGGGTTGTGGGAGAAGAAATGAGCCCGGGCCCCCATGTGGAAGCTGCGCGCCTTGCCCTGGCGGCGCTCACGGGGGGAGTGAGCAATGATGTGTTCGAACATGTTGGGGTTCCTGTATATTTTAGCCTGCAGCTTGGTGAGATCTCCAGCAATCACAACATGGGGCACACCTATTGTTCTCCCCTCGCGGCGGGTTTGCCCCCATCCAGCGACCGTTCGCAAGGGCGATGAGCGTGGTCTCCCCCCCCCCACGCCCCCTGTC
>JBKCPG010000009.1:0-6242 GCA_046309395.1 Cyanobacteriota bacterium | reverse complement strand
CCCCCCCACCCTCGCGATCATCGCCGACAAGACTTTCCTGCGGACGGGCGAAACCGCCACCATCTCCTTCTTCTTTTCGGAAGATCCCGGTGCTTCCTTTTTGTGGGATGGCGGCAATGGCGATGTGACCGTCACCGGGGGGACCCTGTCAGCGATGGGAGGAACGTCTGGCCGCACCCGCCTGGCGAATTTCACTCCCGCGGCCAACAGCCAGGGAAAGGCCACGATCACCGTGGCGGCAGGCTCCTACAGCGATGACGCTGGGAATCCAGGCGGAGCGGCGACCCTCACCGCCCTGACCTTCGACACCCTTCCCCCCACGCTCTCCATCACCTCAGACAAAGCCTTGCTTCGGAATGGAGAAAACGCCACGATCACCTTCTCGTTCTCGGAGAATCCGATTGGCTTCGACGCCTCTGACATCGTCACCAGCGGCGGAAACCTGTGGTCTTTCTGGTGGCTCGACAACCTCACCTTCACAGCCACCTTCGAGCCATGGTTTAGACAGAGCGGTGCCGCCTCGATCAGCGTGGCGGCCTGGACATACACCGACGCGGCGGGACAGTTCGCTAGCGCGGACGCGAACCTGACCATTTCCTGCGACACCCTCCCCCCCACGGTCTCCGTCAGCGGCGACAAAGCGAGCCTCCAAGCTGGCGAAACCGCCACCATCACCTTTTCGTTCTCGGAAGATCCCGGCGGCTCCTTCTCCTGGGATGGCGCCAGCGGTGATGTGACGGTGGCGGGCGGCACGCTTTCCCCGATCTCCGGCAGTGGTCTCACCCGCACCGCCACGTTCACCCCGGCCGCCAACAGCGTCGGCAGCGCCTGGATCTCTGTCCTCCCGGGTTCGTACACCGACGCCGCGGGCAATCCGGGAAGCCCGGGCACATCCCCCGTTCTCAGTTTCGATACGATTCCACGGCCCCAGACAGTCGATCTCTCCGCCGTCGCCTTTGGCGGCGGCGGATTCGTCATCCGTGGGAACGCTTCCGACCAAAGCGGACGCGGCGTCGCCGGTGCCGGAGATGTGAACGGCGATGGACTTGCGGACCTCATCGTGGGCGCGTTTCGAAGTGATGGAAACCTTCCCCCCCTCAACAAGGCTGGACAGACCTACGTCGTCTTCGGCAAAACCTCCACCACCGCGATTGATCTCTTTAACGTCTCCGTCAACAACGGAGGCATCATCATCAGTGGCCAAGCCGCCTCGGACTACAGCGGCTTCAGCGTCGCCAGCGCGGGTGACGTGAACGGCGATGGCCTCGCCGATCTCCTTCTTGGCGCGATCACCAGCGATCCGACGACTGGCATCGACGCTGGTCGCTCGTATGTGGTGTTTGGCAGATCCACCGGCGCCGACATCAGCCTCTCCAGCATCGACGCTGGCAGTGGCGGCTTCGTCATCAACGGCCAAGCCGCGTACGACAACAGCGGCTTTTCAGTGGCCTCAGCCGGCGATGTCAACGGCGATGGCCTTGCTGATCTCATCGTTGGTGCCCCCTTCAGCGATCCGTCGGGCGGCCAGAGCGCTGGGCGTTCTTATGTGATCTTCGGCACAAGCTCCACCGCCGCCATCCAGCTCTCCACCATCGCGACGGGGAGTGGTGGTTTCGTGATCAACGGCCAGGCCGCGTACGACCGAAGCGGCTACAGCGTCGCCAGCGCGGGCGATGTGAACGGCGATGGCCTCGCCGATCTCATCGTTGGTGCCCCCCGGAGCCAGCACGCCAACGGCGCCAACGCTGGGCGCTCCTATGTGGTGTTTGGGAAAACGTCCACCGCGGCCACCAACCTCTCCACCCTCGCCAGTGGCGGTGGCGGCTTCGTCATCAACGGTCAAGCCCCGGGGGACTTGAGCGGCATCAGCGTGGCCTCAGCGGGCGACGTGAACGGCGATGGCCTCGCCGATCTCATCATCGGGGCTCCCTACAGCAATCCGGCGATCGGAGCCGAGGCTGGACGCTCCTACGTGGTCTTCGGGCGATCCACCCCTTCCGCTGTTGAGCTCTCCTCCATCGCGGCGGGGAATGGAGGTTTCGTCATTCAGGGGGAGAGTTCGGGTCAGTTGAGTGGGCGGAGCGTCGCCAGTGCCGGGGACGTGAACGGTGATGGCCTCGCTGATCTCATCATCGGAGCTGATCGGGCCAATGTGGGCGCGGCGAGCAATGCCGGGCGCTCCTATGTGGTGTATGGCAAAACCACCACCAACGCCATTCATCTTTCCACGATCGCCAACGGGTCTGGTGGCTTCCTGATCAATGGCCAAGGGGCGGAGGACAGAAGCGGCTTCAGTGTCGCCAGCGCGGGAGACGTGAACGGCGATGGCCTTGCCGATCTCCTTGTTGGCGCCCCATACGCCTCTTCTGGCCGCTCCTACGTGATCTTTGGCTCCACCAGCGGCGCCTTCTCCCAGAGCGCGGTGGATCAGGTGGGCACCTCCGGCGCCGACGCCCTGGTGGGCACCAACGCCAGCGAAACTCTCGTCGGCAACGCCGGCGACGACACCCTGACCGGCAATGGCGGCGCTGATGTGCTCCAGGGCGGCGCGGGCAACGACCGCTTCGTGCTCAATGGCGCCAACCTCATCGCCCTCAGGAATCCCTTCGGCGGTGGCGGCAACACCAACCAGCTGGCCCGGGTCGATGGCGGCACGGGCATCGATACCCTCGCCCTTGCTGGCGGATGGCTGTTCTTCAACTTGTCCGACGTGGCCGACCAATCCGCCTCGAACACCCACGGCTCCTCCCGCCTCACCTCGATCGAGGCCATTGATCTCAGCGGTTCCGGCAACAATTCCCTCGCTCTCAGCCTGGCGGATCTCCGCGATCTCACGGGCTTCAACTGGCTCAACAGCGCCACGGCCCCTTCCCTGGGCTTCAGCGGTGGCTCGTCCATCCTCCCCGCCATCTCACGCCGCCGTCAGTTGCTCATCACGGGCAACGCTGGCGACAGCTTCACGGCCCTTGATGGCATCTGGGGCTTCGCCGGTACCCTCGATGGGTGGGGAGCCTTCCCGGGCAGCTTCCAGGTTTGGAACAGCTCCTCAGGGTTGGAGCAAGTGATCGTCTCCAACGCCATCAGCGCCAGCCTCAACGTCGACACCACACCGCCAACGCTGGCCATCAGCGCCAACAGGCTATCGCTGAGCGCCGGGGAAACCGCCACGATCACCTTCACCTTCTCCGAAGATCCCGGCGACACCTTTATCTGGGATGGCAATTCCGGCGACATCATCGTGGGTGGGGGCACCCTCTCGGCCCTTTCCGGCTCGGGTCTGACCCGCGGCGCCACCTTCACCCCCACACCCAACAGCAACGGCGGCGCGTTCATCGCCGTGCCTTACGGCGCCTACACCGACGCGGTAGGCAATCCAGGTGAGGCCGCCAGCCTGACGACGCTTGTCTATGACACCCGACCCGCCTTCGACAGCCGCCTCAGGCTCTACGACGCCAGCCTCCCCGCCCCACCGAACGCGCAGGGCTGGCTCGCGTTTGGCACCGGCTCCACGGGCACTCAAAGCCCAACCCCCAATGGCGCGCTTCTGGATTCCACCGCGGCGATCTGGGATGGGGCCGGGTACAGCAACCACAACCCCTCTGGCGGCAATCTGATGAACAACGCCTTCCCCGCACTCGATCGCGGCGTGGGTTTCAGCCTCGACGTGCGACTGCGGGTGATCACTGAAGTGCATGCCACCACCAACAGGGCTGGCTTCTCCATGACGCTCCTGGATCAGGGCCCCACACCGCGGGGCATTGAGATCGGCTTCTGGAACAACAGAATCTTCAGCCAGGCGGGAGGGGCCACGCCCTTTCAAGCCATCGCGCAAAGCGTCAGCGGCGTCGACACCACCCAAACCACCAACTACAGCCTGCGCGTTTTCGACCAGAGCTACATCCTTCTGGCGAACGATCGCCCCCTGCTCACCGGTCCCCTGCAGGACTACAGCCAAACGACGCTGAGTTCCCTCTTCCCCTTCAATCCTTACACCAAATCCAATTTCCTCTTCCTTGGCGACAACACCTCCAGCGCGGCGGCCCAAGTGGAGCTGGGCACCATCGCCCTGGGGATCCCCCTCACCGGTGGCGCTGAAGCCGACAGTCTGACAGGCACCCCCCTGGCGGATCGGCTGAACGGGCTCGACGGCGACGACTCCATCGAGGCGGGCGGCGGCGCCGACTGGCTGATCGGAGGCAATGGAAATGACCAGCTGGCGGGGGGGGATGGAGACGACCTGCTGATGGGCGGCGCCGGGCTGGATCGCTTCGTCTTCGGAGGCACCACCCCCTTCAACGCCAGTGCGCTCGGTCTGGACAGCATCGTCGGCTTCAACCGTTTCGAGGATCGGCTTGTCCTCGCTCGCGCCACCTTCAGCGCCCTGCCAACCGGCTCCAGCCTGCCCACGGCCTCCTTCGCCACGGTGAGCACGGATGGCGCCGCGGCCACCAGCAACGCCTTGATCGTTTACAACGTTCAAAACGGCGGGCTGTTCTACAACGCCAACGGCGTGGCCCCGGGCTTTGCCAGCACCCTTGAGGGCGGCGGCAAATTCGCCCAGCTGTTGCCGAGCAACACGGGCGCCACCTCCCCATCGCTCACGGCCAATGACTTCCAGATCATCTGACGGCCTGATGGTGCATGGACTCTCTTGAGAGCGACGTGGCCCGGATCACCGGGAGCTGGGCCGCGCTGCGGCGCGATCCCCTCGCCCCAGCCCCCTGGCGGGACCTCTCCCGCGCCTATGCCGCCCAGGGCCTGTGGCTTCATCAGTCCTATGCGGCGGGCCAGTGGCGGCGGTTGCTGCCGAGCGGGAAGGAGCCCCTTCCCGCCCCCACCGCTCCCGACCGAGCCAAGAACGCACCCCGCGCCGAACCAGCGGGACCCAGCAAGGCGCAAGCGGAGGAGTGGCTACAGGAGCCCCGCTGCGGCGGCGCCGAGGCCTGGGCGCGGCGACTGGAGGCTTGGCTGGACACCTGCCCCGGCGACTGGCTGAGCTGGCTCTACCTGGCCCGCCTGGCCGATGGCCACTCGGCGGTTCCCAGCCACCCCGAAGCCTTGACCCGCGCCGAAACCCTTGAACCCATCCCCGGCGAATCTCGCCACTGGCTGGGCCTCTGGCGCCTCAACGCCGGCGACGCGGGCGGGGCGGTGGAGGTCCTCGCGCCCCTGGTCGACCGCCAACCGCCTCGCCATGGCTCCCTGATGCAGCTGGGTTTGGCCCTGCTGCGCCTCGGCAACCGGGCCGCCGCCGAGGCGGCCTTCAGCCGCGCCTCCGGCTCGGCCAATCCGGCCTTCCTGCGCCTCCTGGCCCAGCGGGTGTACGAGCACAACTACTGGCGGGAGGCGATCGCCGTGCTGGAGCGGGCCCGCGCCCTGGCGCCGGGAGACGTCACCACCCTGGTGGCCCTGGCCCGCCTGCACTGGGAGGTGTATCAGCTCAGCGCGGCGGAAGCCCTCTGCCGCGAGGTGCTGGAACGGGACCCCGCCAATACCGAGGTGCCCTACCTGCTCAACGCCCTGCCGGGCCGCCGGGGCGATGCCCGCGCCCATCTGGCCGCGGTGGAGGCTCACCACGCCGCCCTAGGGGATCCAGGCTCCCGGCTGGCCTCCAGCATCGCCATGGCGTCGCTCTATGTGGACGACCGGAGTCCAGAGGAGGTGGCGGCGCTGCATCGGCGCCTGTGCGCCCCCATCGAGGCCGCCGCCGCACCCACCATGGCCTTCGGCAATGATCCCGACCCGGAGCGCCCCCTTCGGATGGGCCTGGTGTCGGGCGACTTTCACCGCCAGCACCCGGTGAACCTCTTCATGGTGCCCCTGCTGGAGCGGTTGGATCGGCGACGCTTGGCGGTGTGGGTGTATCACACCGGGGTCATGCACGATGAGGACACGGCCCGGGCCCGAGCGGCGGCCGACCACTGGATCGAGGCGGGTCGGCTCGACGATCGGGCCCTGCGACAACGGGTGCGGGCCGACGGCATCGACCTGCTGATCGATCTGGCCGGCCACACCAGCACCCACCGGCTGGGGGTGTTCGCCGCTCGGGCGGCGCCGGTGCAGCTCACCTTCCTGGGCTACCCCCACTCCACGGGCCTGAGCCGCATCGACTGGCTGATCGGCGATCCGGTGGTGAGCCCGGCGGAGCACGCCCATCTCTTCTCTGAGGGCATCGCCCAGCTACCGGGCAGCGTGTTTCGCTGGTGCCCGGTGGACGACTACCCCCTGCCGCCGCCCCGGCC
>JBKCPG010000008.1:0-13019 GCA_046309395.1 Cyanobacteriota bacterium | reverse complement strand
TCTGGCGTCGTGATGAGCCCATTGAAGGCCATACTCTTTCGCGACAAATGAATCGCGTTATTCATTGCCGCTTCTCCTATCCACGGGAGAAGCCAGGGCGCAAGGGCCTAGCGGCCATGGCGATCCCGCTTCAGTCAAGCATTGATCAACTAGGATTGTTATTTAACATCGTTCGCGTTCCATGGCTGCCACCATCAAGCCCCCTGACACCAGCGAGACGTGTGTTGGGGTGATGTCAATCGGGGGGGCGGCCGATTCGCGATCCCTCGATCAGATCCTGCCGCTCCTGCGCGCCCTGGCCGAGCCGATCCGCCTGCGGGTGGTGACGGCCCTGCGAGGCGGGGAGCGCTGCGTCTGTGACCTCACCAGGGACCTGGGCCTGGCCCAATCCAAGCTCTCTTTTCACCTCAAAGTGCTCAAAGACGCCGGCCTCATCCACTCCCGCCAGGAAGGCCGCTGGATCTATTACCGCCTGGAGCCCTCCGCCCCGCTGACGCTGCGCGACTGGCTGGGCCACCTCGCCGCCGATTGCCACACCCCCGCCCCTTCCTGTTCCTGAGGACCATGTCAAACCCGGGCCATGATCTCTCCGCCAGGGCACCGCGGAACGCCGTGCTGGTTCAGCTCTCGTGGCTCGACCGGCTGCTGCCGCTCTGGATCCTACTGGCCATGGCGGGCGGGCTGCTGCTGGGCCGCCTGGTGCCCGGTTTGCGGGGGGCGCTGGGGGCGGCTCAAGTGGATCACACCTCCCTGCCCATCGCCCTGGGGCTGCTGTTGATGATGTACCCGGTGCTGGCGAAGGTGCGCTACGGCGAACTCGGCCACCTGGCCCGGGATCGGCGGCTGCTCTTCCTCACCCTCGGGCTCACCTGGGGAGTGGGACCACTGTTGATGTTCACCCTGGCCTGGCTGTTTCTGCCGGATTAGCCGGCCTTTCGCACCGGCCTGATCCTGATCGGCATCGCCCCCTGCATCGCCATGGTGCTGATCTGGATCGATCTGGCCCAGGGGAACCGGGAAGCGGCGGCCCTGCTGGTGGCGATCAATTCCATCCTGCAGATGATGCTGTACGCCCTGCTCGGTTCCTTCTATCTGCTGGTGTTGCCAGCCTGGTTGGGACTCGACACCCAGGTGGTGCGCTTCTCGTTTGAGGAGATTGCCCGGGCGGTGTTGATCTTTCTGGGGATCCCGCTGGCGGCGGGGCTCCTCACCCGCCTGATCGGGGTGCGGCTCAAAGGACTCCGCTGGTATGAGCGGCAATTCCTGCCGAGGATCAGTCCACTGGCCCTCTATGGCCTGCTGTTCACGATCGTGGTGATGTTCGCCCTGCAGGGGGAGGCGATCACCGCGGATCCAGCCCGGGTGATCCAGGTGGCGATTCCCCTCCTGCTCTACTTCTTGTTGATGTGGAGCGTCGCCTTCGCGGTGGGCAAAAGGAGTGGGCTCGACTATGCGCGGACCTCGGCCCTCGCCTTCACGGCGGCCGGCAACAATTTCGAACTGGCGATCGCCGTGTGCGTCAGTGTCTGGGGGGTCACCTCCCAGCAGGCCCTGGCCGGGGTGATCGGACCGTTGATTGAGGTGCCGGTGCTGGTGTCATTGGTGTATGTGTCGCTGTGGTTGAGGCCCAGCTTCCCCGAGGCGGGAGGATGGCGCCAGCACCCCGCGAATCCGACGCGATGACAACCTTCTTGGTGACCGGCGCCAACCGGGGCATCGGCTTGGAGTTCTGCCGCCAGCTGAGGGAGCGAGGGGATCAGGTGATCGCCGCCTGCCGCTTGCCTTCGCCGGAGCTGGAAGCGCTGGGGGTGCGAGTGGAGAGCGGGGTCGACCTCACCAGCGAGGCGGCCATCGCCGGCCTGGTGGAGCGGCTGGGCGGGGAGCGGATCGATGGCCTCATCCTCAACGCGGGCCTGCTGGAAGCCAACAGCCTGGACACTCTGGATCCCGAGAGCGTGCGGAGACAGTTTGAGGTGAATGCCCTGGGCCCGCTACGCCTCACCAGGGCCCTGCTGGATCAGCTGGAGGCTGGCGGGAAGGTGGCGCTCATCACCAGCCGGATGGGGTCGATCGACGACAACAGCTCGGGGGGCTCCTACGGCTACCGGATGTCGAAGGTGGCGTTGAACATGGCGGGCAAATCGCTGGCCATCGACCTGAAACCCCGTGGCATCGCCGTGGCGATCCTCCACCCCGGCCTGGTCCGCACCCGCATGGTGGCCTTCAACCCCCAGGGCATCGAGCCAGCGGAGGCCGTGCGGGGCCTATTGGCGCGCATCGACGCGCTCACCCTCGCCACCTCGGGCACGTTCTGGCATGCCAACGGAGAGGTCTTGCCCTGGTGAGGGGCATGCCCGCTGACTGGATCCCCACAGACCCAATCCACCTCTCGCGGCGCCACCCCCCCACGGCAACGCCGTTGGCTAAGCCGACAGGGCCAGGATCTTCAGGGAAGCGACATTCACCCGATTGAAGGGCGCCGCCCCGCCTTGACGGTTGTAGAGCGCGAAATGCTGAAAGAACGACATGTTGCAGGCATAGGCGTTTTCGCTGATCACAACCCGATAGCTCCCCCCGGCTTGCAGGCTTGCCCGCACAAACGACGAATGGCGCAGGTGGCTCCACCGCTGGTCTTCCGTCTCGGCGTCCGAACAAGAGATCTGCGGGATCATGAGATAACCGCTACCTGCAACTTCTCCGGTACTGGCATCATAAACACTGAGAAGTTTCACTCCGCAAGTAATGCCAGTACTCACGGGACCAGAGCCATTGGCGGCCAAAACTTGTAACAGGTGGGGGCCACTAATGCTTGGTCGGAAAGAAGGCAACACCAATGTGTCCTTTGGCCCACCCCAGTTTTCATAATGAGCATAGCCGTGTCTGTGGGAGATCTCTTGATGGACAGGTTGGTCATCCACTTCAAAAACCAGCTCGGGTGGCCTAAACTCCTGAAGACGCTCTGCCTTCCCTCCCCAATAACAACAAGGGGGTGATTTTTGAGAGTAATTAACGACAGCCAGGTCAGCTCGCTTGAAATAGCTCTCCAACGTGTAGCAGTAGCTGGGGGATGATTCCGTAGTATCTTCGTCCGCCCATTCCGTCATCGAGCCCGGCAAGCCCTCTTGATGCAATTGACCATCGCGATAAAGATTAAAGGCGATGTCGTCAGGATTCTCTCCATTGGCATGAAACGCTAGCTTCACTTTGCCAGCGACCAGGGCCAGGGAAGTGATCACGGGATGGCGGGGGGCGAAGAGATTTCGCCATTCAGCTGTTGGGGCGATCGAGCAAAGCGACTGGCCTGAGGGAGGCACAGCCGCACCCTCCACCAGCTGAATCTCAATGTGATTTGAAGTCTGCAGGTGTGCCACCGTCACATAGGACTCAGGATCCATCGACACCCCGTTCAAGGTCAGTCCGGCCACCGTGTACGCCCCCTGATCAGACGTGCCTGAAGCCGGGAGGTGGAGGGTGACTTGCAGCCAGCGACCGAGATAGGGGAAATGATGGAGACTCAGGCTGTCGCGGTCCGCGAAGAATCGCTGGCGAATGTCAGCGGGGATCAAGGGCCGGAAACGCAAGCCCTGGTCACTGAACTCCAAGCCAAAGAGGATGTCGTGAACCATCGACAGATAACCGGCGATCGACCAAAGCTGGGCTGGAGAGTTGACCACCGGCCCAGAGGTGGCACCCTCGTCAACATGGGAGGCTCCACTGACCATTTCAAAATTCTCACTGTTGGTGTGCAGACGCATGACACCTTCGATGAGGGAGCGCATCCCATGGCTGACAGCGGCGAGATGGCCAACCTTATGGGCAGCCTTGAGCCAATAGGCCGTGGCGAAAGGCCAAATCGCGCGATTATGGTAGATGGGAGTGTATTGCTGTTGGGGCCAAATGACAGGTGGGCCATATGGCAACACTGGATAATTGGCAATCACCCCGGCCGCTTGCTCTGGGGTGGCCACATCCAAAAGGATGGTCAAAACGGAACCCAGCAAATCATATTGATGAGCAGGTCCGCGATCCAGCTCCGTGGGAAGGAAAGTGGCAAAGAGCTTCTTATCAGGCAAATAGAATCGCGCTTGAATCGCTTGCTTCAATGCCGCTGCCCAGACTTGATAAGAAAGGGCCAGCTCAGGATCCAGATCCCGCGCCAACTCAGTTCCAAAGTTGAGAATATTGAAGTGCAGGAGATTCGTCGACAGACACTTCGACATGCCGATATGGACCACGTCATTAGCAACCCATTCCGGATAGCTTTGTTGGCGCCAATCAAGAAAAGATTGCTCTCCGGAGTACAGGCCAACCGCCTCGTCAAAAAGGAGCTGCCGATCATGGGCGATCGTATTTTTGACCACCTCCCAGCATTGGCTGAGAAAAGTCGCTTTCTCCTCTCCAGAGAGAAAGTGGAGCAGTTTTGCGGCCGCCAACGCCCAAACCACTCGGTCGGAGGAGATTGGATAACTGCCACCGGTGCCCGTATCTTGCACGATTTGTGGGTCCGTCCCATCCCGTCTGGGAGACGTCTTGAAGAGAAGAGAATTGCGGGCGGCTAGGGGTTGAAGCGGCGCGAGTGCGAGGTGGACAGCGTAGGAGGTATCGCGCGTCCAGACATAGGTCCATTGTTGCCCCGCCTGGAAACAGCCTCCGGCGGGGCAGGGGATCGGTTGGTTGTGATGAAAAGACCCATCCTGGATGAAGCTGACCGTGTTCCGCCCTAATTCCTGCCATGCAAGTTGGTACAAACCATCCAAATCCGGCGTCGTTATCGTCAGTGGCTGGTCTTGAGAGGGAGGAACCATGGGAACGGCGGCACTGATCAGGCAACATCAAATCCAGCGAGGTCAGACATAATCAAGAGAGAGCGTGATTTTGGCGGCATTGTCAAGAACCTTGATGACACTGATGTTGATTGAGGAGTCGACGTACCAAGCATTCGCCGCAGCCCCCTCCAGCGCATGGGCATCCCCAGCACTGAGGAAGGGAGCCTCTTGATTATTGACCGTGACTTTCTTCAAACAGCCTGAAGATCCCTTGGCTTCAGAGGGTTGATGCAAGATGGCAACGAAAAAGAACGTCTCATGAACCGGGGTGTAGTGATCATGAAGGCGCTCAATGGTGATGAGCCGTGATTTTTTCTGTGCATCCGTGTATTGGTGGGAAATTCGTGTCTGACGATATTCGCTCTTCGCTTGGGGATCTCCTCCCTCTATCTCAATCACATCAACCGCCGAAGAGCGACTGACGCCATCATCTAAATACAGGTTATAGACACCCTGATCGCCTGGATAGATATTAAAGGTCAGGGGATTAGGCAGCCCTTTGGAGTTGAGTTCTCCGACATACTGCTCCAGCCGGATCGTGGGAATGATGGCACCAGCACGGACGTAAATCGGCACGATAAAACCAATGTGCTGGCCATTGAGATTCAAGTTGGCGTCATAATCACAAATCGTCGTGCCTCCCTCCACAGGATCAGCCAAGGGCAACGTGTTGTTCATAAAACAATACCAATCACTTCCTTGGGGAAGATAAATATCCCACTTGCCTCCATTGGTCTCCGCCTGGGGCTTGGTCACCGGAGCCACAAGCAAATCAGTGCCAACAAAAAACTGGTTATCGAGGAAGTATTCCTTGTCATTATAGAGCGACTTATCCTGCGGATCGTTGAGGAACATTGGCCGGCAAATCGGCATGCCATTAAGAGTATTTTCAAAGAGACAATCATAAAAGAGCTGCATGAGCTGGTAGCGAAGCTCGATATAGTATTTACAGATCGGCAGGACCATGGCATAGAGATCCTGCGGTTGTGGAACCGGCAGATTTCTCTCATAGAAGTAGTCAAGGTACATGAAAGGCTCTTGAAACTCTTTACGCCCCTTCCGCACGTAGTGATTGCGGAACCAAGGTAGGAAGGCTCCGGCCGCTGTCCAACGAATCAGCAGTTCGGGACTCGGCCATTTGCCATCATCCAACGAAGAGGTTTCAAAGCCACCGATATCTTGTCCACAAATGGCCAGACCACACATGCCAAGCGACAACACCTGGGAGATGTTCATCCGAAGAAAATCCCAGTCAGAGGCGTTATCGCCAGTCCAAAGGCCCGAGAAGCGATGCGATCCGGTGAAGGAACCACGACCAATGATGAAATTACGTTTGTTTTCGCGACCTGGAAGGAAATTAAGACCGTGATAAGTTGCCTTGTGGAGGTTGTAGGCGTAGAAATTCCAGACTTTGATCGCCGGTGATAACTTAGGCGAGTCATTGCAGATAAAGTCGTCATGCACAAAGAGCCGGAACGGGAAGCCCTTCATGTCGCCGCGATTATCCCGAATAGCGGGGGTGGTCATATCTTGCCAAACCATTTCCAATCCCATATCAAAGAGATACTGGTATTGCTTGCCCCACCAATCACGCACCTCCCGACGGGCAAAGTCGGGATAATGACCTGGTGTGCCTAAATCGCCACCATAGTTAACTTCGCCGATGTATGGCTGGCCACTGTTATAGCCTTGAATGTGCTGAGGATCGTTGGGCTGATACTCGCTTCCACCGCCATAACACTGATAGTTGCGACTAGCGGGGTTGTCAGGATCGTAGCGCGTGTCTAGTACGAAACAATTCTGGCTCAATCCCTCTTGGTAAGTCTTGTAATTTGGATCCTTATTGCTGATCACAGGCGTAATGTTTGTGCTGCACTTGATTCCCTGTTCCCGAAGCTGGTGGAACATGGAGTAAGGGTCTGGGAAGCGATTGGTGTCAATCGTAAATGTTTGATAGTTGTGTTGAATATCGACATCGACGTGGAGACCATCCAAAGGAATCTGATGAGCGCGATATTTGCTGACGGCCCACTCTAAACTGCCACGACTATCATAACCGTAACATCCTTGATGGTAGCCCAAGATATAACGAGGCTTGAGGCGAGGACGGCCCACGATCGAGGTAAAGTCGTCCAGGGTATGGGCAGGATCTTCATTCCAGAATACAAAATAATCCATTTCCCCATAGCGGGTGCCGAACATGTAACGACCGGAATTAAGATAGCCCACATCAACAAGGATCTGAGCAGGGTTGTTGATAAAGATAGCAACGACACTATTGTGATCCGATACACCATTAAATTCAAAAAAGAAAGGATCCGAGTGGTAGAGGGGCTCTCGACTATCCAGGGGGCCTTGATTGTAGACCTGGCGGTAGCGCATATTGTCATAATTGAAGTAATTCATTTGCGCTGTGTTCTTACTCAAGCTCTGTCCACCTTGTTCGCCGAAGCCAATGTATTTCGCTGTCGCCGGCTTGTTCACGGCTTGGATGACAGCATAATCATCGCTACCGTTGGTGGTGTAGTAGACGCCTGGATTCGCGGTTTGCCAGACCCTGAATTTTGAATGATCTGGCCCTGAACAACCATAAACCTCAATCGTGAATGGCTTAAAACCAACAATCATCCTGAGGCTGAGAT
This sequence comes from Cyanobacteriota bacterium, assembly GCA_046309395.1. Taxonomy (GTDB): domain Bacteria; phylum Cyanobacteriota; class Cyanobacteriia; order PCC-6307; family Cyanobiaceae; genus Cyanobium. Next base: position 5,551 of record JBKCPG010000008.1, on the reverse strand, counting down.
GCTGGTCGGAAGCCTGGGTTTTCAAGACAATTTTTTCATTATCTTCCTCAACCAGCACCTCAAAACCCTCATCTTTTCTCAGCACAGTTCGGAGTTCTTCCGCCTGATCCATCACCACCGCTCGAGAGTTTTCGGTGGGATATTGATCAGGGGATTCATAGCCAGGATGAAAGCGAACGCGGAAGGTATCTTTTTGAAAAAACTGAAGCAGCAAAAAGCACTTTTTGCCATCTGCCTTGACAAAGTCAAGCGTTAAGAGTTGGCGATTGGGATCAAAGGAGTGCGACTGAACCTCATTCAGCCGTTCCCATTTCCGAAACTTGGCAAAATAGTCTTCAACTTTGATGAAACGATAAGCATCATTGGCAGAGAAGAATGGCTGAGACATGGGAAGGAAAGAAGAAGGTGCGGGTGGGGGAAGGAAGAGAGACGACGCTAACTTATTTGATGAAATTCATTGGCCATCCAGATACAGTCGTCATCCGCATAATACTGATGCCATGGATAGACAAATCTTTTCTCCTCATCCACGTTGGCATAGGGAAGATGGGTCACTCCCGGACTCATCAGGTCATCCTGATAGAGAGTCGTAAAGTCGTTGGCATGAAATTTCTGCATTCTGCCATGGCCATAGATTTGGGTATGAACTTCTAAAAAGTCAGGCTCTTCGTGCTTGTGATGGATAGCCGCGTTTGTCAAGGCAGGGGAGTACCAGAGATTGACCTTAACCTGATATTTCTTGAGTCGAGATGGCTGGATTTCATCAGACATCCCAGTAACCACATACGGGTCGAACTCAACAATACCGAGATCAAATTGAGGAGATTTCCACAAAGGTACATCCCTAGGAAAGTCGGAGATTTCTCCCAGTTGATGCCAGTGTTCATCCAAGACAATTCCACCAATGTTTGTGAAGTTATAGATAGTAATTAGCAGCAGAGAATCCGCTGATTTGATTGAGACTTCCTTGAGGATGGCTGATGTGCGAGGAGGCAGATATTTGGACGGCAAGGCAGAGATGCAAGCTGTCTCTTGACCAAGGTTGACAACAATTGTTCGATTTGCGATGTAGTAGTCGGTGGCATTTCTCAGCCATAGCGCACTGATGTAGTTGGAGGAAAAGCAGATCGGCTCTTCGATGTTTGTGGTCATACATTCTCCAAGATAGATTGGTTGGGGAGGCATGGGCATGAGAATCGCGCCTCAGAAGCCACCGGCTTCAAAGTTTTGCCGGATCAGAGCGTGGAAGTATTCACGAACAAGTAGAATTTTCCCCTCTGGTACATGGTTCAAAAAGGCATAGCGATTGGTATATTTTATATTCAGATCTAGCTGTGTGATGTCGCACAAAGATTCAACGTACACATAATTGGGATCCTTCATGGGAAAGACGGATATTTCCTTGAAGGTCAGATCCTTGACTTTAATCACATTTTGAAAGGTGGCGTAGATCGCGTCTTTCCCACAGATTTGGGGGTGAGGGAGGCCTGGAATGCCTTTGTGAGAGAAAGGGAACTCAATCATGCCATCGTCATGCCAAAGAACCAAGAGTTGGTCAACATCTTTTGTTTCCAGGACAGACAAAAATTCGAGAACTGCTTTGCCACTGGGATCAGTGGTGACTTGGGCCAATTCCGTGGCGTTCATGGTGGCTGGGTTCATGGGAGGTTGGGTGCTTTAGTGTCTTGAGAAAGAGGCGCAAAGCGATTGTAAAAAACAACAATGCTGGGATTATCCGCTGTATAATATCCGGCCACAGAGTATCCTATTGTCGCAAAATCAAGTCGGCCATCTCCATCAAAATCGGCAACGGCAATCCGTGCGGCTGAGTCAGTGGAGACTCGCCATTTCACAATCGCCCCCTTCTCGAGATCAATCACTTTGTAATAAAAAACTCCTTGCCATGGTTCGGGGCCCCGCAGGGCAACCAAAAACTCATCGTCGCCATCCCCATCAAAGTCAGCACAAATCACAAAGTGTCCTGGCCCTTCACCAAGGGGATTGGGATTATCGTAGACATCAAGGATTAATCTTCGCCAACAAAAATCCCATCCTGGCGAGGGTGGCGACTGGTGGTCTTTGATATAAACCGCAATTGTATTGCCATGAAATGGTTCCACCGTAGCCACGTAGGCGGCGGGATCAGAGCCGAGTCGGCCCAGATCCACATCGCCGCTTCCTTTGAAGCCAGTGCGTGAGGCCTGGGTGATCTCACCTGTACCAATGAGTTTTCTTTGCCACGCCTCAGTCTCCAGGTCGTAATAGAGCCAGGTAATGCCCTCCTCGGATGCGATCAGCGCCGAATCAAGATTGCAGTCTGGGTTAAATTGAAACCGTTGATGGAACTTGCCAATGGATATTCCATGAATCACATGATAGTTGCCTTGATCAATGATGTGCTCATCCCAATGGTCAGCATGAAGGAGATCATCGGGCTGGGTGAAGAGCTTGACCGGGACAATGGAATGGACATCATTCGGCCGCCCCACGATCGGCAGCCCCAAGACTTCAAATTTCAGATCCTGCGTAAACCGACCGACCTTAAGGCGGTGCATGGAAGTTGCGCGGCCAATATAGTGACGCTTCCATAGGTCATCGGGATCTGAGGGATTTTCAAGCCAATCTATTTTCCCTCCCGTGGGATCCGAGTTCACCATGGTCTGTCCATATTGATAAGTGATGATGATGTCCGCACGGCCATTGCCAGTGAGATCGGCATGATGCATACCCACAGGTCCTAGATATTTGGCAATCAGTCTTTTCTTCCATGTGGGGTTTTGATACCAATTCACTTCGCCGAGTCCAAGTCCATACCCGACGAGATCAGGCCTGGAGTCTTGATCAATGTCAAAGGCTTCCATCCAATATCCATCACCCCTCTTGTCTTCGACCAGTTGGCGCTCAAAGAATGGCTGAAGAAGTTCACTCATGGCATGATTTTACTCTCTTTGAATAAGTAGTTTTGCCAATTCACTATGATCTCAAGCCGGAAACAGCTATGTAGCCAGGGGCACAAAGCCACAGAGTGGAACAATCCATCCTTGTGATGTGAAGGGTTATGAACTAAACAAGGCATGCGATGCCCTTTCGCGGCGGCTCCGCCGCGGATGGGAGGTCATCAGGGTGGGGTGCCGGGCCGCTGAGCTACCACCCAAGGCCTCAAGCAAGGTTCCGCCCCCCCGAGCTGAGCCACTCAGCCAACTTGGTGTGGCGGCGCCGGCCGCGGTGGTTTTTCACGGCCATGGCCAGGGCCTTCTTCTGGCCCACGAGCACCACCAGCCGCTTGCCGCGGGTGAGGCCCGTGTACACCAGGTTTCGGCGCAGCATGGCGTAGTGCTGGGTGAGCAGGGGGATCACCACGGCGGGGTATTCGCTGCCCTGACTCTTGTGGATCGTGCAGGCATAGGCCGGCACCAGATGATCCAGCTCCCCCCAGCCGTACACCACGGCCCGACCGTCGAACAGCACCGTCAGCTCGCTGGTGTCGCCATCCAGGCTGTCGATCGTGCCCAGATCGCCATTGAACACCTCCTTCTCGTAATCGTTGGCGATCTGCATCACCTTGTCGCCAGGGGCGAAACGCCAGCCGAAGCGCTCCACCTGTTCGGGGGGATCGGGGTTGAGAAGACGCCTCAGCTCCTCATTCAGCGCGCGACTGCCGCAGCCGCCACGGGCCATCGGACAGAGCACCTGCACCTCTTGAATGGGATCGAGCCCGAAGCGGGCCGGGATGCGCTCCCCCACCAGCTTGAGGATGAGGGCCACCGCCTGCTCGGGGGTGTGGGCCTCAATGAAATAGAAGTCGCTGGCGCCCTCGTGCGGCGGCGGCCGCAAGTCGGGCAGCTGGCCGGCGTTCACGGCGTGGGCGCTGGTGATGATGCGGCTGCTGGCGGCCTGACGAAACACCTCGGTGAGGCGGGCGACCGGGATGGCGCCGCCGCTGATCAGATCCCCCAGCACCTGGCCCGGACCCACCGACGGCAACTGATCCACATCCCCCACCAGCAGCAGCGCCGCCTCCCGCGGCAGGGCCGCCAGGAGGGAGGCCATCAGCGGCACATCCACCATGGAGGTTTCATCCGCCACCAGCAGGTCGCACTCCAGGGGAAGCTCCGGCCCGCGCCGGAAGCCATAGGACTGGGGATCGAACTCCAGCAGGCGATGGATGGTCTTGGCCTCCAGGCCGGTGGTGTCGGCCATGCGCTTGGCGGCGCGGCCGGTGGGGGCGCAGAGCTGGATTCGGAGCCGGCGCGCCTCCAGGATCCGCAGGATGGCGTTGATCAAGGTGGTCTTGCCCACCCCGGGCCCGCCGGTGATCACCAGCACCTTGGAGGCGAGAGCCAGCTCCACAGCCTCCTTCTGGCTGGCGGCCAGCCGGAGGCCGAGGCGCCGCTCCACCCAGGGGATGGCCAGGGCCGGATCAATGGCGCCCCGCTCGCCGCGGGCCCAGGGGGGCTCCCCGACGCGGAGCTGGAGGAGACACTCGGCGATGGCCCGTTCCCCCTTGTGCAGATGGGCCAAAAACACCGCCGGCTGTGCGTTCGGCCCGCCCTCGCCGCTGGGGTTGGCCAGGACGTCGGCCACCAGGGCCCCCTCGGCCAGCTCCAGATCGAGGGCGGCCTGGATGCGCTCGGGCTCCAGGGGCCCGCGGGTGCCATCGGGGCCCTCCACCGCCAGCAGCTCGCCTGCGTGCCGCAGCAGCTCAGCGGTGGGCAGGCCGCAGTGGCCCTCCGAGCTGGCTTCCAGCAGGGCGAAATGAATCCCGGCCCGCAGGCGGATCAGGGCGGTGGGCTCGATGCCCAGGCGGGCGGCGATGGCGTCGGCGGTGCGGAAGCCGATGCCCCGGATGTCGCGGGCCAGGCGATAGGGGTTGTCCGCCATCACCCGCACGGCGTCATTGCCGTAGGTCTTGAAGATGCGCACGGCCCGAGCGGTGCCGACGCCATGGCTATGGAGAAACACCATGATCTCCCGCACCACCTTCTGATCGGCCCAGGCCCGGGCGATGCGACCAGCCCGCACCTGGCCGATGCCCGGCACCTCCCGCAGGCGCTCAGGCGTCTCCTCGATCACCTCGAACACCTCGGCGCCAAAGGCCCCCACCAGCTTGCTGGCGTAGATCGGGCCGATGCCGCGGATCATTCCGGAGCCCAGGTATTTCTCGATCCCCTCGACGGTGGTGGGGGGCGAGGAGCGCAGGAAGGCGGCTTTGAACCGCTGGCCGTGCTCCCGGTCGTTGATCCAGGTGCCGCTCACGGTGAGCCACTCGCCGGCGCTGATCTCCGCAGCGTGGCCCACCACGGTGACCAGCTCCCGGTGACCGCCGGCCTTGATCCGCAGCACGCAGAAGCCGTTGGTGGGATTGTGAAAGGTGACCCGCTCAACGGAGCCCGCCAACACCTCAGTGGGCTGGGCGCTGGAGTCGTTGCGCGGCCTGCGCTCCGCCGGGCTGGCCATCGCCGGGGGGCGGCGTTTGGGGAACTGGTTGAGTCTGCACCAAGGCCGGGCTCAATGGAAGCGCACCGTCGCCCCAGCCGCGAAGGAGGTTTGG
>JBKCPG010000007.1:0-3784 GCA_046309395.1 Cyanobacteriota bacterium | reverse complement strand
AATTTTAACCCTGCCATCTTGTGGCCATGGGCGCACAACCCGGAGGGGTTGTCGGCCGAGCAGATGCGCCGGGTTGAGCGTGCCTTGGGCCTGCCGTATGGGTACTGCAACGAGCGCGTCTCAAGCAAAGGTTAATAAGTGTTAAGAGATCAGCACGCAAGCGTTGCACGCTCCCCCATCTGAGTCATAATTGCATTGTTCGACGCAACACCGCTCATGCTCACACGTCTTCGCCGCTTCTTCCGCAAGCCGGAGCCACGGCCCACCGCCCACCGATCCGTTCTCATTGCCGGCGACTGGTACGCCAGGGTTGGCGACGACCTGACCGTAATGCGATGGGGCTCCAGGGATCTGGAAGTGTGCGGCCCCGATCACGTCGCGCACAACGGCGTATCTGTCAAACAGATCGCCTATGCTATCGCGCTGATTGAAGGGTCTATCGCAATCTGCGATACTATTCCATTCCCGGAGCCGAACTAATGGAGCGCTTTAACCTCTGGGTTGTAAATGGCGACGACGAAAGGGTTGTCTGCTATGGCGATCAGTGCGATATGAATAGCCTTGCTGTAAGCGCAGGGCTGCCGGGGGACGTTTACGTACTTCCCGATGGGCTCCAACCAAACCAACCGCAAACATTCCCATGCCAAAGCGAGGCGTAGCCGCAGCCGTCCTGCTCGTGCTCAGCGCGTCAACAGCAGGCACGAGGCTAGGCATCCTGCTCACCACGGCAGGCATCATTCTGCTTATCTCGATCATTCGCAATCCTTGACCATGAAACTTCGATTCGTTGATCCGCCGGCTTTCCTCAAGCAGCAGTGCTGCGGGAATTGCCTCTTTCGTCGCCAGATGGGCAGTTGCGGGGACAGCTTTTGCTGCTATTCCCCGCCGGCCTTCATGCCTGATCATATGCAGTGCTGGCCAGAGACAAGCAACTATGGCTGGTGCGGCAAGTGGCAGCAAATGCCAGAGGAGCGGGCGCAAGAGCTACGCCCAGCGCGTGATTACGATGTCAAGTGGCAGTCGCCCCATGTCTGACCCTGCGCCGGCCCCTCCCCTCCCCCCGCTCGATCTCCTCCGCGGCCTCTTCGCCTACAACCCGCTCACCGGGGACATTCGCTACCTCCAGCAGCGCGGCCCCCGCAGCCCCGGAGAGCCGGCAGGGGCGACCGTGCGGGGCGTCCCACGCCTCTACGTCAATGGGGCCTACCACCGGGCGGCAGCGGTCGCCTGGGCGCTGCATCACGGCGTCGATCCAGCCCCGCAGCACGTCATCCCCGCCAACGGTTCCCCCATGAACCTGCAGCTATCCAACCTGCGCCTCTCCCCCACTCCTTACACTCGATCCAACCGCTCTACCGGCAGGCCCAAACGCAGGCCGGCATGGGTCAGGAGGCACATCCGTTATTCGCAGGAGCGTGGCGTCTGGCTTGCGTGGCACAATAAACGATTGCTTGGTGAGTACGGTTCACTGCACGAAGCCATGGACGCCAAGCAGACTGCTGTACGGCAGCAGGAGGAGCAAGACAACCAATCAGAGCACGATCAAGGCCAAGAGGAGGAATAGGGCCATGCCCAATCTCGTACAGCAAGGGCTGCGCATTCAAGACGTGCAATCAAAGCGCACACAATTCAAGCATATACGGATTGGGCAGATATTCTATGCCGGCGGTAGGTGGTGGCAAAAGCGAACAAGCATGACTGCCATTCCCGCTGATGAACCGTCAAGCGATAAAACTAGATTCAAGTTTGGTAAATGGATCAGGGTTTTCGACGAAACCGCCCCACCCTACAGACCGCTTACGGGGCTGAGTTATGACGAGTTTATGAGCGATGCTGCTCTTTAACGCTAGGATAGTATTCTCCGACATTCAACCATGGAAGACTCTTTTTACGATTTTCCCGTTAATCCCGACATTTACTGGCTGATCACCGGGGATGATGGGCACGAGGATTTTATCCGACCCAATGAGGTAGCAGACTTCCTTGTTTCGCGCTTTGACGATTGTGGCATGGTGGCCGCTGAGCTTGTGTACTCCGAAGAGTGACACCTTACAAAGTGTTAAGCGCTCAAGGGGCAGGCATTTACGCTTGCCCTTTCTTGCTGTAGGATTAGTTCGTTGACACAAGCCGGCGAGAGCCGAACATCCCATGGCTTACTACCGCATTTACACACCCGCCGAAATGGCTGTATTGCGCCGCTCTGCGGCTCAATGGCGCGGCAGTTTTTTGCCGAAGTCCATAAGCGCACGGCTTCGCCTGGCATTTTCTCAGCTACAGGTACTGCGCAATGCGCACGGACACGTCGCCGGCTTCGGCAGTGAGGGCTTCGTGTTGACCCCATCCGGGTGGGGTCTCTACTCCTGGAATGAAAATAGAGAGCGGCAAGCGCACATTAACCGTGGCTGACCCCACCCGCGCTAGCGCGGGCCGGAAATCAATCCCCCAACCCACAAATCCCATGACTCTTTATCAGGAATTAGTTGCAGCAGGTTGTCAGATCGACAACCATGAATCCGATCTTTATGTGAGGGTGACTCCTGAATCTCGCGCTATTGTTGAGCGCTGGTGCTGGATACGCAAGCTCTATGCGGGTACAACATTATTCCGCTCTAACACTGATGGCGCAATGTGGTGGGATGTTCCTTTCGCTTATGACCCGTTTTGGAATGACCGCTTTCGCAATTAACTTGGCCGGCAGGGGAAAGGTCGGGGCATCAGCCTGTGGAAAAGCTGCGGAAAACCACACACAGGCCCTCACGCCCCAGCCGGCACCAGTGATTGGCTGGGCTTATGTAAATGGTAAAATTGTTTGCTTAAGGCACAGTGGGTGTCGGTGGTAAAAAGCCCCTTAAACACTGGGATCTGGTCTCTCACTTTTCGTGAGCAAGATCGCCATGCAAGGTGACGCACGGTGGTAAAAAGCCCTGTAAATGCTGGGGTTCTTGGGGAAAAATTGACGCTCTTGTACAACTACATACATTTTCATTTCCGGCTCGGGGTGATACAGTCTCAGTGAGTCTCATTTTGAGAACTGTATCATCACTCCACCTAAAAAATAGTAGATTAATCGTGATCTATTTCTCATATATATACCCACTTGCCTAGTCCTACAGGGGCTTTTAACCAGCGGCAAGGGTGTTGCATGGTAGTTCCGTACTAGTCATAAGGCGAACTGATCAGTCCTACCTTTCCCTTGCCGGTAAATAAGCGACAGCAGGAGCATTTACGTTTACGCTCTCAGGAGCCCGAGTAGCACCATGGAAGCCCAGCGCCGCGAAGCAATCCCCATTCACCTGATGCCGGATAGTGAGCGCTTACTGCGCACGCATAATTCCTGGGTCGCTTCATGGGATGGAAGCAATGAAGAAGAAGAAGCGCCAGATATTGAAGCGCTCGTTAGAGAAGCCTTTGAATTATACGCTGATGGCTTGTTACCCATTCAGGTTAAATGGGTGATGGCTGCCAACCATTCAGGCATTAAGGCGTCCTTCCTGGGCCGCGTGCTCCGTCGCGCTGAGAAGGCGCTCCAGGCGGCCGAGCAAGCGCCCCCGGAGCTGCGGCGGGCTCTGGTGGCTGCGACGCGCCAGAGGGCCATTCAGGGGGCCATAGCGGCCGGAGAGTGGGGCGCTGCCCTGAAGGGCCTGGAGAGGGCCGGAGAGATCGCCGGGGAACTGCGGGAGAGCGCGGGGCTGAGTGAGGAGGATCTGATCCTCACGGTCTCGGTTGAGTCCGATCCGGCGCCAGGGCTCCCCATGGGCGAGTCTCAGCCCGTCTCAAGCGAGAC
>JBKCPG010000006.1:0-9988 GCA_046309395.1 Cyanobacteriota bacterium | reverse complement strand
CGGCGGGCATGGGTGGCATCCAGGATCACCGGCGTGCCGGCGGCCACGGCTTCGCGGAGGCGCTGGTGCAGCAGGGCCTCGATGTCGCGCCAGGGGCCCTGCACCGCCGCGTCACCAAACAGCTCGCCGCGCACCACATCGGTGGAGAGCACCACGGCACCGGTGAGCTGGGCCAGCACGCCAGCCAGGGTGGTCTTGCCGCTGGCGGGCGGGCCGATCAGCAGGTGGCAGCGCAGGGGCGCAGGCGTGGGCGCAACAGGTGGGCTGGTCATGGCCACAGCGTGGCCGCTGGGGCGTGCCACCGCAAGGCCCTACAAGCGAAAGAGCAAATGTTGATCCCTGCCACAACAGGGATCTGACGAGCAGCGCTGCTATTTCGCAGGAAGAACAGGAAGAAAACGGCCTGCGCTGCTGAGGCTGCTCCCAGCGCTTCATCCATCCCATGGCTTCCCCGCGCCCCCCGTCGCTGGCCCAGGCCCACCACTACCGCCTGCCGGAGCTGCTGCACGACATCCGCCTGCTCGATCTGCTGGAGCTCTGCGGCACGACCGTGCAGACCAGCCGGCTGCTGCAGCTCAGCCAGCCCACCATCAGCCGCCGCTACCGGCTCCTCTCGGAGGATTTCGGGTTGGTGCGGGATCGCCGCCAGCTGTGGGGCTGCGGTTACGGCACCTCCGCCGCGATGCGGCTGCTGCGCCTGGGTTGCCGCGCCCATCGCCTGGCCGCCGGTGTTGCCCGCATCGGCAGCGACCTGCTGCATCACCCCCTGCTGGCGGGCTGCCCCTGGCTGCTGCCCACCCCTCAGCGGTTCCGGGCGGCGGCCAACTGGCTGGAGCTGGTACGCCAGGGCGTGCTCGATGGTGCCCTGATCTCAGGTCTGGAGCTGGAGGAGGCGCAAGGATTGAACCACCAGGAGCTGGAGCTGCTGCCGCTGGGGGAGCTTCCCCTGGCCCTGGCGTTCTGCCCCAAGGCGCCGGTGCTGGTGGGCGCTGCCCCCGGCAGGCCGGCCCCAGGGGGACGGGTGGCGGAGGTGCTGGTGCCCGATCGGGGTGTGGCGCCCGGCCTGCGGCGGCTCCTGCGCGAGCTGGGGCTGCCCCTGCGCAGCGGCGGCAACAGCCTGCAGACCCCAGACGACTGGGTCGGCCGGGATCCAGGGCAGCCCCCTGGCTCTGGTGGTGGCTGACAGTGAGGCCGACACATGGGCCTGCCTGCAGCGCTGGCCCTTGGGCCTTGGGTCCCTGGGCCACGGGTCCCTGGGCCACGGGTCCCTGGCTTCCCGGCCCCACAGTCCGGTGTGGCTGGCGCTGCCGGCCGACTGGCGGGAGCACCGGGTGCCGCGCCACACCGCCCGGGAGCTGGGCCGGATCGGCGGCCCGCAACAGCTGGAGGGCTGAAAGGTTGCGCTCCGTGCATAGATCCAAGACTGACGGCCCCAAGTGCTTCTGGTGTGCTGCCACCACGCTTCCGCTAGGTGCAGACTGGCCGCGGCGTCCCCTCTCCCCCATGACAGTCCCAACGCTCCAGGCGGTGAAACGATGACCGCCCGCTTGGAAGATCTCAAGCCTGATGCCCAGGTCGGGGGGCTGGTTGGGCGCGAGGTTGTCCTCATCACCACGGCCCAGATGATGGGTAAGGCTGCCCAGGTGGTGTACCGGGACGGCAAGAGCACGATCGACGCCCAGATCCTGTTCCGCGACCAGGAGGCCGACCTGGAGATCGTCTCCGGCCGCCACAGGTGGAGGTTGAAGAGGGCGTTGTCGAACAGCATCGGCTGCCCAGAGAGCACAACCTTGAGGAGTCTCAACGCCCATGCCTGAAGCCGTTCTCGCCCCCGGAGCACGCATCGAGTGCCGCAGTGCTGAATGGTTGGTGCGCAGTTTGGGCCGCGGCTCCGATGGCCAGCAGGTGGTCGATGTGGTGGGCGTCTCGCCGTTCCTGCGCGAGAAGGAGGCCCGCTTCCTGGTGGAGGTGGAGACGGCCGCTGGCAGTTTCAAGGTGCTGCAGCCGGAAGAGACAGCCCTGGTGAGCGACCCCTCGCCCCGCTACCGCGACAGCCTGCTATTCATCGAGGCCCACCTTCGCCGCTCCGTCCCCACCGACAACGCCCTGGTTGTGGGGCATCGGGCGGCGATGGATGCCCTTCCTTACCAGCTCGCGCCAACAGCCAAGGCCCTGGCGATGCCCCGCCAGCGGCTGCTGATCGCCGATGCGGTTGGCCTGGGCAAAACGCTGGAATGCGGCATCCTCTGCAGCGAGCTGATCCGCCGCGGGAGGGGCAAGCGGCTGTTGGTGGTGACCACCAAGAGCATGCTGGTGCAGTTCCAGAAGGAGATCTGGACGCGCTTCTCCATCCCGCTGGTGCGGCTGGATTCCGTGGGCATCCAACGGATCCGCGAGCAGATCCCCACCAACCAAAACCCTTTTCACTACTACGACAAAGCGATCGTCTCGGTCGACACGCTCAAGAACGACCGCGACTACCGCTTCTACCTCGACAACGCTAGCTGGGACATCATCGTGATCGATGAATGCCAGAACGTTGCCGAGCGGGCCCGCGGCGCCCTGAAGAGCCAGCGTGCCCGGCTGGCGGAGCGACTGGCTACACGCTCGGAGACGTTGCTTCTGCTTTCGGCGACACCGCACGACGGCAAGCCGGAGAGCTTCGCGAGCTTGATGAACATGCTCGATCCCACAGCCATCGCCGATCCTAATAAGTACTCCAAAGACGACATTAAGGATCTGTATGTGCGGCGCTTCCGCAAGGACGTGATCGCCGATCTGCGCAGCAGTGTCAAAGAACGCGACACCGCTGATGTGGAGTGTCCGGCAAGCGAGAAGGAAGAGCGGGTGTTCGCCCTACTCAAGGATCTCAAGCTTCCCGACAGCGATGCCAAGGCCAAGGCAGGCCAACTGTTCAAGACGACTCTGGCCAAGAGCCTTCTCTCCAGCCCAATGGCGGCACTGGAAACCGTGCGCAACCGGCTCAAACGGCTGGCATCTGCCACGACACCGGCCCCAGCTGATGAAGCAGCCCTGCAGGAACTGGAGCCCTTGCTCGTCGCCATCGGCCCTGCGGACTTCTCCAAATACCAACGCCTGTTGCAGCTGATCCGTTCCGATTGGGGCTGGAACGGCAAGAACGCCAGAGACCGGATCGTGCTGTTCACCGGCCGGCGCGAAACCCAGCGCTTCCTGGTGGAGCACCTGGCTGCCGACCTGGGCCTGCCGAAAACCGCCGTGGTCGGGCTCGATGGCGCCATGCCGGATATGGAGCAGACCAAGGTGGTGGAGCAGTTCGCCCAGGAGAAGGAGGCGGTGCGGATCCTGGTTGCCACCGAGGTGGCCTCAGAAGGCCTGAACCTGCACTACCTCAGCCACCGGCTCATGCACGTCGACATCCCCTGGTCGCTGATGACGCTGCAGCAGCGCAATGGCCATATCGACCGCTACGGCCAGAGCCAGCAACCCCAGATCCGCTACCTGCTCAGCTCCTCCCGCAGCGAAGGCATGGGCGATGCCGAAAAGGTGCTCAGGCTGCTCAAGCGCAAAGACGAGCAGGCCCAGCGGAACATCGGCGATCCGGCGGTGTTTCTGGGCGTGTACGACGCCGTGGGCGAGGAGGAGGAGATCAGCAAGGCCTTCGAGTGCGGCACGGTGGAGGCGCTGGAGCAGCGCATGAATGCCAACGCCGAGCCGTACCTGGTGCAGGGCAGCGGCGACAACCTCTTTGAGGAACTGTTCGGCAGCGACCCATCAGATGACGGGGTCCCCGACGCCACTCCATCCCTGCAGGTGCAGCAGCGCCAGCCCTTCAGCCTGTTCCCCAACCTCTGGAACTACGTGGACACGGCCCTCGAAGCGGTGGCCCAGCAGATGGAGCGCCGTGGCGAAAAGCTCGACCTTCGCGCGGATCAGGAGCAACAGCGCCTGGAGATCACCCCGCCCAGTGATCTGCAGCGCCGCTACGACCGCTACCCACGTGAGCTGCAGCCGCCCCGAGGCCAGCGCCTGGTTCTCTCCACTGAAGTGGCGGCACTGCAGCGGGCCCTTGAGCAGAGCCGCCGGCAGGATTCCAGCCGGCCGGAGCTGGAATATCTCTGGGATCTGCACCCGCTGGTGGACTGGCTGGCTGATCGCGGCCAGATCACCTTCCAACGCCACTGCGCGCCGGTGCTCCAGCTGAGTGATGACCTGGAGCCCGGTGAGGTGGTGATGGTGTTTCAGGGCACGATCCCCAACCAGAAGGGCGTGCCGGTGGTGCAGGAGTGGGTGGCGGTGCGCTTCGCCGGAACGGGTCTGAATGTGGAGGCTGTGGAGCCGTTTGAGGCGGTGGCCGAGCGGTTGCAGCTGGGACGCAAGCCCTATGCCAACCCCAACGCCTCGATCCCCGAGCATCTGCGCAAGCAGCTTCCGTATGCGGTTCGCAAGGCCAATGACTACCTGATGAGCTGCGCCGATCGCTGGACGGCCCGCATGCAACCGGAATTGCAGGCCCAGCGCGAACGCCTGAAGCGATTGCGAGGCCGCCAGGTGGAGCAGCTGCAGCTCAGCTTCGCGGCGGATCAACGTCCGCGGCAGATCAAGGAGAAGCGCCGCCTGGACCAGCAGAAGGCGATCGACGTGCGCTTCGACGACCACGAACGCTTTGTGAATGAAGTGATGACCATCGAACCCGCCCCCTACCTGAAGGTGGTGGCCGTGCTGTATCGGGACAGCAGTTGAACGGGCCTCTCCCAGCACCACGCATAACGTTGAGTCACCACCCTGTCTCCATCACCGTGCCGTCCATGAGCTCCCCCCCCTCCCTGATCACCTGCACACCAGGCGTGCGCAGCGGCAAACCCTGTCTTGCCGGAACGCGCATCACCGTGTCTGATGTGCTCGAGTATCTGGCCAGTGGCATGAGCCAGGAGGAGATCCTCAGTGATTTCCCCGATCTCAGGACGGAACACATCCAGGCGGTACTGCGCTATGCCGCCGAGCGCGAGAAACGCCTCAGCGAGCTCACCGTGGCCTGAGCGACGCGATGACAGGCCGATTACTGCTCGACGAAAATCTGAGCCCGAGGCTCGCTTCTGCACTCTCAGAGTGGTTTTCGGGCAGCAAGCATGTGCGTGATGTGCAGCTGAAAGGCCAAAGCGATCATCAGATCTGGCAGTTTGCCGCGGAGAACGATTACACCATCCTCACCAAAGATGATGACTTCCGCGCTCTGAGCCTGTTGCGTGGTGCTCCGCCGAAGGTGATCTGGCTGGTGGTGGGCAACACCAGCACGGCGGAGATCCTGCGGATCCTGACGGCTCACACCACGGCCATCGAGGCCTTCATGAACGAACCGATCACATCCCTGCTCACGCTCCGCAAGTCCTGATCCATGGCACTCCCCGGCATCAGCAACGCCAACGAGTTCTATTCCGCCCACTACCTCGAGAGCGTTCTGACGAACGACATCAAGAAGGTGCGCGAGCGCTGGGGCGGCACGATTCGCAGAGACACGAGCTTTCCTGCGGATGCCACAGAGCTCGTCCTCTCGGGCCCGCACTTTTACGTGGGCTCACCTCTCTACAAGACACCGCGTGCTGTCTGCACTGAAAAGGGGCATAACGACTGTCGTGATCTCACCACCCTGCCGGATGACTACCTGCCCCGCACCAACTACCGGCCGGATGTGGCAGCAGCTGAATATCTTGCACGCACGCCACGGGTACCGTGGGGGGAGAAGAAGCCTGTGACAGATTTCTTTCGAGTTGCTTGCCGCCGGCAGCTCAGCCAAGCAGGTGAAAGGACACTACTTCCAATCATTGCGCCCCGTGGAGTGGGCCATGTTGACGGCGTTCTATCAATAACAATCGACGATGCACTGACAATCGTGAAGATTGCGGGATTGTGGTCTGCCGTCCCGTTCGACTTCTTTGTTAAAACCACTGGAAAGGGAGACATCCGAAACGAACTGGCTCGTCAACTTCCACTCCCTTCACCTGCAGAACCAGGGCTTATCGCACTTAGGTCTCGTACCCTCGCCCTCAACTGCCTCACCACCCACTGCGTCGATCTCTGGAGTGAGTGCTGGGACGAAACCTTCCGTAATCAACGCTGGGCCAAACAGGATTTCCGCCTGCCCAACAGCTTCTTCACCAACCTCACCCCCACCTAGCAGCGCGACTGCGCCCTGCGCACCGATTACGCCCGCCGCCAGGCCCTGGTGGAGACGTGCTGGTGGCCCAGGCCCTCAAGCTCACGCTCGATGAACTGATCACCATCTACCGCGTGCAGTTCCCGGTGATGCAGCAATATGAACGCGACACCTGGTACGACCAGAACGGCCGCATCGTGTTCACCGCCAGCAAGGGCCTCACGGGTGTGGGCTTCCCCCGCAAGGGATCCGGCCGTGGCCCCAACAAGACCACCGGCTGGGAGGACATCCAGCACGGAACCTCAGGGACCTTCACCCGCACGATCCTCGACGACACGCTGCCAGGGGGGCCGGTGGAGCGGACGATCACCTACGAGGCGCCGTTTGATCGCTGTGATCGGGTGGAGGATTATCGGGTGGTTTGGGACTACTTTGAGAGTGGAGGGCAGTAGCCGGTCATGAAGCCAGTCGATCCCAGGCTCTTTCGCAGCCGCGACCAGATCATCGCCCTGCTCAGCCAGCACCTGCCGGAATGGCGCAGGCTCTACGGCATCCAGGAGCTGTCCCTGTTCGGCTCCCTGGCCCGCAATGAAGCCAGAGCAGGCAGCGATGTCGACCTCTGCGTCAGCCTGGATCCCCCCAACCCCTTTGCCCTGGTTCACTTTCAGCAGGCCGCAGAGCAGCAGCTCGGCGCACGTGTCAACGTGGTGACCCGCTGGCCCGGCATGAATCCGGCCTTGAAACAGGAGATCGAACGCGATGCGATTTCCATCTGATCGGGAGCAGCCGCTTGCGGTCACCGTCATCGCTCAGACGATCAGCCTGATTGAATCGCTGTTGCACCGCATGGAGACCGTCCAGTCTGAGGCTAATCTCTCTGAAACAGAATCAGGCAGGCTGCTCCTGGATGCGGTCTGCATGCAATATCTGGCTCTTGGTGAAGCCGTGAAGCAGCTCGACAAGCTCACTGGCTTGACATTGCAAAAAGAGATTCCCGATCAAGACTGGAAAGGGATCATGGGCTTCCGTGATGTTCTGGCTCACCAATACTTCAATATCGATCCGCGGCTGGTTCTCTGGATCACAAGGGAAGCCCTGCCGGCGCTTCTGCAAAACCTCAGGCAGATCCAGGCCTCTTGTGAACCTTTTGAATAGAGGCAACACTGCTGAAAGCAGCATTGGCTCCACCCTCGGGGCCAGAGACCCTCTTCCTCACCGATCGACCTCTTGGTTCCTTTGGGGCCCGGATCGCATTGGCTCGGCGTCTTGGCCTAATCGACAGACAGGTTGAGCTGGCACTTCACACACTGCGCAGGGTGCGCAACGCCTTCGCCCACTCAACGACCCAGGCCTCTCTCTCGGAGGCGTGCCACCACCAGCCCCTCGCCGAGTGCTACCGACAGGCTCGCTGCAACCCCCTCTGGGATCCACTGGAACGCATCCTCGATGATCAGCTGAGATCAAATACGGGATCTGCGGTGATCGAGGCGGGCGAGTTCATCGCGCAGCAGGGCCTCCAGCTCGCGGCCGTGGGTGGGCACCACCGCCACCACCGCCGCAAAGCCCTCGGCGCGAGATGGCCCGAACGCCGGATCAGCCAGGGCGGCGGCCATCTCGCGGATCACCGGCTCGGGAACCAGGCGCTTGCGGGTCTGGTTCCACTGCAGGCAGGTGGAGAGCGGCGTGTAGAGCCACCAGCCGATCCACTCCACCGGCACCGGCAAGGTCAGGGCCTGGGTGATCGCCAGGCGCCAGGGCCGGCGGGCATGGGTGGCATCGAGGATCACCGGCGTGCCGGCCGCCACGGCCTCGCGGAGGCGCTGGTGCAGCAGGGCCTCGATGTCGCGCCAGGGGCCCTGCACCGCCGCGTCGCCGAACAGCTCGCCGCGCACCACATCGGTGGAGAGCACCACGGCACCGGTGAGTTGAGCGAGCACGGCGGCCAGGGTGGTCTTACCGCTGGCGGGCGGGCCGATCAGCAGGTGGCAGCGCAGGGGCGCTGGCAAGGGCGCGACTGGTGGGCTGGTCATGGCCACAGCGTGGCCGCTGGAGCGTGCCACCGCAAGGCCTTACAAGCGAAAGAGCAGATTTAGGACCAAGCCACGACTGGGTTCTGTCCAGCGGCTTTGCTATTTCGCAGGGAAAAGTTCAGAAAAACCGCCCGCGCTGCTGAGGCTGCTCCCAGCGCCTCATCCATCCCATGGCTTCCCCGCGCCCCCCGTCGCTGGCCCAGGCCCATCACTACCGCCTGCCGGAGCTGCTGCACGACATCCGCCTGCTCGATCTGCTGGAGCTCTGCGGCACCACCGTGCAGACCAGCCGGCTGCTGCAACTCAGCCAGCCCACCATCAGCCGCCGCTACCGGCTCCTCTCAGAGGATTTCGGCCTGGTGCGCGATCGCCGCCAGCTCTGGGGCTGCGGTTATGGCACCTCGGCCGCGATGCGCCTTCTGCACCTGGGTTGCCGCGCCCATCGCCTGGCCTCTGGGGTGGCCCGGCTGGGCAGCGACCTGCTCCATCACCCCCTGCTGGCGGGTTGCCCCTGGCTGCTGCCCACTCCCCAGCGGTTCCGGGCGGCGGCCAACTGGCTGGAGCTGGTGCGCCAGGGCGTGCTCGATGGTGCCCTGATCTCAGGCCTGGAGCTGGAGGAAGCAGAAGGACTGAACCACCAGGAGCTGGAGCTGCTGCCGCTCGGGCAGCTGCCCCTGGCCCTCGCGTTCTGCCCCAAGGCGCCGATGCTGGTGGGCGCTGTCCACGGCAGGCCTGCCCCAGGGCAGCGGACCCCAGGGGGGTGGGTGGCGGAGGTGCTGGTGCCCGATCGCGGCGTGGCGCCCGGCCTGAGGCGGCTCCTGCGGGAGCTGGGGCTGCCCCTGCGCAGCGGCGGCAACAGCCTGCAGACCCCAGACGACTGGATCGGCCGGATCCAGGGCAGCCCCCTGGCTCTGGTGGTGGCCGATCGGGAGGCCGACACCTGGGCCTCCCTGCAGCGCTGGCCCTTTGGCCTGGGTCCCCAGGTTTCCCGTCCCCACAGCCCCGTCTGGCTGGCACTGCCGGCCGACTGGCAGGAGCACCCGGTGCTGCGCCACACCACCCGGGAGCTGGGCCGGATGGGCGGCTCGCAACAGCTGGAGGGCTGAAAGTATGCGCCCCATGCATAGATCCAAGACTTACGGCCCCAAGTGCATCTGGTGTGCTGCCACCTCGCTTCCGCTAGGTGCAGACTGGCCGCAGCGTCCGCTCACCCCCATGCCAGTCCCGCCGCTGCAGGCGGACCACCACCTTGTTGAGGCTGCCCGCTGATGGACGTTTTCTCCTTCCGCGACCGGGTCGTCGAGGACTACGGGCAGTTCAGCCGCAGCTTTACGCAGATCAAGGCGCCTGACCTGCGGGACTTTGTTGATGGCCGCTACGGCGCTGGTGAGTACTGGCCCTCGCCGCTAATCCAGCTCAACCCCAGCTTCGTGGGGGGCGGCAGCATCAGTGCTCTGGTGGAGGAGGGCCTCCTACACCCCGAATGCAGCCGGATCTTCCGCTGGGGCAAGGACAGGGGAGATGGGGTGGAGCTGCTGCTGCATCGCCATCAGCGGGAAGCGATCGTGATCGCCCGCGCAGGCGGCAGCCTGGTGGTGATCTCCGGCACGGGCTCCGGCAAGTCGCTGGGTTACATGATCCCGATCATCAATCGGGTGCTGGAGGAACGCGAGCGCGGCGACCGGAGCAAGCGGATCCGGGCGATTGTCATCTACCCGATGAATGCCCTCTGCAATAGCCAGATTGAGGAGCTGCAGAAATACCTGGGCTGGGGTTATCCCGATGGACCCCGTGTCACCTTTGCGCGTTACACGGGCCAGGAAAG
>JBKCPG010000005.1:0-6941 GCA_046309395.1 Cyanobacteriota bacterium | reverse complement strand
CACAGCCACTCCGCCCCTTTGAAATCGGAAGCAGGGGTGAACAACGGCCTGATCTTTCTCCTGTATGCCAAGCCCCCAGTGTGGAGGGCTTGTCCAACTTTGGATAAGATCGTGGCTGCGCACGATCTATCCATGTTCGTTCGGCGTCCAAAGCGAGGCGGATTCTTTCGGAGGACTCAGAGAGATCAAGAAAGGTGTAGCATTCACGCCCAGGCTGATAATCTTCAGAGCAATGATTGTCTCGATGCTAGCCAGATCAGATTGTCAATGATGAACACACCGATAAGATCCCTGGGCGTTTAGAAGGGGCGCGGCGATTTGCATTTAGTGGTGTACGCGGGTGAGGGCCCATATGGAGCCGGCATTCGCCAAATATCCCCGTGTAGGGTTCATCCACCTCAACACCCATGGCAGCAGTGCAGTACTTGATCGTGGGGTGTTTAAGGAATGGCCTTTGGTTTCGAAGGACACACCCCAATGCCATTCAGGAGATAGCGGCAACCAGATCATTGTGGGTGCACAAATTGATGACTGAGCCAATGCGCAGGGTTTGTCGGAGCAACGTATCCCGCAACATCTCAGCCTCGAGGGAGCTGGACCTGCGCCTGCGCGAGGGTGTGGAGCTCATGGGTGTGCCTGTTCCTGTTCCTGTTCATGTTCCAGGCACCTGAAGCCAATGCAACCTGCCGCTGGCATCGCTGGCTACCAGGGTTGAGGTGGCTGTCAGGAAGGCCAGGGCGAGGATGGCGGCATCGGCCACGAATTGCGGCTGGCTGGATTCGGGTTTGGCGCTGGCCGGATCCCAGAGCTTGATGGTGCCATCGTCTGCCCCCGAAGCGAGCCGTCCGCCTGGGAGCACCGCCAGGGCCCTCACCGGGCCGGAATGGCCTTCCAGGGTGGCTTGGAGCTGGCCGCTGGCCGGATCCCAGATCTTGATGGTGCCATCGTCTGCCCCCGAAGCGAGCCGTCCGCCTGGGAGCACCGCCAGAGCATTCACCCAGTCGGAATGGCCTTCCAAGGTGGCTTGGAGCTGGCCGCTGGCCGGATCCCAGAGCTTGATGGTGTTATCGCCTGCCCCCGAAGCGAGCCGTCCGCCTGGGAGCACCGCCAGAGCATTCACCCCGCCGGAATGGCCTTCCAGGGTGGCTTGGAGCTGGCCTGTGGCCGGATCCCAGAGCTTGATGGTGCCATCGTTTGCCCCCGAAGCGAGCCGTCCGCCTGGGAGCACCACCAGGGCGTTCACCGTGCTTGCATGGCCACTGAGGGTGCGCAGCAATGCCTCGTCGGCCAGCAGGCTGGCGGTGAGGGGGCGCAGGCCGCCAGCCTTCTGGAGCTGGGTGCTGGCCTGGTTGCGCAGTCTTGTCGCCGCAGGGTCGCTGGGCCCGCCCGGGGGGGCCGTGGACCAGCGGGCCAGGAGTTGGGAAGGGAGTTGCTCCAGGCCGCTCCACCCCTGCCCCTGGTGGCTCAGCACATGGGCGCCCTGACGCAAGGCCCGCTCCACCGCCGTGAGCTCCGGGGTGGGGGTGATCCACTGCCAGTCGCCCAGCAGGGCGTTGAGGTCGGCCAACCGGAGCCGGGCCTCAAGCCAGCGCAGATCCAGCAGCAGCTGAGAGAAACACTCCTGGCGCTCGCCCGGCTCGAGGTGCGCCGCCAGGTGGCGGGTGAGGTAGGGCCATTCATGGGCCCGCCCCGCCGCCACCTCGGCGCGGGCCCACCTGGTGAATCTCTGCTGAACGTTCTCCAGTTGCACGGCATAGGTGCCAGCCCGGGGGAAGCCCTCGTCGTTCTCCTCGCTGAGCCACTGCACCAGGGAGAGGTGGTCGAAGGCGTAGAGCCTGTTGGTTATGCGCAGAAAGTCTTCGATCTTCGCCAGCAGACGCTGCTCCTGGGGCTCGCTCACCGCCCGGGGCTCACCTACCGAAAGGATGGCCGCCAGCTCCCTGCGGCCCAGCGGCTCCCGTTGGGAGCACAGCACCCCCAGCAGAGCGCGCATCGGTTCGAAGTCTTCACCTGCTGGAAACCGGTGCCGGAAGGCATCGAGGTAGAAGCCCTCCATGCCGCGGGGCAGATCGTCGAGGCGATCGGGCCTGAGGGAGCCGTTGGTGCTGGCCAGATCGTTGAGCACCCGCACGGCGTAGAGAAACTTGCCGCCGCTCTGCTCGAAATCCGCCAGCCGCTCAGCCAGCTGCTCAGGGCTCTTGCCGGCCTGTGCCAGCCGCGTGGCAAGGGGTTCGCTGCCGCAGCGGCCGAGCACGTAGTCGTGAATGTCGCTGAGGTTGCGGGCTTCCTCGGCATCCAGCAGATCGCATTTATAGGCGGCGTCCAGCGGCTGGCGCACCTCCTGGCGCCGGCGGCTCGTGGCCAGCACCCTCAGCCAGGCAGGAAGTTTCCCCGTGCCGCTGGCCAGTAGGGCCACGATCGAGCTGCCGTTGCCGCCGGCGCTTGAGGCGGGGGCCGCGAGGGTTTCATCCAGCCCATCCACCAGCAGCAGCCAGGGGGCCGCAGGGGCCGCAATGCCTTGGAGTTTGCCGATCACCGCCTGGCTGAAGGCGCTGGCGGGATCGGTCTGGGCCTCTTCCAGCCAGCGCCGGGCCTCCGGATCGGCCTCCACCGCCGCCTGGTAGGCGGGTAGGGCCCGGGCGAGCTGGGCGGCCACGCTGCGCACGAAGGTGGCGGCCTCCAGGGTGGCTGCGGTGTTGTGGTCGCAGAAGTGGTGGGCGGCGATCGGCAGGCCCTGCTCCGCCGTGCCGGTGGCGGCGAGTTCGGCCATGAAGGCGGATTTGCCCACGCCGAAATCGGCCACGATCAGCAACGCCTGGGAGGCCACCGGGTTGCCGTGCCAGGCCCTCACCGCATCGAACAGCCAGCGGCGGCCGATGAAGCCCTGGCGCTTCTCGCGCAGGTAGCCGGAGAAATCCCAGGGGCGCGGCCAGGTCCAGCCGGTGGTGGTGGGCGGGGGGCACAGGTGATCCAGCCTCGCCTCCACGAGCCCATCGAGGATGTAGGAGCGGAGCACGTTCCAGGCGAGGTGGTCGGCGCTGGTGAAGGTGACGCCCGGATAGCGCTCCATCCCACGGAGACGGGCCAGGTGATCCTGCTGGGCCTGGATCTGCGCGGGATCCTGCACGTGCTTCCCATCCCGGGGTGCCTCGGCATCGGGGGTGGCGATGAACAGCTTCCTGCCGTGGAGCAGCGCCAGCCAGGCCTCCCACTGGGTGTAGGAGAGCGAAGGACCGCACGGATGCAGGCATTCTGCGATCGGCTTCAGTTTCTCCGCCAGATCCGGGTAGCGCTCCCGAATGGCCGCCAGCGACTGGGGTCTGGCTGGCGAGCCGGTCATGTCGCCCACCAGGTGGATCACCCCATCGCAATGGCGGATGTAGTCGTCGAGCATCTCCAGGGTGGGGGTGCCGGAAACGATGAAGTCTTCCTGCACCTTCACGGTCACATTCGGGCGATCAAGGGCGTGGCGCAGGTGATCGCGGTAGGAGCGGAATTCGTCGCTGACGGTGGAGAGGAACAGCTGCACCTCGGCCAGGCCTCCCGCGTGGCTTCCGTCCGAGGAGTATGGCAGGTCTGCATCGGCAGACCATCCTTCCGAGGCGGGCATGCTCTCCGCCGGTGTTGATGACAACAGCCGCCCAGAGGATGCTGACGCGGTCGCTCACCTCTCTATCGATGTGTGTGACGCGCAACCAAAGATTCGATCCACCCTGCGGCTCGATGAAGGCGTGCACGGGGCCGCCCGCGTGCTGGCCCGCCAGGTAGGATTGTATACTATTAGTGCTATGTCGTACTGATCTCCCAAGGAAGCTTATGCGCTAAACGATCCCGTGTGAAGATCTGCCATGTTAATGGTGCTTTGCCCCACACTTAGCTCGCTCACGATGGGAGCCACATCCAAGAACGTATCCAGTGAACCGCCGAACAACCAGATGCAGAAGACGGGGGGGGCGAAGTCGTCTTTCAATATCAACAGTTCTCACCCGCTTCTGATCTGGAGCGTTAGGCGTTTCATGTCCGAAGATGCACCCCCTCAGGGCCGATCACTGAATACCCTCCAATCCAATTCGGGTACTCCTTCTGTCGAGGATGCTCCAGCGTATCCACCCAAAACTAAGTCTCAAATCGAGCGAGTCTTGAGGCGCGTATGGCGCCGCATCCACTTTCGATTTCCTGGGTTGGTACCGTCGCCATATCGCTCGGAACGAGACTACCTGCGAGACCGAGATGCAAAGCACAACTTTGCTTCGCGCGTCCCGCCTGATGAACGTCTTCAGCAGGTCGCCATATGGGGTGTAGAGATCTATGGCCCTGCAGAGATAGACAAGCTTCATCGCGGCATGAAGCAATTGGGCTGGAACGATGAGCGCCTTTTCGGCTTTAACACCAACCCTGGCTCCTGGATTGATGAGCAACGCACCTATGGCACCGAGGGCAGCTTCAATCTTGGACCGATCGACCGTCCTGGTAAGAGCCGCTTCCTCTCAAAAGCCCGGCCAGCACCCCTTCCAGACACTGTTGACTACGCCCGTGGCTGGATCTTCCAACTCTCGCCATCGATTACAGCAGTCATCATGTGCTTCGTTCTCAGGGAACCGGCCTGCAGTGCGTATCAGGTGGAGATCAATCTTGACAGAAAGACTGTGCACGAGCCCCTCCATGGTGGATACCGCTCCTATGACGTCGAACATGCAAAGCGTCGGGCGGTTGACGCAGCACGAGTCAGCACACGGACGCTCGTAGCAAAATGGTTCACCGTGCATCTACCGGGGCTTTTTTCGCTTGCTTCGGACGGCAATCGACTCCCTACCGCTGAACTGCTTACAACCGATAGCCACTGCCTCCTTGACTACGAACACAGCAGCCTTGAGCCAGATTGGATTCGGCTAACTTCACCGCTTGGCCATCGGGAAGTCTGGACGCTGAACAGCATGGAAGGAATCAAGCTCTGTTGGCCCGAGTTTGATGGCGATCTTCGGTATCACGCCATCGTAAACCTCAGAACAGCGCGACTGACTACGGAGCACCTGAAGCACCGCGGCGATCCGAACGATTCTGTCTACATTTCGCTTGTGGATGATCAAATCCGAGGTGTCTTGGTTCATTTCGCTGCAACCGCTGCACTTCGCGAGATTGTTCGACGCCTTCGCCTTGCACCGAGCACGCTATCTCCGGATACCACCACCCGACGAGGTACTGTGAAATGCCTGGAGAGAATCCGACTCTTCTTTGAGCAGTCAGTTGGCGTGCCAGCATTCACCTCGGAACTGGCGGCCAAATCCAAGACGATTAGCTCGTATAGTTGGAACTGCGAAGACTTCCAGGCTAGTGGTTGGCGCCCAGAAGACCCGCCTACAAAAATCTCAGAGGCACTCCGTTCTCGCACACATTTCCTGGCCTCTCGCGCTCAGCTCCTAGAAAAGGAGTCGCGAGAGCATTTGGAACAACTATCTGGCATCTTGAGCACGCGAGAAAACATCCGCACCCAAGCCAGAATGGAGCTAGTAACAGTAGGCGCTGCGATTCTCTCTCTTGCGTCACTAGTAGTAGCTGTGATGTCGGTGGACCGATTTGCCACCTACGTAAATCAACAGGTGGAAAAGCTATACAAGTCCAAGTAGTTGCGGAGACAGCTAACCACTCGCTTAACCCTCCCGCTACGACGCTTGCCGTAGCGGGAGAGTTTGCTCGAACGTTAGGATACTGAATGTCTAGAGAGCCTTTACAAGGCATCTCTCAGACCAAGCCCCGCGTTGTGTCTTTGTGCTGCCATAGGTCCATTCTTGCCCTACCACAGCTTCAACTAGTCATTAAACATGGCCCAGCGTGAGTGGTCCGAGGATTGCTCTGAGCTATACTGCATATGCGGAACATGTGAGCATGAAAAACGCACAACTCAAGAAGATGCTACTAAAACTTTCGGAAAGTCCCAATTTACTTTACAAGATAGAGCAAATAAAGCTGCCTGATAGCCAATCAGGCTGGTATGGAGTTATGACATATAGCAAGAAGATATATGAGGTCTATACGGCTCAGCTGCATTGTCGAGGTCTAACCTCTTTGGGAGATGAAAGTGATTCATATCCATGCATAGTCTACAAGGCTCAATGGTCAACTTGCACCGATGATACCCTTCACGTATACACCAGAGAAGAGTGCCGTGGTCGTAGATATGGTTGCATGCTTCTGAAGGCGGCAATAGAGCATTGTATTGAGAAGAAGTGGAGGGTTAGCGCCTCAACGGACTTAAGCAGCATAGAAGCAGTCTTTCGTGGTACGGGTCTTAAGCAGAATGGGGATAGATATTGGCAGTGGGATCAGCCGGATTCCTTAAGCAGACTGTAGCCTTGCGAAAAGGCCAATGTGGCGCCATTGTAAGGGCATCGAACGACTTAGGCAGTCCCGACTCTCGTAAAAGGCCAGAGTTGTTATTGAGACAATTAGGTGAACAAATCCACGAGGCCTTGCAGGCCGCACAATATATCCAATGCATGCTTGGTGTGTTGTCACGCTAATGCAATATATAGCTCCAAAGACTTGTAGAGAGATGCCATCTCTTCGTGTTCCCGGAAGCCCAGCCAATTAGTTCGTGCTGCAATAAGGTCGCCCATTGCAACCGCTACTTGCAGAGACGAACCATGCCATCTATTAATCTTGTCGAGGGAGATATCATAGTACTATGGATCGTTTGCGATAATCCATGCTGGCGTTAAGGTCACCGCCTAACATCAAGATCCAGCGGCCGGGAGCAAAGATTTTTCCCTTATCGCTCAATGTACTACCCGCCGCTGATCTTGAGCGTTAGCTGCACAGGAAGGCCGATGTCAGTATCGTTGATGTGATGGTGGCGCTTTCGGATGCCGACAATCCTCAGAAGCGGTCCATATAGGGTCTACTTCTACAGTCACGAGCCAAACGAGCCTCCCCATGTTCATGTC
>JBKCPG010000004.1:0-6789 GCA_046309395.1 Cyanobacteriota bacterium | reverse complement strand
CCCTGAACCCTTCCCCCAGCCCTTTCGCCCGACGGCATATGAGCCCAGCCCAAATGACCTCCTCCAGCGGTCTGGAGATTTTCTCCCCCCCCACCGACGCCCCGCTCACCGAGCCGGCGGTTCTTTCTGAGGAAGACGTCACCGTCGTGGCGGCCGCCGCTCCATCGGCGCCCAAGAAGCGGCGCTCAGCCGCTGGAGCGCAGGCCAAGGCGAAGGGGAAAGAGAAAGGGAAAGCGGCCGCTCAGCTCGACGACGACTTGTTGGCGGATGATCCTCTCGATGAGGCGGCCGACCTGTTGCTCGCCGCCGCCGACTTGCCGGACAGCGACTCCCTTTCCCTCGCGGAAGACAAGCCAGACGCTGGCAAGGATGTTCCCGCGGCCGCCAAGGCCCTGGCCAGCATCAAAGTTGGACCCAAGGGGGTATACACCGAGGATTCCATCCGCGTCTATTTGCAGGAAATTGGTCGGATTCGTCTTCTCAGGCCAGACGAGGAGATCGAACTGGCTCGAAAAATCGCCGACCTCCTCCACCTGGAAGAGCTCGCCACCCAATATGAAGCCGACCATGGCCATTTGCCTGACAACAAGGAATGGGCGGCTTTGGTGGAGATGCCCACCATCAAGTTCCGTCGGCGTCTCATGCTTGGCCGACGGGCGAAGGAGAAAATGGTCCAGTCCAACCTTCGCTTGGTGGTCTCCATCGCCAAGAAATATATGAATCGTGGCCTGTCCTTCCAAGATCTCATTCAGGAAGGAAGCCTGGGTTTGATCCGAGCCGCCGAAAAATTCGACCACGAGAAGGGTTATAAGTTTTCCACCTACGCCACGTGGTGGATCCGCCAGGCCATCACCCGAGCCATCGCGGACCAAAGTCGCACCATCCGGCTCCCTGTTCACCTTTACGAAACAATTTCGCGCATTAAGAAGACAACCAAAACCCTGTCTCAGGAGTTTGGCCGCAAACCGACGGAAGAGGAAATCGCGGAAAGCATGGAGATGACCATTGAAAAGCTGCGTTTTATCGCAAAGTCGGCCCAGTTGCCCATTTCCTTGGAAACGCCGATCGGCAAGGAAGAAGATTCGCGATTAGGTGATTTTATCGAGGCTGACATTGAAAATCCTGAGCAGGATGTGGCCAAAAATCTTCTGCGTGAGGATTTGGAAGGGGTGCTCGCTACCCTCAGCCCAAGGGAGAGAGATGTGCTCAGGCTGCGCTACGGCTTGGATGATGGCCGTATGAAGACCCTGGAGGAAATTGGTCAGATCTTTGATGTGACCAGGGAGCGAATTCGTCAGATTGAGGCCAAAGCGCTACGCAAACTCAGACACCCAAATCGCAATAGTGTTTTGAAAGAATATATCAAATAGCTCCAGGGGCAATCTGGCGATACTCCTGTAAACTCCTTCCATCCTTGCCCACCAACTCGTTGCCATCGGATCCAGTTTCATCGCCAAAGCTCTCCATAGTTCTACCCACCTATAACGAACGCGATAACGTCGTGCCCATCGCGACAGAGTTATTGGAGCTTGGCGATAACTTTGACCTGGAGATCATCTTTGTGGATGATGATTCGCGAGATGGCACGGCCGATCTTGTGCGTCAGCTGGCCCATACCCACCCACAAATTCGCCTCATCCGTCGGGTGGGGCGATCCGGGCTGTCCAGTGCGATCAAAGAGGGAATCCTGGATGCCACTGGCGATTTGGTGGTGGTGATGGATTGCGATGGTCAACATCAGCCATCCACGGTGATGCGGGCCCTGAATCGCTTGAGGGAAACAGGGGCGGATCTGGTGATTGGCAGCCGTTTTCATCCAGAGGCCAAGATCAATGGTTTGAGCGCCAAGCGAGAGCGAAATTCAATTTGGGCCAATAGTGTGGCTCGGTTTAGCCTGCCGCGCTATCGCTCATTAAGCGACTACATGAGTGGTTTTTTTGTCTGTCAGTTGCAATCTGTGCTTCCCTACGTCAGACAGGTGGATGTGAATGGATTCAAGTTTCTCTATGAGTTGCTCGCCATTAGCCGGGGTCGGTTAAATGTTAAAGAAGTGCCCCTTGAATTTCAACCGCGCATCAGTGGCGAATCAAAACTGAATCTTCCCATCGTCTGGGATCTTGGCATCTCAATCATTCACACACTCCTCCTCAGAAGTGTGCCGCGCCGGGCCGTCAGCTTCGCTCTTGTCGGAGCGACTGGCGTGGCCACCCATTTGCTTGTTTACAGCCTCACTACCCATTTCCTTGCCTTCAGCTTTGAAATGGCCCAGGTTTCCGCTGTGGTGATTGCCGCTTCCACCAACTTCCTGATCAACAACGTGCTCACCTTTCGCTCTCAGCAGCTACAGGGAATGAGTTTGTTGTTGGGGCTGGTGCGGTTTCTTCTGGTGACGTCCATGGGGATGGTGGCCAATGTGGGCGTCTCTTCAGCGCTTTATCATCAGGCCGCCCAACGTCCACTCTTCGCGATGTTCGCTGGCATTGCTGTGGATTTTGTTTGGAAGTATGCCGCCTCCTCTAAGTTTGTTTGGAACACTCCTTAGTGTCCAGCACCTTCTTTGCTGATTCAGACGTCACACCGGGTAGTATCACCGGCGAACGATGTGTTGATCTGCCCTGAACGCGGCGCCTGAAACCCTTGTGGCAAGACCATCTCCCGTCTTGGTCTTGCTCAGTCTTCTCGGTCTTTGCCTCTTGTGTTGGCTGGCCTTCTTTCACGGCCTCGGCACCCTTGGCCTGATGGACAAGACCGAGGCCCTTTTTGTCGAAGTGGGCCACCAGATGCTCCTCCGCGACGACTGGATCACCCCCTGGTGGAACGGAGAGCGCTTCTTCGATTACCCCGTCTGGGGGTATTGGATGGTGGCCCTCGCCTTTCGGCTCTTTGGCGTGTCGCCCTGGGCCGCCCGACTACCGGTGGCCTTGGCCGCGAGCGCGGTGGTGGTGGCTTGCTTTGCCCTGGTGTGCTATTGGGGCCAGCCCGGCGAGAGCGCTCGGACCCGGCTGGGCAGGGCGGCTGTGGCCTCCGGCGTGTTGGCCACATCTCCCGGCTGGATCGGCTGGGGGCGCACCTCCACAACGGACATGTTTCTCTCCAGCGCGATCAGCCTGGCTCTTCTCTCCTTTCTCCTGGCCCACCATGAGGCCCCACGCTCACGGTTGGCCGCCCTTGGCCGCATGGGTGTCGCGGTGTTTTGTGGGGTGGCGGTTCTCGCGAAAGGTCCGGTGGGGCTGATCCTGCCGCTTCTGGTGGTGGGGGCCTTTCTCCTGCTGACGGCCCAATGGCGTCCCTGGGTGCGTCCGACCAGATTGGCGGCGATGCTGGCCCTGTTCCTTGGGGTTTGCCTCCCCTGGTACGTGGCCGCGGCCCAGGTGAACGGCGAGGCTTTTTTGGGTGGCTTTTTGGGATTCAGCAATCTGCGGCGTTTCACCCAGGTGATCTATGACCACCCTGGGCCGCCGTGGTTCTATCTCCCCTGGGTGGTGATCCTGCTCTTCCCGTGGTCGCTCTTCCTTCCCGGAGCCCTGGCCAAATCGCGGTTTTGGAGCTGGCGGCGCTGGCGCTCCCTGGCGTTCGGCCCGTCCATGGGCCCGTCTTTGAGCCCGTCTCCGTCCCCGGGTCCTCGCCTGTCGGTGACGCTCTTCCTGTCGCTTTGGCTGCTCATCCCCTTGGGCTTTTTCTCGATCGCCGCGACGAAGTTGCCGGGATACATCTTGCCGATCCTGCCCGCCGGCGCGCTCCTGGCGGCCCTGTCCTTTTGGCCCTTGTCCGAGGGTCAGGGCTCCTCCGCGGCCCCGTCCCCGTTTTCCCTCGATCGATCCACTGGCGTGGCCGGCTGGGTGGAGGCCACCCTGCTGACCCTCATGGCGGTGGCCGCGGCCCTGGCCCCCCGGTGGGCCGCCAACGACCCAGCCCACCCTTCCTTTGCCGCGGCGCTCGAACGCTCGGGTCTGCCCATCCTCTTGAGCGGGGCCCTCGCCCTCACGGCCCTGGCCCTGGCGTTTGCCTTGGCCAGGGGAGAGGATCGTCGTTGGTTGTGGCTCGCCAATCTGGGGGGATTTTTGCTCATGCTGGCCTTCGTGGTGGTCCCCCTGGCCCCCCTGATCGACCGGGAACGGTTGTTGCCGATCCGCCAATTGGCGCGCCAGGCCAAATCCCTTGCCCAGGCCCATGAGCCCCTCTGGGTGGTGGGCACCAAGCGCTACAGCACCCTCTTTTATGGGGGAGAGACCGCCGCCTTTGTGTCCAGCAAGGAAGGGGTGGAGGATCGTCTGCGGGACGATCCGGCCAGCCTGGGCCTCTCCCCCCTGAGCCGCACGGCCCGGCTCTTGGGCGATCGGCGCCATCTGGAGGCCCTCGATTGGCCCGCCGCCGACGTGCGCCGGCTGGCCAAACGGGGTGAGCAGGAGCTCTGGCGGGTGCGGCTTCCCCAGCCCGGCGAGGATCGCCCCCGATGACACCGAGATTTCTCCCACGTGATGGCTGGATTCTTGCGGCCTGCCTGATGGTGCTGACGGTGTTGGGTCGGTTGGTGACGGCCAGCGACGAGGCTCCCGCCCTGGATCACGCCGCCCTGGATGGGTTGGGTCGTGTTTTGGACGGTCCGATTGGTTTTGCCCTGCTCCAGGTGTATCGCCTCAGTGGCGTGGGTTTCACGGCGGTGTTGGTGGTGGCGGCCCTGGTGTTTCTGCTGCTGAGGCGCTGGTGGAACGATTTGAAGCTGTTGGTGATGGCCACCGCCGGCATCCTGGCGATCGTCGACCTCTGGCTCAAACCTTTTTTTGATCGCGCCCGGCCCCACGAGAAATTGCTCGCGGTGGATGGCCGCAGCTTTCCCAGTGGCCACGCGGCGGGCTCCATCGCCTTTTATTTCGCCATGGTGGCCATCCTCTCGGTCCACTATCCCCATCTGCGCCGTCCCTTGGTGGCGCTGGCCACTTTCTGGGTGGCCCTGGTTTGGCTCAGCACCCTGGTGGCTCGTGCCCACTGGCCCTCCGACCTGCTGGCCGGTGGGGTGGTGGGCCTGGCGTGGCTCACCCTTTGCCTAGCGTTTTGGCGCCCTGGCCTTCGTCCATGACCCTTCCAGAGTCGCCCCGCCTCGTCGATCTGCGGGGCCACCGGAGCGCGCCTCCCTTGACGGAGTCCCAAAGGCTTGCGCTGCGGGGGGAGTTGCGCCAAAAGGTGGCCGCCTGCGAGTGGTGCACCATCGGGGTGATGGCCCCCGACCCCGCCGCGGCCTGGCGGGCCCTGCGCGGCTTTGAACAGGCCTTGGGTTGGTCGCCGCTGCCCGCGTCCCAGCCCGACGAGGTGAGCGATGGGCCAGTGTTCCTCAAAGGGCACCAGCGCTCCGCCCAGGTGTGGCTGCGCCAGGAGTCTGGCCTGGGAGAGGGCGTGTTGGTGAGCGGTCACAGCGAGAGCCACCCAGAGGTGGAGGACACCTGGGGGCCCTTGCCCCTGGATTTCTTTGCCGGTCCAGCCAGCGAGGGCTGAGGGCGGAGGCGCGGCGGGTCTTTAGGCTGAGCGGCTGAGATAGGGGCAGGTCACCTGCCGGCCACCCACCGATGAACGGATCCCTCCTGCGCGTCGCCTCCCGCCGCAGCCAACTGGCGATGGTGCAGACCCACTGGGTGCGTGACGCCCTGTCGCGGGCCTATCCCGACCTGGAGATTCGCGTCGAGGCCATGGCCACCCAGGGCGACAAGATCCTGGATGTGGCCCTGGCCAAGATTGGCGACAAGGGGCTGTTCACCAAAGAACTGGAAGCGCAGATGCTGGTGGACCGGGCCGACATCGCCGTGCACAGCCTGAAAGATCTGCCCACCCAACTCCCCGAGGGGCTGATGTTGGGCTGCGTCACCGAACGGGAAGATCCGGCCGATGCCCTGGTGGTGCGGGAGGCCCTCCTCGACCAGAGGCTGGACACCCTTCCAGAGGGCACGGTGGTGGGCACGAGCTCTCTGCGCCGCCTGGCCCAGTTGCGCCACCACTATCCCCATCTCACGTTCAAGGACGTGCGCGGCAACGTCATCACCCGCCTGGAAAAGCTGGACGCCGGTGAATTCGATTGCCTGATTCTCGCCGCCGCGGGGCTCGGCCGGTTGGGATTGGGCCATCGGATCCATCAGCTCATTGATCCGGCGATCTCCCTCCACGCCGTGGGGCAGGGGGCCCTGGGGATCGAATGTCGCCAGGGGGATGGCAGGGTGTTGGAGTGGATCAAGGTGCTGGAGCACGGGCCAACGGCCCGCCGTTGCCTGGCGGAGCGGGCCTTCCTTCGCGCCCTGGAAGGTGGTTGCCAGGTGCCGATCGGGGTGAACAGCCGCTTGGAGGGGGAGACCCTCGTGCTCACAGGCATGGTGGCCAGCCTGGATGGCCAACGGCTGATCCGGGACGAGGCCCGGGGTGACCAGGCCGATCCTGAGCCGATCGGCGTCGCGCTGGCCGACGCCCTGCGCCAGCGGGGAGCCACGGCGATCTTGGAGGAGATTTTTGCGAGCGTCCGCCCCGGCCGTTGAGGGGCCGCCGGCGGCGGCACGGCCGCGGCCGGCGGGAGCCTCCGAACCCTTTCAGTGGGGCCTGGTGGGCTGGGCGGCCCTGGTGGGCACCCTCACGGGTCTGGCCATCGTGGGCTTCCACGAGCTGTTGGGGTTCATCAACAACTTCCTCTACGGCCCCTTTGTCGAAGGGCTGCTGGTGATTGGGCGTTCACCGGCGGCCACGGGCCTGGCCGATGGGGGCGGCCTCGACCTCCCCCCCCTGGCGCCAGATGGGGGCACGCCCCTGAAATCC
>JBKCPG010000003.1:0-14177 GCA_046309395.1 Cyanobacteriota bacterium | reverse complement strand
GCCTGGCGATCGCCGAGCGGGTGGCCCGCGCCCATGGGGGCACCCTCACCTGCCGGCCGTCCTTGGAGGTCCACCGGCCTGGCTTCATCGTGCGGCTCACCGGCGCGAGCCTGCCGGGGGATGGAACGGCCAGCGCCAGGGCCAGCTGAGCCCTCAGTCGCACCTTGTCACATATTCAGGGATCACGGTTGCGGTCCAGACATCTGGGCTCCAGAGGATGGAGCGGTGTTCGTCCTTTCGTGATCGCCATGCCCCTTCGTTTCCGATCCCGCCCCGGGGCGGGGCTGCCCGCTCTGGCCCTGCTGGTGGGCTTGGCGGGTCAAGCCGCCCTGGCCCAGCCGGTGGGCCCCAATCCCCGAGGGGAGCGGCTCACGCCCGAGCAGCGCCAGCGGGTGTTCCCCGAACAACGCCGCCTGGCCCTGGTGGATCACCAGGCCCGCATCGCCATCCTGCGACGCGGGGAAAGTTGCCTCAACGCCGCCGCCAACGCCGACGCCCTGCGCGATTGCCTGCGCCAGGAACGGGAGGCGATGGGGCGACAACGGCGCGAATTCATGAACGAGATGAAGGCGCTGTACGAGCGAAACGGGCTGGCCGCCCCCCAGTGGAAGCAGCGTCCAGGAAGGATGGGCAAGCCGCCCGCGGGCCCGGGCGCCGAGATCTAGGGGTTGACTCAGGCCTCGTCGAGGGCCGCCACGCCGGGTAGCACCTTGCCTTCCAGCAGCTCCAGGCTGGCGCCGCCACCGGTGGAGATGTGGCTCATCTGTTCAGCCACACCCACCTTTTCCACGGCGGCCACCGAGTCGCCACCACCGATGATGGTGACGGTGCCCTTAGCGCTGAGATCGGCGAGGGTGTGGGCGATGGCGTTGGTGCCCGCGGCGAATTTGTCGAACTCAAACACGCCCATCGGACCATTCCAGATCACGGTTTTGCAGTCGGCCAGCGCCGCCTGAAACACCTTCACGGAATCGGGACCGATGTCGAGGCCCATCCAGCCATCGGGGATCGCTTCCACCTTGGCGATTTGGCTGTTGGCGTCGGGCTTGAAATCGTCGGCGAGCACCACGTCGGTGGGCAGGAGGAATTGCACCCCCTTAGCGGCCGCCTTGGCCTCCAGCTCCTTGGCCAGCTCCAGCTTGTCTTCCTCCACCAGGCTCTTGCCCACCGCGAGGCCCCGGGCCTTGTAGAAGGTGAAGATCATGCCGCCGCCCACGAGGATCTTGTCGCACTTGTCGATGAGGGCTTCCAGCACGCCGATCTTGCTGCTCACCTTGGAGCCGCCCACGATGGCCGCCAAAGGGCGCTTGGGATTGTCGATCGCGCCCTGGAGGTAGGCCAGCTCCTTCTCCATGAGGTGGCCGGCCACGTTGGGGCTGAGGAATTTGGTCACCCCCTCGGTGGAGGCGTGGGCGCGGTGGGCCGCGCCGAAGGCGTCGTTCACGTACACCTCGGCCAGGGACGCGAGTTTCTTGGCGAACTCCGCCTCGTTGGCTTCCTCTTCCGCGAAGAAGCGCACGTTTTCCAGCAACACCACCCCGCCTTCTGCCAGGGCGGCCACCTTGGCCTCCGCGTCGGGGCCGATGCAGCTTTCGGTTTTGTCCACCGGCACGCCGAGGAGGTCGGAGAGGCGGGCGGCCACCTGGGTGAGGCGCATGCCCTCATTCACCTTGCCCTTGGGCCGGCCGAAGTGGGCCGCCAGGATCACTTTGGCCCCGTTGTCGCGGAGATGGGCGATGGTGGGCAGGGCGGCCCGGATGCGGGTGTCATCGGTGATGGAGCCAGCGTCATCCAGGGGAACGTTGAAATCCACCCGCACCAGCACACGCTTGCCACGGAGGTCCGAGGCGCCGAGGGAGGCAAGGGAGCGCTTGGG
This sequence comes from Cyanobacteriota bacterium, assembly GCA_046309395.1. Taxonomy (GTDB): domain Bacteria; phylum Cyanobacteriota; class Cyanobacteriia; order PCC-6307; family Cyanobiaceae; genus Cyanobium. The sequence continues at coordinate 12,301 of JBKCPG010000003.1, read as the reverse complement.
CATGGTGGGGGGCGGAAGGGAAGGCGGGGGGAGATTAACCCCTCAGGCCTCCGTTCTTCCCGATTCCCGTCCTTTTGGCCGCGGCGGTGGGGGTTTCCCCAGGGTGCGCGGTGGGCGGCGGGCGCTAGAAATTGAGTGCCGCCCTCCCGCGTCATGTTCGACACCGTCCTGTTCCCCATCGACAACAGCCGCCAGACGATGGAAACGGCCGCGGTGGCCGTTGAGCTGGCTCAGCGTCACGGCAGCCGGGTGGTGCTGCTCTCGGTGGTGGAGGAAGAGGAGGGCGCCATGCACGACCCGGCCAGCGTCACCCAGCTGCTGGAGCAGGCGCGGGCGGCATTTGAGGAGGCGGGCTTGGCCTGCGACGTGTTTGAGCGGAGCGGCAAGCCGGCCTTTGTGATCGGCGATGTGGCCGATGAGGTGAACGCCGACCTGATCATCATGGGCACCCGCGGCATCAGCCTGGAGGAGGATCAACACAGCACGGCCGCCCGCGTGATCCAGCTGGCCCCCTGTCCGGTGATGGTGGTGCCCTGATGGCGCCTCCCGCCGCCAAGGCGGACGGTGCCGCGGAGGCGTCGCTCCAGCCGTTGATTCAGTGGTATCCGGGCCACATCGCCAAGGCGGAGCAGGCCCTCAGCGCCAGTCTCGACAAGGTGGATCTGGTGCTGGAGGTGCGCGACGCCCGGATCCCCCTGGCCACAAGCCATCCCCGGCTGGGGCGGTGGACCCGGGACAAGCGACACCTGCTGGTGCTCAACCGCACCGACATGGTGCCGGCGGCGGCGCGGCAGGCCTGGGACCAGTGGTTTCGCGAGCGACGGCTCACCCCGTGGTGGTGTGAGGCGAAAGCGGGGAAGGGGGTGAAAGGGCTCCAAAAGGCGGCCGTCCAGGCCGGGGAGGCCCTCAACGAAAGGCGGCGGGAGCGGGGCATGCGGCCGAGGGCGGTGCGGGCGTTGGTGCTGGGGTTTCCGAATGTGGGCAAGTCGGCCTTGATCAATCGCCTGGTGGGCCAGCGTGTGGTGGAGAGCGCCCGCCGCCCGGGGGTCACCCGGAGCCTGCGGTGGGTGCGTCTGGGCCAGGAGCTCGATCTGCTCGACGCGCCGGGGGTGTTGCCCCCCCATCTGGAGGATCAGGGGGCGGCGCTGCTGCTGGCGATCTGCGACGACATCGGCCAGGCGGCCTACGACCGGGAGCTGGTGGCCTTGGCGCTTCTGCGCCGGCTGGTGGCGCTGGCGGGCGAACCGAGGGCCGGGGTGGCGCTGGGCGAACTGGAAAGCCGCTTCAAGGTGGCTCTTGCTGGCCATCCCGCTGACGCGGGCGCGGCGGCGGAGGCCTGGCTGGAGCTGGCGGCGGCGCGGCACGCCAGCGGCGACCGGTCGCGCATGGCCCAGCGGCTGTTGGACGACTTCCGCAAGGGGCTGCTGGGCCCGATCAGCTTGGAGGTGCCGCCCGCTCCCCCATCCCCGTCCCCGTAAGTGGCGCCAACCCCGCCAGCGCCCCCGGGCTTTGGGGAGGGGGAAGGGGAGCTGCTCACCCTCACCTACCCCAAGCCGCTGCCGATGCGGCTGGATCGGTGGCTGGTGGCCCAGCGGCCGGAGCAGAGCCGGGCGCGGATCCAGAAGTTCATTGACGCCGGTTGCGTGCGGGTGAACGGGATCACGGGCCGGGCGAAGACGCCCCTGCGGCCGGGCGATGTGGTGCAGCTGTGGATGCCGCCGCCCGAACCCCTGCCCTATCTGATCCCCCAGGAGATCCCCCTGGATGTGCTCTATGAGGACGGGCACCTGATCGTGATCAACAAGCCGGCGGGCCTCACGGTGCATCCGGCGCCGGGCAACAAGGACGGCACCCTGGTGAACGCCCTGCTGCACCATTGCCCGGATCTGCCGGGCATCGGCGGGGAATTGCGGCCGGGCATCGTGCACCGGCTCGACAAGGACACCAGCGGCTGCATCGTGATCGCCAAGAGCCAGGAGGCGCTGGTGAAGCTGCAGACGCAGATCCAGAAGCGCGTCGCCAGCCGGGAGTATCTGGCGGTGGTGCATGGCCAGCCGGCGGCGGATGGGGGCACGATCGTGGGCGCCATCGGGCGCCACCCGGCCGATCGCAAGAAATACGCCGTGGTGGCCGACGACTCCGGCCGCCACGCCCGCACCCACTGGGAGGTGGTGGAGCGGCTGGGGGATTACGCCCTGTTGCGCTTCAAGCTCGACACGGGCCGCACCCACCAGATCCGGGTGCACTGCGCCCACATCCAGCACCCGATCGTGGGCGACCCGGTGTATTCTCGCGCCCGCCGCCTGCCGGTGGCCCTCAGCGGCCAGGCCCTGCACGCCGTGGCCCTGGGCCTCAACCACCCGATCAGCGGCGAGCGGCTGAGCTTCGCGGCGCCCTTGCCGGAGGCCTTTGAGCGGTTGCTGGGGGTGCTGCGGCGGCGGCTGGGGTGAGGGGCGGGCCAGCACACGAGCCGCGTCCAGCCTCATGTTGTTGAGGCCACCAAAAACCTGGTGAGCCAAATCCCCGCAAGGTGGCCCATGTGAACACCAAGGGGAGCAAGGACCCCCAGGGCAACTCTGGGTGTCCGCGACATGACAGATCCACGGTCCTTGGCGGACATCAGATCATCAGCGAAAGATCAGACCCATGAACAGCGGCTGACATCAGATCCAGGCATGGCTGAGTGACGATGAAACCAAGCAACCAATCGAGTTGCGGTTCCTTTGCCCGTCGGAGATCTGCCATGTCTTCACACGTTGAAATCACCTTGTCCCCTGAAGTATGCCCAGGAGAAACCAGCGTCAACTCACGTCCCGAGATCCATGGTGGTGGGACCATCTCCATCCCAGCACCCGCCCAGACCTCTCTGTTTCGCGATCTTGCCCACAAGCGTCGTGAGCGGAGCGATGCACTGGAAAGCCTGGAGATTCAGGCAGATTACGATCAGAAACCCTGGAATTTACTCTACAAGGCAATCATCGACAGCCTTCCGGTCAGCCCCTCCAGTTTTCAACTCGTCTATCCCTTTACCTCCTGGAATTGGAAAACTCAGAACGTGGGGTTCATCAGCGCTGAGCAATACGACTTTTGTTCCACCGTCCCCCAATGGAGCGCGATTGGCGGCTATGTTTCAGGAGGTGATCGCTTCAACCAGGCCTATGAGCAGTTTTTGAACATCATCGTCGCCTCGACGAGTGATCCTGTGCTGGAGAGAAAAATTCAGGAGGCAGGCGAGCTGCTCACAAACGCGTCGAACGACTACACAACCGCGATAAATGCCGCACGTTCCGTTTATGACGACACGACTGGGGCGGCAAGCAACAATCCAACCTTCACGGATTGGCTCGGCTCTCGTGAAGGAAAGGGGTGGAACGCGAAAATCTTGGCCGCGGAAACCAAGCTGAACCAAGCGCAAGCTGTTTACAATTCCCTCGTTGCTCAAGCCGATACTCCTGGCCTGGAGAATGCTCAAGCGCAGTTTAAAAATGAAGCGTTCATGGCCAAGTTAAACAATCCTGGCTTGGCATCATTCCCCAAAGTTCCGCAGTGGAGCGTGTCCCAGAATCCCAGTGATTGGGTCCGCAACATCAAAGCGGGTGCAGGCCCCTCAGGAGCCACGATGGGCTTCACGAACCGGGATAGTCAGTACGACTTCTCTAACACCTGGGCCGGAGCGTCGGCGGAGGTCAAACAACTCTTCTGGGCCGTCCGCGTCAATGGCAAGTGGGAACAGATCAAGGAATTCGACTCTGATCAAGAGTTGGCAGTCACTCTCGAGTTCGAGGCGATTGATCAAATTCAAATCCAACCAGCGGACTGGTACAACGGGCCATTCCTGCGCAGCATGGCCAATGGCCCATTCACCTATGGCTACACGCCCGATGGAGAAGGTGGAACCAAGCCAGTGTTTGGCAAGAAAGGATTCATCGGTCTGCTGAAAACCGGAATGGTTGTGGGCTACAAGCCGACGTTCACCATTGTGACAAGCCAGGCAACGTTTAGCCGCTTCCAGGAGAAGTTTAACGCCGCCACCGATCTGCGAATTGGACCCTTCACCTTCAGCGCCGAAGGTGGCGCACGGAAGGCCGGCTGGTCGAGCAGTGCCGCTGGCAGGAGCTTCACCGGCACCACCACATCGGAATCACCGTTGATTCTTGGGGTCACGATCGAAACCCTTCCAAATGGAACAAACTCGATCGCTTCAGTGGCACGGGGAACCGCTTACACCTTTGAGGAGCATGCCGGGGATGTGTTGGCTCACAATGTCACGGAGGCGGAAGCCCAAGAGCTGGGAGCACGCAGCTGGAAAGCGTCTGCTGACGCGAGTCTGGTGCAATATCCTCTTCGAGACATTCGCATCGTGCCCCTGTTTGGTGACACGATGACGGCAGCCCAAGGGTCCTTGACCATGGTCAACGGCAGGGTGCAGCAGCTTCTGGCGGTAAACATCCAGAATGGGCTGCCCTCCGTGGGGAAGGACTACAGCGTGTCAGGCGAGTTGAACGTCGAATCAAAATGGCTCCCCTTTAAGTATGTTCTGAGCTGCCGTCAAATCATTGGGCACAACAGTGCACGTTTCTCCTGATCCGGGCGCCGCTGGCCCAAGCGACAAGAGACCGCTCATCAGACACTTGTTTTGTTGATTGCGGCGGTAGGGGCCCGAACCAGGGCCCCTTTGCTTGTTGGGCAAACCGCTCACCCAACGGCAAGGATTGTCCCCACTCCGATCGAGCCAAAAGAATGGAGGCCCGGGCTAATCTGTCCAGGCCTTTTCGGGTCCGCTCCATTGACCCACCTGTTCCTCTCCCACAGCAGCGAGGACGACAACTTCGTGGGGGAGCTACGGGCGGCGTTGGCGGATCTGGGGGTGGAGCTGTGGATCGATTCGCGGCAACTCAAGGGTGGCGAACCCCTGTGGAGTGAGATCACCGCGGCGATCGAGGCCGCCAGGGGGCTGGCGGTGCTGGTGAGCCCCGCGGCCCTGCAATCCAATTGGGTGGGCAAGGAGCTCCACCACGGGCTCAAGGTGCAAGCGGAACGGGGCCGTGACGCCTTCCCACTGATCCCCCTCTCCTTGAACGGCACCAAGCTCGGCGTGCTGGAGGGGTCTTTCGAGGAAGAACCCACCACCATCCCCGTCCAGAGCGGCGCTGGTGGAGCCGAGGCGGCCCTCGATGCCATCCTCGTGGCCCTGGGCCCGCGGCTGCCCGCGGAGCGGCCACCGGTGGCCCAACCCAAGGCCGAGCCCATCGAGGAGCTCGTGCTTGAACTCACCGACCTGAGCTTCCACGAGCGGGACGGCGTGCGCCGCCCCGCCGCCCGCGCCCGGCTGGTCTACGAGCCCGCCACTCCGGGCCAGCGGGAGGTGGTGAGCGCCCAAAGCTGGCGGCTGATCGCGCCGCTGGGGCCGATCGAGGCGGAGGAGCTGCGCTGGTATCTGGAGCGCTACGCCATCTGGCCCAACCCCGTGGCGGCTGAGCGGGCCCGCCAACTGGAGGCCAACCTGATCACCTGGGGCCGGGAGCTGCATCAGGCCGCCCTGCCGATGGCGCACACGGCCAACGTGGGACAGGCCTGGGCCCGCCTGGGCGAGCGGGCCAACCGGCGCTTCTCCGTTTCGGTGGACACCTCCTTGGTGGCGGGCGCCACCAAGGAGGAGGAAGCCATCGCCAAGGAGGCCGCCACCACCCTGCTGGGCCTGCCCTGGGAGTTGCTCCACGATGGCGACGGCTTCCTGTTTCAAGGCGCCAAGCCCACCCGGGTGCGCCGCCGCCTGCCCAACACCCGCGTGCTCGATGTGCCCGTGGTGGCGCCACCGATCCGGGTGCTGCTGATCACCGCCCGGCCAGAAGACGACGCCTGCGGCTACCTGGATCACCGCGCCAGCGCCCTGCCCCTGGTGGCGGCCACCGAGGAGCTGGGCGATCTGCTGCGGCTCACCCTGCTCCATGCGCCCACTTACCCCGCCCTGGAGGCTGAGCTCCAACGGGCCCACCAAGCGGGCGAGCCCTATCAGGTGGTGCATTTCGACGGCCACGGCGTCTACGACCGCCACTTGGGCCTGGGGGGCCTCTGTTTTGAGGACCCCCGCGATGCCGAAAAGCTCACTGGCCGCCGCCACGAGACGATCACCACCGATCGGCTCGGCCCCCTGCTCACCGGCTATCGGATCCCCTTGGTGGTGCTGGAGGCCTGCCAAACGGCCTTGGCGGACGCGGGGTCCAAATCGGTGGCCACCGACCTGCTGGAGCGGGGCGTGGCCTCGGTGGTGGCGATGAGCCACAGCGTGCTGGTGGAAACGGCCCGGCGGTTTGTTTCTGTGTTCTATGCCGAGCTGGCGCGGGGCCAGCGGGTGGGGCGGGCCATGCTCGCCGGTCAGCGGGCCCTCCACGGCGATCCCTGCCGAGGCCAGGTGTTTGGCGCGGGGGAGCTGCGGCTTTCCGACTGGTTTGTGCCGGTGCTTTATCAGGAAAAAGACGACCCCCAGCTGTTCCAGGCCACCCCATCTCCCCAAACCAAAGAAGACCTGCGGGCCCGCTTGCGCGCCCGCCTGGGGGAGGTGCCAGAAGAGCCCGTCACGGGCTTTGTGGGCCGTAGCCGGGATCTGCTGGCCCTGGAGCGGCTGCTGCGCCAGGAGCGCTGGGCGGTGATCCGGGGCCAGGGCGGCGAGGGCAAAACGGCCCTGGCGGCGGAGCTGGCCCGCTGGCTGGTGCGCTCCCAGCAGGTGCGGCGGGCGGCGTTTGTGAGCGTGGAGAGCCATGGCCACAGCCACGCGGTGCTCGATGCCCTCGGCCGCCAGCTGGTGAGCGCCGACTATTCCGCCGCCAAAGCTGAGAGCCAGGAGCAGGCGATCTTGCCAATCGAGCGGGCCCTGCGCGAGCGGCCCACCCTGCTGGTGATCGACAACATGGAGAGCGTGCTCCCGCCCCCCGATCTCGACACGCCTGAGCCGCTGAGCGAGGAGGCCGAACGGGAGCTGGCGGCGATCCTGGCGCTGGCCGAGCGGCTGGGGCGGGCGGGCGAGACGCGGATCCTGTTCACCAGCCGGGAGGCCCTGCCGGCCCCCTTTGCCGCTCCCGGCCAGCTGTGGGAGCTGCGCCAGCTGGAGCGCTCCGATGCCGTGAAGCTGATCGAGCGGGCCCTGGCCGCTGGCGATGGGCAGGCGGGAGCCACGGGCGGCGAGGCGCTGGCGGCCGAGCGGGAGGCGATTGAGGACTTGGCCGACGCGGTGCGGGGCCACGCCCGCACCCTGGCCGTGCTGGCGCCGGAGCTGGGCCGCCGGGGGGTGGAGGCCACCCGGTTGGCGTTGGAGGAGCTGATGGCGGAGATGGAGCGCCAGTTCCCCGGCAGCCGCGAGCAATCCCTCTTTGCCAGCGTGGAGCTCTCCCTGCGGCGCCTCTCAGAGACCAACCGGCAGCGGGCGCGGGTGCTGGGGGTGTTTCACGGCGGGGTGGATCTCGACATGCTGCGGGTGATGATGGAGTGGGGGCCCGAGGAGGTAGTGGCGCTGGCGGGCGAGCTGGTGGCCACCCGCCTGGCCACGCTGAACTCTCAAGCCCATCTCTCCCTCAATCCCGCCCTCTGCCCCTACCTGAAAGCAAGACTGGAGCCCGAGGAGCTGGAGGGGCTCACGGCCTGCTGGCGGGAGGCCATGGCCGCCTATCTCGAATACCTGGTCCAGCAGCGGAGCCAAAACGCTGAACTGGCGGCGACGCTGACGTTGCTGGAGCTGCCCAACCTCTTTGCCCTGTTGGATCAGACCCAAGACACCGCCGAGCCGGAGGCGACGATTGATCAGGCCACCAGCCTCTACAGGCTGCTGCAGTTTCTGGGCAAGCCAAGGCTGGTGGAGCGGGTGGGGCGGGTGCGCGACGCCGCCGCCGCGGCCCTGGGCGAGGGCTGGTCGCACGCCCGCGTTGAGGCCATGAGCACCCGCCTAGAGCAACACCTGGCGAGAAATCAACCGCGGGAGGCGTTGGCGGGGGCGCGGCAGCTGCTGGAGCGGGCCCGAGCGGCGGGAGAGCGGGCCTACAAGGAGGCGAGTTACGACCTGGCGATGGCCTTCTGGCTCCTGGCGCGGGTGCTGCGAACAGCGAGCAGCCCTGAGGAGGCACTGCCCCTGGCGCAAGAGGCCGGCCAGCGCTTTGAGGCCATCGCCCAAGAGCGCCCTGGCGTAGGCGCGGAAGAGATGGCGTCCGCCTGCCTCAGCGCCCAAGGCGATTGTCTCCTTGTCTTGGGACGGCTGGACGAGGCGGCGGCAGCCTACGAGGAAGCCATCCGCCTCGCCGAGCAACGGGGTGCGGATCGAGATGTCGCCGTGTGCAACTTCCAACTCGGCACCGTACGCTATCGGCAGGGCCACTACCCGGAAGCCCTGGCGGCCTATCAAGACGCGCGGGAGCGGTTCACCCGCCTCAATGAACCAGTCAGCGTGGGCGCCGCCTGGCATCAGATCGGCATGGCGCTACAAGAAGACACCCAGCCGGATGCGGCGGAGAAGGCCTACAACCAGTCGCTGGCAATCTCGATGCGGCTTAGAGATGCCGCCGGGCAGGCGAGCACACTTGGGCAGCTGGGCAATTTGTATAAAGATGTTTTGGAGCGGCCCGAGGAAGCGGTGGCCTTCCACCAGCGAGCGGCCGACCTCTATGGCGAGCTCAGGGATGGCGCCAGTGAGGGGGGGTGCCAGGGCAATCTGGCGGACACTTTTCGGAGGCTCGATCGCCTCGATGAGGCCAGGCGGGCCATCCGCCGGGCGATCGCGTGCAATGCGCCCTTTGGCCATGCGGCTGAGCCCTGGAAAACCTGGTCCATCCTTTCCGCCATCGAAACCGATGCCGGCAACCCCGCCGCCGCCACAGAAGCCCGGCGCCAGGCCCTCACCGCCTTCCTCGCCTACCGCCGCGATGGCGGCGAAAATCACTTCCTTGATGGCCGCCTGGCGCTCCTGGTCTGCCAGGCCCTGGCCGCCGGCGATCCAGCCTCCGTTGCCTCCCAGCTCCAGCAAGCGGCCGCCGCTCCCGAGGCCGCCAACTTGCTTCCCTTCCTCGCCGCCCTCCAGGCCATCGCCTCCGGCAGCCGCGACCCCGCCCTGGCGGAGGATCCCGCCCTGGGCTACGCAGAAGCCGGTGAGGTGCTGCTGCTGATCGAGGCCCTGCAGCGGGGCGCAACGGGCTGAGGCCGCCTGTCCCGCCGCCGGTTCCCCCAACTCGTCACCCCGGCTCTCCCGCCATCAAACTGGGGCTTCTCTTCCCGCCCCCCATGGCCGAGCACTCCCTCGTGGCCTTCATCGCGGCCATTCGCCAGGATCCAGCCCTGCAAGAGCGCCTCTCCACCACCGCCGCGGCCGACGCCGACGAGGTGGCCGCCATCGCCCGGGAATCAGGCTTCTCGGTGCGCCCCGACGATCTGGTCACCCACGCCAACGGCGCCCTGGTAGAATACCAAGACGAAGACTGGTTCCTCAAACCCCTCTGGTGGCAGCTCGCTAACTGATCAAGCTGAGAATCGATCACAGACACTACCCGCCACACATCTTGGGAGATGCCGAACCCAGACGGAGAGATCAAGGTAAACGATTAAGAAATTGATCGTAAAAAGAAAGCTTGATGGCAACGGCTGCATTTTCAGCTTCTTTAAACAAAGAGACGTGATTTTCACTTTGAATGCATTTCACCAGCGATATGCCCAGGTGGGAGGCATGGGTTGAAGACCTGGTGACAGAGTCGACAAAGCTATTGCGTTGATCATGCCTGATGTGAGACCAGAAGAATCGCGACTTCTTTTTTGCTGCGTCTCCAAGGATGAAAGAGATTCGAGGCCAAAAAGCTTTGTATTCTTCTGCAACAAGAACCTCTCCAATGAAGCGGGTAAAAGCAATAACTTTAATTTGAGAATAACTTGCACTGTAATCCAATAATTGATCCAGCATTGCTTGAATGCTCAGTTTGGTCACCTCCGTTGCCCGCGAATTCAAAATAGTGTTCAGCGAGATGCCCAACTTCTCCAGATCAGCGACGAGGTCTTCACGGTGGGAAGGATAGTTTCCTGAATAGTCAGGATATTCTTCTCTGAGAATTCGCCTTAGAATAGTTTTGCATTCTTGGTTTATTTTTGAATCAATCGCCAGATCATAGAGGTTGGTAATCGCGTGAGACACGAAACGGCGCTGCAAAAGAAGATCATAGAAAAAGTCAAAGTTTGAACAGCAATGTCCTCGAATACAAGAAAGAACGGGATGATGCAAGATCCTATCAATATTATGAATTTCAATAGCCTCAAGTTGGGAAGAGAATTGATTCATCGGAATCACCGCATGGGAAAAAATGGTTTCAGAAAAATCAAATGTCATTAAAGGGATCATTCCCCCTCGTTATATCTAGCTGGTGATGCACGTCCTTGTCTCCATCCTGGTTACACAAGAGGTAACGCAATGAAGTAGGACTCTGCCAAATCAGGTCAAATTCTTTAGTATAAGCATCTTCCACAAAAGATGCCGAGGTTGATATGGCAAATTGCGGACCCTCAATCGCTTTCTTCGCATGGAGAAATGTTCCCACAAGCGTCAAGCCCTTGGTAGAGTATATGGATACTGATGGCAGCGTACGATAAAGTTTTACCCTTAAACAGTCTTTATATTTTTGACCTTGATCACCTAGCGTCTCGGCAATTTCATTTAGCTCATGCAGACATGCTTTTACCTGAAGCCGGACGTCGATGTCCTTGGTGGAACTTGGGTTTTTGCTAACAGATTCACTCCGCAGAGAGGCCGCATGCCCATAGGGATCAATCATCAGGATCTTGATTGAAACCCCTTTCATCCATGCGTCCTTGATTGCTTGGATGAACTCGTCTTTGTCAATGCCATCAGCTAGTTGTGGTATCCAAGTATTAAGTATACGAACAGAATCATTTTTTTGGCAGCACGCAAATGCTGTATAAACAGTCCAGAAACTGACAAAAAGCTCCGAACAGCAATTAGTGAAGTCTCTTTTGAACTGTCTCCAGTCAGTGGAGTCAGCAATTGAACTCTAATTGATGGCGCGAGATCTTCTACCAATAATTTCTTTGCGATTGTGGCCATTTCATCACGAGCTGCCTTCTTGATAGCGCCTTGCAACACAACAGCTGATAGCACGAACAGGGAGGATGTGGCCGCAAGATTCACAACTATATTGTCTACCAGAACCCCTCTATTTCTATGCTTTTCCCCAAAAAAGTTAGCCTCTGAATAGATGACGCGTATCGTCAATGCCAATACTATTGCCAGCGCAGGAAACAAAAGGAACCTGGACAACCATTTGGAGCCCGGATGATCTCCACTAGATGTTCTGATCGTTATTGGAGGTTCAGGCATGAAATACAAATTCCAGTGCTTTGGCAAAAAGTTAGACGCTTAAACATGGATCTGTGATCAAAGCCCAACAGATGGGAACACATGGCCCAGAAGTATCCAGTGTTTGATATGCTACAAATCATAACACCTCCCCCACCAAACTCGCCACCCGCAGGGCATGGGCGATCACCGTGAGGCCCGGCCCCACCGCAGGGCAGCTTGGAAACACACTGGCATCGGCGATCCAGAGGTTCTCCACCCCGTGGCAGCGCCCCTGGGGATCCACCACCGAGGTGGCCGGATCGTTCCCCATCCGGCAGGTGCCGCAGGCATGGCCCATCACCGCCAAGGGCGCCTCGCCCCGGGGATACACAACCGTGCGGCGCACCTCCGGCGTCAACGGGTCGTCATCCACTTTCTGAATCTCTCCAAGCCAGCGATACACCAGCCGGTCGTGGGCCTCCCGACAATTCGGCAAGTAATCGATGTGCACCCGCTCTCCCCGCAAACTCACCCGATTCTCTGGATCCGGCAGCACCGCGCTCATCGCCCACCAAGTGATCGAGCGATCCGCCAACCACTCCAGCGCCGTCTTCGGCAACAACCGCGACACCAGCGACAACACCGGTGGCGATTCCGCGAACAGTGGATCCCGCAACACCCCGCCCCCCGTTTGGATCGAGCCGAGGGCATAGCTCACGTTGCGATCGCCCCGATAGAAATCAGTGAGGCCGAAACTTCGGTCGTACAGGCCATCGTTGGGTTCGGTGGCCCGCTGCAGGATCACGCTCAGCTGCGGTTTCATGAGACAGCGCCCCACCTGGTCGGAGTCGTTCCCCAGGCCCCGGGGGTGGGCGTCGCTCACCGACCGCAACAACAGCACGGCGCTGTCCACTACGGCCTACACTGACGACGCCATCGCAGCCGCAAAGCAGGCCCTCTACCCCGTAGGCTCCATCTACATCA
>JBKCPG010000002.1:0-3467 GCA_046309395.1 Cyanobacteriota bacterium | reverse complement strand
GCCCTCCCCAGCCCCCTTTCCTCAACGGCTGCGCCCTCCTGGACACAAGCCTGTCGGCCGGGGCGCTGCTGGAGCTGCTGCTGGCGACGGAGGCCCGCTTCGGCCGGGTGCGGCGGGAGCGTTGGGGGCCCCGCACCCTGGATCTGGATCTCCTGCTCTACGGAGCCCACAGGATCGAGACGCCCAACCTGCGGGTGCCCCACCCGCGGCTGGAGGAACGGGGCTTCGTGCTGGTGCCCTTGGCGACCATCGCCCCCCACTGGCGCCATCCCGGCCGCGACCAGACCGTGGCGGAGCTGCTGGAGGCCTGGCGGCGGGGGCGGCCGGACGGCCACGTGGGATCATCCACGATCGTGGAGTCTCCCCCCCATGCGCAGCCACTCCTGCGGCGATCTGCGCCCCGAGGCGATTGACAGCACCGTGTCGCTGTGCGGCTGGGTCGACCGGCGGCGCGACCACGGCGGCGTGATTTTCATCGACCTGCGGGATCGCGGCGGCACCGTGCAGATCACCGTGGATCCCGAGATGGCCATCGGGGATCCCGCTTTGGAAGCGGCCTTCGCCACCGCCAGCCACCTGCGCAACGAAACGGTGATCCAGGTGGAGGGCACCGTGCGGGCCCGGCCGGCGGACTCCATCAACGAACGGCTGGCCACCGGCGCGATCGAGGTGCTCGCCCGCCGGATCACCGTCCTCAACACCGTCAAGGGGGTGCTCCCCTTCCCGGTGTCGGTGCACGACGAGGAGTCGGTGCGGGAGGAGCTGCGCCTCAAGCACCGCTACCTGGATCTGCGGCGAGAGCGGATGGCGCGCAACCTGCGTCTGCGGCACGCCACCGTGCGGGCCATCCGAGGCTTTCTGGAGGGGGAGGGCTTCATTGAGGTGGAAACCCCCGTGCTCACCCGCTCCACCCCCGAGGGGGCCCGCGACTACCTGGTTCCCAGCAGGGTGTGCGGCGGCGAGTGGTTCGCCCTGCCCCAATCGCCCCAACTCTTCAAGCAGCTGCTGATGGTGGGCGGCCTGGAGCGCTACTACCAGATCGCCCGCTGCTTCCGCGATGAGGATCTGCGGGCCGACCGCCAGCCGGAGTTCACCCAGCTGGACATGGAGATGAGCTTTTTGGACCAGGAACAGATCCTGGCGCTCAATGAACGGCTGATCGCGGCCATCTGGAAGGCGGTGAAGGGGATCGCCCCGCCCTTGCCCTTCCCCCGGCTCACCTGGGCCGAGGCGATGGAGCGCTACGGCACCGACCGGCCCGACACCCGCTACGGCCTGGAGCTGGTGAACGTGAGCGACATCGTGGCGGACATGGGTTTCAAGGTGTTCAGTGGCGCCGTGGCGGCCGGTGGAGCCGTGAAGTGCCTCGCTGTGCCGGGGGGCAATGAGGCGATCAGCAATGTGCGCATCAAACCCGGCGGCGATGTGTTCAGCGAGGCCCAGGCGGCCGGCGCTGGCGGACTGGCCTTCATCCGGGTGCGGGAGGGCGCTGAGATCGACACGATCGGGGCCATCAAGGACAATCTCAGCGAGGAGAAGAAAGCCGAGCTGCTGGAGCGCACTGGCGCGGCGCCGGGCACCCTGCTGCTCTTTGGGGCCGGCGAGACCGCCACGGTGAACAAGGCCCTGGATCGGGTGCGGCAGTTTCTGGCGCGGGAGTTGGGTTTGGTGCCCGCCGACCGGGAGAACGACACCTGGAACTTCCTGTGGGTGGTGGACTTCCCGATGTTCGAGTTCAACAAGGACGAAAATCGCTTCGAAGCCCTGCACCACCCCTTCTGCGCCCCCAATCCGGAAGATCTGGGCGACGATCCGGCCGCCTGGGCGGCCCGGCTGCCCACGGCCCGCGCCCGGGCCTACGACCTGGTGCTCAATGGCCTGGAGCTGGGGGGCGGCTCCCTGCGCATCCACGATTCCGCCCTGCAGCGCCAGGTGCTGCGAACGATCGGCCTGCCCCTGGAGGAAGCGGAGGCCCAGTTTGGCTTCCTGATGGAGGCCCTCGACATGGGAGCCCCGCCCCACGGCGGCATCGCCTTTGGCCTGGATCGCATGGTGATGCTCCTGGCTGGCGAGGAATCGATCCGCGACACCATTGCCTTCCCCAAAACCCAGCAGGCCCGCTGTCTCCTCACCCGGGCGCCAGCGGACGTCACGGACAAGCAGCTGGCGGAGCTGCATGTGGCCAGCACCTGGGTGGCGGAGGAGGGGGGCTGACGATGCCCTTGCTCCGCCGGACAGTGGGGACCCGAAGATTCAGACGACAGCACCCCGAATCCGCCGACGCAGACGGCGGCGGGCATGAAGCATGGCTGGGATGGTGGCCAGCGCCACTGGCCCTGGCACGGTTGGGGTCAGCCTCAGCGACAACGATGGTTGTGCGGAATCGCACTCCACATCAGAGCCACTGGCGTCGGTGCAACCAAACGCCGTTGTGGCGAATGTGGATCCGGGTAGCAAGCTGGGGCTATAAGTAACCGTCATTCCGGCGGGCAAGGGGGCTACGAGATCAAAGGCTAAGGCAAGAAAGTTCCTTTCCCCTGCGATCGCGATTGGTGTTGGCGAGGAGTAGTCGATCCTCACAGAGGGGAGCCCCGTGGGATCCTCGGTGATCGTGAGGCCTGTTTGATCAATGCTGAAGCTATCCGTGCTGACGATAGGGGTTGTTGACCCTTGGCCTGGCGCAACAGTTGGACAGTAGGGAGCAACGCCCGGGGCGCGAAGCTCGCACAGCAGGCTTGTCATGGTCTTGCGAAAAACAAGGACCGAGGGATCGTATGCGAACGAATAAGAAAAGCTCGACAGATTAAATGAGCCAAATGGACGCCCCCAGTCGGCATAAAAATTGATGCGATCGACTGTATAATTTTGGAAATGAGGGCAATTGTAGGGGTCCGAAAATGGAGGGGTGTATTTGCATGTAATCACAGTGATCAAGCTGCCGTTCTTTTGGGCTTCTGCGGGGGGGGGTTGCAACAACTCGATGGCTATCCCGGCCCCCACAATCCCTGCCGCCACCACGCCCCTAACAACCGGACGCCGAATTAGGTCACTCCCTTTGCCGAGAAAAAGGCGGACCCATGATTCGCAGACAACCGAGAAGGAGCTCGATTCCTCTGCAAGTCGCCGAGTTGAAGCAGCGGCTACTCCAGTGGATCGCATCTTTTGCAATAACGCAAGAACATTCATGATGAAGAGCCTCATCAGTAAGGCTGAGGGGGACAATTGATAGTTAGCGGAAATTTCCCATGTAAATCATCAATGGTCGCCACCGTGACAAAGCTTCATGCTTTCGTCTGCGTCGCCAAATCCAAAGCAAATCCCGGCATCGCTCGCCCTGGTCTCAGCTTGATTGCAGCCTTGATCTGGTTCACGGTTCGTCCATGGCCGGGTCCACCAGCAGTACCGACTCGGTGCGCCAGTACCTCCAGGAGATCGGCCGGGTCGCCATACTCAGCCCGGAGGAGGAG
>JBKCPG010000001.1:0-8641 GCA_046309395.1 Cyanobacteriota bacterium | reverse complement strand
CCGCCGCCAAAGCGCATGCCGCCACCCCCGAAGCCTCCGCCCCTGGCCAAGCCGACGCCGGGGCTCTGACAAAGCAAAAGGGCGAGGGCTGACAAGGCCGCGGTGAACAAGTGGCGGGGCCCCCGGGTGCGCATCGCCTTCCGTTGGATCTCCCTCCATCCTGCCCCCCGCGAACGGGTTGGTCACAGTTCGGCCGGATGGCGGGTTCGGCTGGCGGTTTTCCCGCCAATCTGGGAGGAGCGCCCACCGAAGGTGGTGCGGGCCGAACCGATCGATTCGGACCTCCTCATCCGTGCCACCGAGCCAGGCGCCATACGGTCAAAACACACCCAAACCCCACTCGACCATGCATCCCACAGCCGAACTGTTCACAGAAAAGGCCTGGGCCGCTGTCGTTGCCGCGCAGCAGTTGGCCCAGCAGAAACGGCAACAGCAAATGGAGAGCGAACACCTCTTCGCCGCCCTCATCGCCCAGGAAGGACTGTCTGGCCGGATCCTGGAGAAGGCCGGTGTGGATGTGGGCACCCTGAACCAGAAAATCGAGGCCTTCATCGCCTCGCAACCGAGCCTGAGCAGCGCGCCCGACAACATTTATCTCGGCAAGGGGCTCAACAGCGTGCTGGATCAGGCCGATTCCCTGAAAAAGAGCTTTGAAGACAGTTACATCGCGATTGAGCACCTGCTGCTGGCCCTGGCCATCGACGATCGCTGCGGCAAACAGCTGCTCAGCCAGTGCGGTTGCGACGCGGAAAAACTCAAGCAAGCCGTGGTGGCCGTGCGCGGCAGCCAGAAGGTGACCGATCAAAATCCCGAAGGCACCTATGAATCGCTTGAGAAATACGGCCGCGATCTCACCGCCGCCGCCCGCGAAGGCAAGCTGGATCCGGTGATCGGTCGGGACGAGGAAATCCGGCGCACCATTCAGATCCTCAGCCGCCGCACGAAAAACAACCCCGTGCTGATCGGAGAGCCGGGCGTTGGCAAAACAGCCATCGTGGAAGGCCTGGCCCAGCGCATCGTCAATGGCGATGTGCCCTCTGCCCTTCAAAACCGCCAGCTCATCGCCCTCGACATGGGCAGCCTGATCGCCGGTGCCAAATACCGGGGCGAATTTGAGGAACGGCTCAAGGCCGTGCTCAAGGAGGTCACCGCCTCCGATGGCCAGATCGTGCTCTTCATCGATGAGATCCACACCGTTGTGGGGGCCGGCGCGGCCGGTGGCGCCATGGATGCCAGCAACCTGCTCAAGCCCATGCTCGCCAGGGGGGAACTGCGCTGCATCGGTGCCACCACCCTCGATGAACACCGCCAGCACATCGAGAAGGATCCAGCCCTGGAGCGCCGCTTCCAGCAGGTGTATGTGGATCAACCAACCGTGGAAGACACCATCTCCATCCTGCGGGGCCTGAAGGAGCGCTATGAGGTGCACCATGGCGTGCGCATCGCCGATAACGCGATCGTCGCCTCGGCCGTGCTCTCCAGCCGCTACATCGCCGATCGCTTCCTTCCCGACAAGGCCATCGACCTGATGGACGAAGCCGCCGCGCGCCTGAAGATGGAGATCACCTCCAAACCCGAGGAAATCGACGAACTGGATCGGCGCATCCTCCAGCTGCAGATGGAGAAGCTCTCCTTGGGCCGCGAATCTGACGTGGCCAGTCGCGATCGGCTGGAGCGGCTGGAAAAGGAACTGGCCGAGCTGGGCGAGCAGCAAAGCTCCCTCAACGCCCAGTGGCAAAAGGAAAAAGGCGCCATTGATGAGCTCGGCGCCATCAAGGAAGAGATCGAGCAGGTGCAACTGCAGATCGAGCAAGCCAAGCGCAGCTACGACCTCAACAAAGCCGCTGAGTTGGAATATGGCACCCTCGGTGAGCTCAACCGCAAGCTGGCCACCAAAGAGGCCGAACTCACCAGTGGCCATGCTGGCAAAACCCTCCTGCGGGAGGAGGTCACCGAAGACGACATCGCGGAGGTGATCGCCAAATGGACCGGCATTCCGGTGAGCAAGCTTGTACAAAGCGAGATGGAGAAACTCCTCCATCTCGAGGATGAGCTCCACACCCGGGTGATCGGCCAACAGCAGGCCGTCACCGCCGTGGCCGACGCGATCCAACGCTCCCGGGCCGGACTGAGCGATCCCAACCGCCCCATCGCCAGCTTCCTGTTCCTTGGCCCCACGGGGGTGGGCAAGACGGAACTCAGCAAGGCCTTGGCCTCCCAGCTCTTTGATGCCGAGGACGCCATGGTGCGCATCGACATGAGCGAATACATGGAGAAGCACGCGGTCAGCCGCTTGATCGGGGCGCCTCCGGGCTACGTGGGCTACGAGGAAGGGGGCCAACTTACCGAGGCCGTGCGGCGCCGGCCCTACGCGGTGATCCTCTTCGATGAGGTGGAAAAAGCCCACCCCGATGTGTTCAACGTGATGCTCCAGATTCTCGATGATGGCCGCGTCACCGATGGCCAGGGCCGCACGGTGGATTTCACCAACACGGTGCTCATCCTCACGAGCAACATCGGCAGCGCCTCCATCCTCGATCTGGCCGGCGATCCCGCCCGCCATGGAGAAATGGAGAAGCGGGTCAACGAAGCCCTGCGGGCCCACTTCCGACCGGAATTCCTCAACCGCCTCGATGAGACGATCATCTTCCACAGCCTCAAGGCTGAGGAGTTGCGCCAGATCGTCGACCTGCAGGTGAAGCGCCTGGCCAAGCGCCTGGAGGACAAAAAGCTGGGCCTCCAGCTCGATGGCGAGGCCCTCGATTGGCTGGCTGGCGTGGGCTACGACCCGGTGTATGGGGCTCGCCCCCTCAAACGGGCCATCCAGCGAGAGCTGGAAACCCCCATCGCCAAGGCGATCCTGGCGGGCACCTTTGTGGCCGGATCCACCATCGCGGTGGATGTCGAGAACGAGCGGCTCCGATTCCAGCAGGCGCCCGCCGCCAATCTCACCGGGCCCATGCCAGCCCTGGTGTAAGGCAAAAGAGATCGGGGGGGCCCAGGCCCCCCTTTTTTATGCTGACTGGGACGTCTGAGTTTCCCTCCACCGCCGCGAGAAGGCCCTCAGCACAAAAGCCAGCGGCCCATCCGCCGGCCGCTGCCGCAGAGTTGTGAGCTTTACAGTGCGTGAAACGCTTCACACATGATCCGGACAGAGCCAGATACGGTGATCTATATCTTTGCCCCGGCCCATATTGTCACAGGGGGCATCGAAGCCGTGCATCAATTGGTGGACAAGCTGAGAAAGTTTGGCCATGACGCCAGAATTGTTCCCCTACCAGTGGTAAAAAACCCGACCTTATTGCAATACAGGAATTATGAAGTTGCTTTTGCCGCCAGTGTCGATGACAACCCGCGAAACATCTTGATCACAACCGAGGTCAACCCTAAACTTCTCGATCATTATCGCTTCATTCAAAAGGCCCTCTGGTGGCTCAGCGTGGATAACCATGAAGACCTCGCCGAAAAATTCGACTTTGCGGACTCACGCAATCAAGACATCCTCCATTTTGCTCAAAGCGCCTACGCGCGTGCTTTCCTGAGGCAAAAGGGTGTGGAAAGCATTCATGATCTCAGCGATTTTTTGCACGCAACCTACCTAAACACAAGCAAACGCCGAGGACGAACTGATGCGATTCTGTACACACCTGTCAAAGGAGCGCAAGAGCATGTGAATCGCTTACGGAAGGCGGATCCTTCCCTCCAATGGCTGCCGCTCAAGGGCATGATCCGCAAGCATCACGCCCGCACGTTGAGCCATGGAAAGGTGTATGTCGACTTTGGCCGCCATCCTGGCAAGGACCGACAGCCAAGGGAAGCCGCCATCAACGGATGTTGCGTCATCGTTGGCCTGCTGGGTTCGGCCCGCTTCGAGGAAGACATCCCCATTGCTTCAGCTTACAAATTTTCCGTGGAATTACTTGACGAAAGGCGCATCCTGGAAACCATTAGAAGTTGTCTTTTCGATTACGAAACACGGCGAGCCGATTTCGAGGGGTATGCCGAGATCATCCGACAGGAGGAAAACAGATTTGAACAAGAAGTCGTCGCCATCTTCGGAGTGAAGTCATGGCGTCAGAGATCGCCTCAGCTGATCAGTCTATTCAACACCTTGAGGTATGTGCGTGAGAACCATCCCCTCCAGGCGGCCAGGGGCTTGGCGAACGAGCTGCTCCCTCTTGACATGATCTTGTTCGCGAAACGTCTTTACAGTGATTATAATGCTAAGCTTCTCCCATCATTTAGAGCAGGGAAACGTGGTTCAGACAAGCCATAATCATTCTCCAACCCCCATGCAAAGCCAAAGCCCACCGTCCAAGTTGAAAGATGTGCTGCGTCGAAAATTGCCCCCTCTCTTTCAGGCCCTGAAAACCACCTGGACCTTGCGGGAAAGGTTGCGGGTGTCCAAGGGTCTAGAGGCGATTGAACGACTCAAGGCGCTCTCGATCGCTGAGCTGCGCGACCCGCTCGTGGTGGAAGGCCTCATCAAGGCTGCCGGCCTCCACACCTCCGGAGCTGACAAGGCCTTCCCAGGCCAGGCTTCCGAGTGGCCGAAGGAACTCGACCCCTTCATTGGCAAAGGCATCCAGATTTGGCAATACCCTTCGCAATTCAGCAACTATCTAGCCTTTCTGTCCCAGTTTCCCATCCATTCCTATTTGGAAATTGGGGTGTCCTATGGGGGCACATTTGTATTCACTGTAGACTATCTTACACGAATCAACACCTCCATCAAAGCCTTTTGCATTGATGTGCGTCCTCCTAGCCTGCTGATTGATCAATATGCCAAGACAAGAGAGTTTGCCTATATCACTGACAAGAGTTCAGCCCTCTATCACCATCTGGATCCAAAGACACATTTCGACTTGGTCCTAGTGGATGGCGATCACTCCAGGAAGGGAGTAATGGAAGATTTCTTGCTAGTGAAAGACAAAGCAAATATCATCGCCTTTCACGATATTGTCAATTTCCTCACTCCCGGAGCGGTCGAAGCTTGGTTGGATCTCAAATCACAACATGCTGACGAATTTGATTTTTTTGAATTCACGCAGCAATATGCGGAGCTCACCAGCAAACAACCCGAGAATCAGTTGTTGGGCATCGGTGTGGCCGTGAAGAAAGACATGAGGAGCACCTGATGGGGTTCGGCCCTGGCGGTCGCCCACTCAGGGCCCCACCGCCAAGGCATCCACCCGTTTGGCCAGCTCAACATCCAGATTGGACAGTGCTCCAATGTCGTGGGTGGTCAGGACAATGGTCACCCGGTTCCATACATTGCTCCACTCAGGATGATGGCCCATCGATTCAGCCGCTAGGGCCACCCGGACCATGAAGCCAAAAGCCTCGGAAAAATCCTCAAACACAAACTCTCGACGCAACTTCCCTTCCAGAAGGGTCCAGGCGGGCAGCGAACGGGAAAGCTCCTCGATCTCCGCGGAAGAGAGGGCGATGGCAGCCATGGCGGACAGATGGGATGGGAACGGAGGCTAGCCAGCCAACCCATCAGCGGGGGCTGGGGGAGAGCACCTGCGTTTGCGCTGGCTTGTGAATGATCCAGGTCTCGCGATCCGGCAGGATTTGGGCCTTCAGGTTTTTGAATTCCAGGAACTTGCGCACGTCATAATTGACAGCAGGGAACAAGCCAAAATCATCACCCAGCAGAACACCCCCTGGACGAAGCAGATCAAAATAAAGATTCATTTCCAGAAAAGTTTCTCCAGCCTCATGGGCTGAGTCGAGATAAACAAAATCAAATTGATAGCCCATCACCCGAAACATTCGAGCCGCGACAACCGAAGACACTCGGACGGGAATGATCGTATCCTCAAGTCCGTGGGCCATGATTCTGCGCATGAAATGGTGGTAGAGATCAGGATTGCCATCCTGCTTCCCCATGGTGGAAGCAAACGCTTGCCCCAGCCACATGTTCACATCCCCGCACCATGTATCCACGCAGAGAAGAACGCCATGATGTTGCTTGACAAATTCTCCCAGCCTGCAGGCGCCATGGCCGACGTAGCTGCCAACCTCGATTCCCAGGGTGGGTGGGCCACCTAAAAGGCGTACAACCCTCTCCAAGGTCTCAGGTTGTATGTGGGTGGCATAGGCCCCCTCGGGCTGAGTTGGAACGGGTTGATAGTGTTGATAAATACAATCCACTCCAAAGAGGTCTTGGGAAATCCGCTGATAACTCGGCCTTGGATTGGGATTTTGTTGGAAACGCAAGGCAATATCCCGCAGCTGGGAATCCATCTGTGTTTCAGAGGAAAACCACCGTGCGACCGTTTCAGCCTGGAACGGATTGTTGAAGGCTCCACCTGGTCCGATCACCGAAACGCGCCGTCGGAAGCGCTTGGGGACAAGAGGCCGCAAATGTTGGCGTGCCAACCCCATCAATGTCTCCTTGACGTGTCGCAAGTCCCCTCCAGGTTGCATCTAATTGGTGAACATCAACTTGTGATAGATACGTTATCATAGACGCGACTTCCATGTCCCCCTGGGCTTAAGCACAGCCGGGCTTCCCCTCCGTGCTGATGCCGGCTGGGTTGGAAAAGGTCCCAACCCAAGCCAGCCGCTGGAAGGGGCCCAACACCCCGGAGCGCGACGTTTGAAATCCCGCGGGTGGATTGCGTTCCCGCCGCCAACCCACCGCTCTGAGCCGAAGCGGTGGTGCTTGCGCACCGGCGCGGTGACCACCCACTCGCACAACATGCCCTTGGCGAACACCACCAGATCAACCGCCTTGCGCGTTACCGCCTCCCCAGCCTCAGGAATGACGGACACCTCCCCCTCCAGAAGAAGACAAGGGTCCCGCTCGTCCCAGGTCCAGGGAAAAAGGCTCACGCCGCTGGTCCAGATGGGCCAGGACCGCTCCCCCAGCTCGCTGATGGTGGCTTCCGGACAGCTGGTGGTGGTGGTGATGGCGGCCATGGGAATCCCAACAACGGGGGGAGATTCCGCTCCCGCTGGCCCTCAGTCCTAGGGGCTTGGCCCGGTTGAGGGGGCGGGCGCCAAGGAGGGATAGGCGCTTCCAGAGGGTGCGGGCCGCCCATCGAGGAGCGCATCCAAACGAAAGGTGGCTTGGGGCTCTCCCCCCTCGGGGAGTCCCTCCAACGACAGGCGGTAGCGGCCGCCGCCGAAGTTGAGGTCGCGAAAGTCGCCCGGCCGCCAGAGGGTGGTGGGCGCTCCCACCAGCCCCACCCTGGCTCCACCGGCCTCCACGCGCTCCAGGGTCAACCGCGCCTTGCCCTCCAGCAGCGATCGGGAAGCTCCAGCCCCGAGGGTGAAGCGCTCCTCCAGACGGCGAGCGCGGCGCAAGGAGGCGAGCGCCTCCAAAGACGCCTGGTGCTCCCGTTCCAAGGTGGCGTGGCGCTCCTTGAGCTCTTGGTAGGCCAGGCGGTCCGCGGCCGGGCCAGCCAAACGCTCCAGGTCGGTGAGCAAACGGGGCACATCCACCTGGCGGGTGCGGCGCAGGAAGCTCGCCTCGGCCTCCAGGGCGCGAAGACGCCCCTGAACGCTGAGCTGGGCCACCAACCAGGTGGCCGCCACCAGGGCGGCCCCACAGGCCGCCCACACCGCCGGGGGCCAGGACCCTGGACGTTGGGGGCTCATGGCTGGCCCTCACCGAGCAGGTGGAGCCCGAGCTGGCGGCGATGGGCGCGGGCACGGTGCTCCCAGAGGTAGACGGCTTGCCAGGTGCCAAGCACCAGCCGACCCCGGTGAAAGCTCAGGCTCAAGCTGGAGCAGGTGAGGGCCGCGCGGATGTGGGCTGGCATGTCGTCCGGTCCCTCATCGTCGTGGGCGTAGGGGCGCAGGGGGCCTTGGCCGCTGATCGGCCGCACACCCTCCTGGGGCACCAGGGCCCGCAGATAGGCCGCCAAATCCTCCAGCACCCGGGGATCGGCGTTCTCGTTGATGGTGAGGGAGCAGCTGGTGTGCAGGCAACTGAGCACCGCCAGACCCGTGGTCAGTCCACTGGCGCCGATTTCCCGATTGAGGGAGGCGGTGAGGTCGGTGAACCCCTCACCACTGGTGCTCACCGCCAACGAACGCAGGACTTGACGCAGCATCGGGTGGATCCCTCCTAGCTCTCGATCCGAGCGAGACAGCGGGCGAAGGCCTCCGCGGGATCGGCCGCGGCGGTGATGGGCCGGCCGATCACCAGCTGGCTGGCTCCGGCGGCGATGGCCCGCTCTGGGGTCATCACCCGAGCCTGATCGCCCCCGCTGGCGCCCTCCGGGCGAATTCCGGGGGTAACCAGGACGAAGGGCTCGGAATGGGCCGCTCGCAGGGCCTTCGCCTCCAAGGGCGAGCAGACGCATCCGCCCACCCCCGCCCCCGCCGCCACCGCCGCCAGCCGCTCCACGTCGGCCCCCACCGGTTCGGCGATGGCCAGCTCGGAGGCGAAACGGGCGGCTTCCCAGCTGGTGAGCACCGTGACCGCCAGCAGGGTGGGGGCCGCCAGCCCCTCGGCCGCCGCCCCTTCCAGGGCCGCCGCCTGGGCGCTCGCCAGGGCTTCGGAGCCCGCCGCGGCATGCACGGTGATCAGCTCCGCCCCCAGGTGGGCGGCGCTGCGGCAGGCCCCGGCCATGGTGGCGGGGATGTCGTGGAACTTCAGGTCGAGGAACACGCGCAGGCCGCA